>DAORDK010000123.1:0-8623 GCA_035345935.1 Rhodocyclaceae bacterium | reverse complement strand
ATGATCACCCGCCTCGGCTTTTCCTTCGCCACGATGTCGATCATGGCGGCGGTGAGCGGGCCCCCGCCCGCAACCCGGAAGAAGTCGTCCAACTTGGCCTTGGCGGCCGAGTGGTTCAAGAGCCCGGTCAGGCTGTCGTGACGACCCGAATGAAGCATCTCGCGGTAGCGCTCGATCTTGGTCTTCACCACCGCCGCGAGAACCACCGGATTGACCGGCTTGGTAAGAAATTGATCGCCTCCCAGGCGCAAGGCTTCGACCTGCTGAACGATATCGGTCTCGCTAGACAGATAGACCACCGGAAGGGACTGGTACTCCCGCAACTGTCGCAGGGCACGAGTCACCTCGACACCAGTGCAATAAGGCATGTACATGTCCATCAGCACCAGGTCTGGACGGTAGCGGGCAGTGGCCTCAAGGAGGGCACGGGGATCGCCGATGGCCTCGCTGTCGATCCCATGTTGCGAAAGGGAACGACGGATATGGGCGATCGCCGTGGCCGAATCTTCGACCACGAGTACCCGCGGAACCTGCTGCTCCCGTGCCTGAACGAGGTCGAGTATGCGGGAGACCAGGTCATTCAGCTTTTCGCCAACCGGAATGCAGAAATCGGCTCCAGCGCGCTGAAGATCGATGATGGACTGCAGTTCGGCGGAAACCGAAAGACAGTAGAACGAACTCGCTGGAAACTCGGAACGTAGCAAGCGGATCGTCGCGACCGCCTCCGCTTCGTAGCTCCCCTCGGCGTCGGGAATGAAAACGACCGCAAGGGGAATGTTGAGTTCGGTCTGGCTCTCCTCCCACTGCATCCCGCAGGGAACAAAACCGAAAAATTCCAGTTGCTCGGCCAGAGACGCTCGCCAAGGATGATCTCGACTGGAGACGATCAGAATCTGCCGCGGTCGACTCCATGCCCCTTCCACAGCCGCGCCGCCGTCCGCTCCCCGGCGACTGGCGACCGCAGGCAGTTCATGGCGCCGCAATTCCCGCAGGATCGCGCCCAACTGGCGGGCAATGACGCCGCTACGTTCCACGCTCAGGGGATGGTTTACTCCGGCACCGAAGAGGCTGAGGGCGGTGTTCTCCAGTTCCTGACTGGCGCGAACCAGCCCGGGCATCTGCTGTCGCGCGAGATGCTCGGTCAAACCGTTGAGAGACAAAGTGAACTCGACGAAGGCGTCGATGACGCCGCGGGCGAGATAACCCTGCCAGCGCCTTTCCACGGCTTCAGCAACGGCAATGAGGGCGTTCGATACGGTGGGCATGGAGCGAAGAATTTGTTCCGGCGATTATTCGCAAGGACGGGTACGCTGGGCAATGCCGCCCGTCGCCGATAAACGGCGATGTCAGGTACTATTACCGGCTTTTCAGAAGATTCCGGTTTCTCATGAAGGCCAGCATCCGCCTCAAGCTCGATCATCTCAGCGATCGCCTCGAAGAGATCGATCTTCTTTTGGCGGCCGAGAACGCCATTGCGGACATGGATCAGTTTCGCCGCCTATCGCGGGAACGCTCGGAACTGGAACCGGTGGTCCTACGTTACGCTGAATTGCGCCGGGTCGAGGCCGATATCGCTGAAGCCCGAACACTCCTCGCCGACCCGGACATGCGCGACTTCGCGGTCGAGGAAATGGCCAGCGCCCAGAGTCGACTACCCGCACTTGAGCTCGACCTCCAGAAGCTCCTCCTACCGCGCGACCCTGACGACGACAAGAACGTCATCCTCGAAATTCGGGCGGGAACAGGGGGCGACGAATCTGCGCTCTTCGCCGGCGATCTGATCCGCATGTACAGCCGCTTCGCCGAACGCCAGCGCTGGCAAGTCGAAGTGCTTTCGGCAAACGAATCCGACCTCGGCGGTTATCGGGAAATCATCTGCCGCATTGCCGGAACCGGTGTGTACTCCCGGCTCAAATTCGAATCCGGCGGCCACCGGGTCCAACGGGTGCCGGAAACCGAAACCCAGGGGCGTATCCATACCTCCGCCTGCACCGTCGCTGTCATGTCGGAAGCCGACGAAGTCGGCGATGTCGAACTCAATCCCGCAGACCTTCGCATCGATACCTTTCGCGCTTCCGGTGCCGGTGGCCAGCACATCAACAAGACCGATTCGGCGGTCCGGGTCACCCACCTCCCCACCGGCATCGTCGCGGAGTGCCAGGATGGCCGCTCCCAGCACGCCAACAAGGCGTCCGCCTTGCGCGTCCTTGCCGCGCGCATCAAGGACGCGCAGGTCCGCGCCCAACAAAGCCGGATTGCCAATACCCGGAAAAGCCTGATCGGGTCGGGCGACCGGTCGGAGCGCATCCGCACCTACAATTTTCCCCAGGGTCGGGTGACCGACCATCGGATCAATCTGACCCTCTACAAGATTGCCGCCATTCTCGACGGGGACCTGGACGAACTTCTTGGCGCTCTCGCCAACGAGCACCAGGCAGAGCAACTGGCCACTCTGTCCGAGCAGGAGTAATGGGCAGAATCCTGACCCGGGGCGCTGCCTGGCGCTGGGCAGAAGAGCGCATTGACCGCCTCGACGCCCGGCTCCTCGTTCAAGCGGCAGCCTATTGCAGGCATTCCGATCTGATTGCCCACCCCGAGAAGGTGCTGACCCACGAACAGGTCGTTTGGCTCGAATCCCTCGTTGCGCGCCGGGCGGGCGGAGAACCGCTGGCCTACGTCCTCGGTACCGCCGGATTTTACGGCCGGGAATTCACCGTGACCCCGGCAGTCTTGATTCCCCGGCCCGAAACCGAAGAACTGGTCGTCCAGGCGTTGAAGACGCTGCGGAACATCTCCAGTCCGCGCATCGCCGACCTGGGTACCGGTTCGGGAGTCATTGCGATTACCCTTGCACTGGAACGACCGGACGCCCGCCTGCTCGCCGTCGACCTCTCGCCGGAAGCGCTGGCCGTGGCAACGGAAAACGCAGCGCGCCTCGGCGCTCGCGTCGAATTTCGGGCGGGCGACTGGTATTCGCCCCTGGCAGGCGAACGCTACGACCTCCTGGTATCCAATCCACCCTATGTGGTTCATGGCGACCCCCACCTGGATCTGAACGGATTGCCCTTCGAACCCCAGGGAGCGCTGACCGACGGCATCGCGGGCGGTGACGGCCTGGCCTGCATTCGCGCCCTTGTTTCCGGCGCAGCGCGACACCTGACGCCCGGCGGGTGGCTTTGGTTCGAACATGGGCACGACCAGGGCGAAATGTCCCGGAACTTATTGCGCTCTGCCGGTTTCAAAGGCGTGCTTACGAACACCGACCTGGCCGGAACCGAACGCATGAGCGGGGGCCAGATTTGAATCCTCAGGAAACTTGATCATGGCAGAAGCCGTCCAGCAGCGCATCCACCAAACCGTCACCGGAAGCCCGGTCGTCCTTTTCATGAAGGGAACCGCCCAGTTCCCCCAATGCGGATTCTCCGCCACCGCCGTCCAGATTCTCAAGGTCTGCGGCGTCCAGGAATTCGTCTCGGTCAATGTCCTCGAGGATCCCGAGATTCGCCAGGGCATCAAGGATTACGCCAACTGGCCCACCATTCCCCAGCTTTTCATTCGCGGCGAGTTCGTCGGCGGTTGCGACATCATGCGCGAAATGTACGAAGCCGGCGAGCTCCAGAAGCTGCTGGCCGGCATCGCCAGCTCGTAAGGTCTGCCCTCAGGGCCTGAGCTCAGGCTCACCCTCTTCGCCCAGCCGGAACATCGCGGGGGCAAGATCGTGCCTTTGGAGCAGGCGATAGAACTCGGTGCGATTGCGGTCGGCGATGCGGGCCGCGTCGGCGACGTTGCCGTCGGTGAGTTTGAGCAGTTGTACGAGATAGTTGCGCTCGAATCGCTGCTTCGCCTCCGCGTAGGTCAGCGGCTCGACCGAGGGAAGCCGCAGGGCCCTCTGGATCTGGGCCGGCGAAATCAGCGGCGTGGTGGCCAAGGCGCAGCATTGCTCGATCACATTGTGGAGCTGGCGCACATTTCCTGGCCAAGTTGCCGAGGCAAGCAACGCCAGGCCCTCGGGAGCGATGCCGGCGAGGGATTTTCCGTATTTTGCGGCAATCTGGCGAACAAAATGTGCGGCGAGGAGCGGAATGTCCTCCCGCCTTTCGTCCAGGCGCGGCAAGGTGAGCGTCACCACATCGAGGCGGTAGTAGAGATCCTCGCGAAAGCGCCCATCGGCCAAGGCCGCTTCCAGGTCTCGATGGGTCGCCGAGAGGACTCGCACATCGACCGGCTCGGCCCGGGTGGCGCCCACCGGACGTACGGCGTGCTCCTGGAGGACACGTAAGAGCTTGACCTGTAACGCGAGCGGCATGTCGCCAATTTCGTCGAGGAAGAGGGTTCCCCCGTCAGCAGCCTGAAACAAGCCAGTGCGGGCGCTGGCAGCCCCGGTGAAGGCCCCGCGCACATGGCCGAAGAGCTCGGACTCCAGCAACTGCTCCGGGATGGCACCGCAGTTGATCGCCACAAAGGGCGCCGCAGCCCGGGGACTGGCCCGATGGATCGCCCGGGCGAGGACTTCCTTGCCGGTGCCGCTGTCGCCGCGTATCAGGACGCTGGCATCGGAGGAGGCAACCGCGCAGGCCTCTTCCATCACCTCGGCCATACGACTGCTGCGATAGACGATTCCCGCTCGCCACGGTGCGTCCCCGTCCATGCTGGCTCTGGGGTCGGCCGCCGAGAGCCGCAGGGCCTGATCGACCTTGTCCAGCAGGACGCGACTGTCGAAGGGCTTGGTCAAATAGCCGAACACCCCGCGGGAAGTCGCTTCGACCGCATCGGGAATCGTTCCGTGGGCAGTCAGCAAGATCACCGGCAGCGTCGGGCGGGTGACGCGGATTTCCTCGAACAGGGCCAAGCCGTCGCGACCGGGAAGGCGCACATCGCTGATCACCAGATGGGGAGGCTCGACGGCAATCCGGGCCAATCCTTCCTCGGCCGACTCGGCCGTAGACACGCGAAAACCGCGAGCACCGAGGCGTAGCGCAAGAAGGCGAAGGAGGTCCTCGTCGTCGTCGACCACCAGGACATGGCGAAATTCGGGAGCAGCAGTCATCGGCCATCTCCGGGTGCCTGGCGGGGTCCCCGCGAGCGTACCGGGAGCGATCTCTCAATGTCGGCCAAGGCATCCAGCTTGTCCTGGAGTTCAACTGCCCGACGCTGGCTGTCCTTCGCCAGTTGAGCGGCCCGATCCGCCTGGAGTTCCAGCCTTTGGCGCTCCCCATAGTGATCGGCCAGAAAGCGCGCTAACGCATGATAATCGGCGGCTGCCGGATCAGCGGAGCGGAGCACGCTTTCAAGCAGATTCGCGGCCCGCCCAATGTCCGCCGCCGACCGCGACTGGCCCAGGAGCATGGCCATCCTGACCTGGATGGCGGGACTGGCGGGGGATGCCGCCAGCGCGCTCTTTTCCCGGGCAAGTTCCTGGGCCGACATCCGATTGACGAGCTGATAGTAGGCCAGTAGCGGCATCACGCCGCCAGCCGAAGAACCCCCATCGGTTGCCCGCTGAGCGACGGCCTCGAGCGGCGGGGCCGGTGGAGCCGGCGGGGTATTGCAGGCGGCAAGGCAGAAGGGCATGGCCCAGGCAAGGCCACGGAGAAATCGATCAGTTTTCATAAGGAATCTCGACTCGAAAATGTGCCCCCTGGACTGCTCCTTCACCAGCGACCAATCCGACACGACCGCCCATGGCCGTGAGCAGCTCACGCACGATGGAGAGGCCGACGCCACTGCCCTGACGAGGCGCCGGTGGTTCCCGGCGCCCACGCACGAAGGGATCGAAGATGCGCTCGGCGTCTTCCGGCGCAACGCCGGGCCCTTGATCGATGCAATCCAGCACCAGACAGCTGCCCTTGACCTGAGCCTGCAGGCATATCGTTCCGCCTTCGGGACTGAAATCGATGGCGTTGGACAGCAAATTGTCCACCACGACCTGGAGTTTTTCGCCATCCAACGGCAGGGTAACCGCCGGGGCCGCCCTTTGGACCGTGATTCGCCGGGCCTGAAGCTGGAGTTCCCTTGCCTTGATCGCCTGGGCAAGAATCCGGCGGACCACCTGGGGACGGAAAGTAAGGCGCCGGGCGTCGAACGACGCCGCGTTCAAGCGTAGCAAACTCTCGATCTGATCCTGCAGCAGCACCACATTGTGTTGGAGGATCTCCACGACTTCCTGCTGCGACGCATCGAGGGGACCTACGACCCGCTCCTGAAGCAGGGCGATGCCTTCTCTGAGTGCCGTCAACGGGGTTTTCAACTCGTGCGACACATGCCGCAGGCTGCGCTCCCGGTCGGCCTCCAGTTCCGCCAGGCGTTGCCGCAGCCACTCGAGTCGGCGCCCCAGCCGGCGCAGGTCGGCGGGACCGCGCACCCGAACCACCTGATCCAGGCGACTCTCCCCCAGACGATGGATATTGCGTTCCAACTGGCGTATCGGCCGCACCAACCACCAGCCCATGGCGAGAGCGACCGCGACCGCTCCTCCGACCGCCGCTGCGACCTGATAAGTCAGTTGCATGCGGTTGGCCTGTAATTCTTCCATCACCAGCCCGTTGCGCGCTTCGATCCAGCGCCGGCCCGCCGGACCCAGTCGGCCGCTCAGTTCGTCTAGGAGCGCGAGCCGAGGAGCGATTTCCGATCGTGGCGTCCCGTCGCGCAAGGCTGCGGCAATCCCCTCCGCTGCCTTCACTCATTCCAGGGCCAGCGGCCCGAGCGGCCGTTCCGGAAGGGCGTCGAGCTTTTCGGCGGCGCCCCTTGCGAGGGCCAGGCTTTGGTCGAAGCGGCCGAGAAGGATCGGATCACCCAGAACGAGGTACTGCTGCCCGGATCGCGCCAGATCCGGGGTTCGCTCGACAATATCCTGAATCAAACCCGTCAGCAGGAGGGCTTCAGCGCTCACCTGCCGGCTCTGGTCGACGAAGCGCTCGACCACCAGCCAACTGCGAATCGCCGCGCCGCCCAAGAGCAGGGCAATCAGAAGAAAACCCGCCAGCATCGAGTGGCGGAACGAAATGCGGTTCATCAAGCGGCGCTGCCGTTCCCGAAAAAGGGTGTAGTTTAGCCCTCCCCGCGCAACCCGGCACCCTGCGAGCACGCTCGGAGCGTATCAATTATCCATATACAATTCATATAGTTAGCGCACAAGTCGCTCTCTGGCGACATGCCATCCCCTTGATTATTGTGGATATTGGGCTTTAGCGGTAAAAAATTGTCGCCATTGCCCGACACTCCTCGCCTCCGCAGACGGGTCGCCGCATTCCCCACTTCCGGCAATATGCTGTTTACGTGAGAAATTTCACGCTTGGCATGACTTTCGCAAGAGTAGCGCCACGCAACTGGCAGCAAAGGAGTGTTCATGTTCAGCAAACCCAGCGTATTGAGTCGCAACGAATCCCTCGTCCGCCGCGACGTTCGTCCAGCCGTCGAGGCCACCCCGGAACCCGCGAAGGCCACGCTGCCCGAGCCTAACGCCGTGGAGGCTGTTCCAGCCCCCGCGATCAAGGAAGTCTCTGTGGGAAACGCTGCGAACGATATGGGGGCCAGACTGATCGTCGGCCCCGACGTCAAGCTCAAGGGTGCCGAAATCCTGGATTGCGACACACTGGTGGTAGAAGGCCGGGTCGAGGCGACGATGGACAGCCGCGTCGTCCGTATCGCGGAAGCCGGCTCCTTCGCCGGCAAGGTCAGCATCGACGTGGCGGAAGTTCACGGTCGATTCGAAGGCGAACTCACTGCCCGCTCCCAACTGATCATCCATGCGACCGGTCGTGTGACCGGCAAGATACGCTACGGCAAGCTCGTGATCGACGAAGGCGGCGAGCTGTGCGGCGAGATCAGCGCCCTCTCGAGCGATGCCTCGACGACCGCGAAACCACGCATCGACAGCGGTCTTCCCCGCGTCGCAGCCGGGTGACTTCGACCGTGGCCAGAATCCCTCTGCGCCAGGCCCTCGGGCCGACCCGAACGCCGCCCGCCAACCGGCTGGTTCTGGTCACCGATCCGCCGTCGACCCTGCGCAACGTCAGCATAGGCCCCGCCACCTCGCCCGACCAGAAGCGGGCGGCGGCCGCCCTGGTGCGCCGCATGTACTCCTGGCGAGGCTACCGCAGCCATGGTGGGGATGCAGAACACCGCATCGTTCTGGTCGCCTGGGCTGCCAACGAGGCGCTCGCGACCCTCACCCTCGGCCGAGATTCTCCGGAAGGACTCATGGCCGACTCCCTTTACCGCGAAGAACTGCAAGGCCTACGGCGCCAGCAGCGGATCGTGTGTGAAATCACCCGTCTGGCGGCCGAGCCCGATCATGGCCGGCCGGACCTTCTGGCGGCCCTCTTCCGGGCGGCCCAGGCCTATGGCCGCACGGCCCTGGGCGCGACGGACGTGGTCACCGAGGTCAACCCCCGCCACGCCCGTTACTACCAGCGCCGCTTTGGCTTCAGCACCTTAGGCAGCCGCCGCCACTGCCCCCGGGTCGACGCTCCTGCCGTACTGCTGCACCGCGAATACCCGCTTCCCGCACCGATCCCAGTCCTCCCCTGGTCCGAGTGCGCCAACGAGAGCTTTCCTCCGCCGTCGGCGTTTGACGAGCGCTGACGACGTCCCTGGCTGGGGCGGCTGACCATCCCCCGTGGCG
>DAORDK010000122.1:0-8790 GCA_035345935.1 Rhodocyclaceae bacterium | reverse complement strand
GGTCGAGAAAACGGCGGTCGTGGGGGATGAACAGGAGCGTCATCCGCGACTCGACGAGCATCTCCTCCAGCCAGGCGATGGCGTCGATGTCCAGATGGTTGGTGGGTTCGTCCAGGAGGAGCACTTCCGGTGCCGAAACCAGCGCACGGGCCAGCGCCAGGCGCTTCTTCTGCCCGCCGGAGAGGGTGGCGACCGACGCCTCGGCCTCCAGCTTGAAACGGGCCACCGCCCGCTCCGCCTGCGCTTCGATGGTCCAGGCACCCCGCGCCTCCAGGGCGTGCTGAAGTTCATCCAAGCGGGCCAGCAGCGTCTCGGCGGGCTCCTCCCCATCCGCCAGCCGGTGGGACACGGCATGGTAGGCGGCCAACAACTCCGACGTTTCGCCCAGGCCCCCCACCACCGCCTCGAATACGGTCGAACCGGGCGGAAACTCCGGCTCCTGGGAGACATAGGCCACCCGCAGCCCGGGCTGGACCCAGACCTCGCCGTCGTCCAGTCGCCCGCGCCCATTGCCCGCCGCCAACGCCGCCAGCAGGGAAGACTTGCCGGTGCCGTTGCGTCCGATGAGCGCCACGCGCTCTCCGGGATCGAGCTGGAAATCGGCCTGGTCGAGGAGCGGCACGTGGCCGAAGGCGAGGCAGGCGCCGGATAGCTTCAGGAGGGGCATGACAGGGCCGGACGAAGGTGGACAAGGAGACCGCCGCCATTCTACCGGCTGGCACCGGCCAAATTGGCGCGGGTATGGGCCAGCGGCTACAATACGCCCCCCACTCCTCGTAGTTCAATGGATAGAACGGCCGCCTCCTAAGCGGCAAATACAGGTTCGATTCCTGTCGAGGGGACCAGGCTAACGGGAGTCGTCGATCGCTCCAAGTTCAATGACAGTTGACTATCCCGTGCAGCCCTGTAGCCTGTCGTAATGGCCGGACGAAGCGCCCTTCGGAGCGTTTCCTGGGGCATAGAAACCCGTGGCGAGGTGGCGGATGAGCGAAGAAATCCTGGGCGACCAGTACAAGACCTACATGCACAATCTCCTCAAGGCGATGGTGCAGCACGGCGGTTCCGATCTGTTCATCGCCCGGGATTTTTCGCCGACGATGAAGGTGCACGGCACCATGAAGGCGCTCTCCACCCAGAAGCTGACCGCCGATGTCGCCAAGTGCCTGGCGCTCACCATGATGAACCGCACCCAGCGGGAAGAGTTCGACCGGGAACTGGAGTGCAATTTTGCCATTTCCCTGCCCGGCGTCGCGCGCTTCCGGGTCAATGTCTTCCAGCAGCAGGCTTCGGTCAGCATGGTGATCCGCACCATCACCAGCGAAATCCCCAATTTCGAAAAACTCGGTCTGCCCGCGGTGCTCAAAGAGGTCATCACCGCCAAGCGCGGCCTGGTTCTGGTGGTTGGCGGAACCGGGTCGGGCAAATCCACGACCATGGCGGCGATGATAGACCACCGCAATTCGAGCGCCCCGGGCCATATCATCACCGTCGAGGATCCGGTGGAATACGTGCACGTTTCCAAGCAGTGTCTGGTCTCCCATCGGGAAGTGGGGATCGATACCCTGTCCTGGCACAACGCCCTCAAAAACACCCTGCGCCAGGCCCCGGACGTCATCCTGATCGGCGAAATCCGCGACCTGGAAACCATGGAGCACGCCCTGGCCTTCGCTGAAACCGGGCATCTGTGCATGGGCACCCTGCACGCCAACAACGCCAACCAGACCCTGGACCGGGTGGTCAATTTCTTCCCGGACGAACGCAAGCCCCAGGTGATGATGGATCTCGCCACCAATCTCAAGGCGGTGATCTCCCAACGCCTGATCCGTTCGCTGGACGGCAAGCGCAAGGCGGCAATCGAAATCCTGCTCAACACCCCGACGGTCGCCGAACTGCTCTCCAAAGGCCAGTCGGCGGCGATCAAGCCGGTGATGGACAAGAGTCGGGAATTGGGGATGCAGACTTTCGACCAGGCACTCTTCGACCTTTTCGACGCGGGTCACATCAGCTACGAGGAAGCGATCCGCAATGCCGACTCGACCAACGAGTTGCGTCTGGCGATCAAGCTCAAGAGCCGGCGTGGCGAGCCCTCGGGCAGCAGCGGCATGTCGCTCGCCATTGCCGAGGAGCAGCGCGAACCCGGTGAAGGCGAGGAAATCGCCCCGTCCTGACGGCGGCCAGGCCCAGCCCCGCGCCGCGGCTCTCAGTCCCCCGCGCGCAAGAGCTCGTCGGCTGCGGCAATCACCGCACCGCGCCGCGCATCGTCCAGGCCCGCCATCCGTTCGGCAAGCCATTCCAGGGAAGCCGCCGGAATCAATTTCTTGGCCGCCGCAAGATCGCTGGGCAAAGCCGGATTGTCCGGACCGGCGGCCAGATGCCGGGCGGTGTCGGCGCAAATCCGCGATAGGTTGGCCCGCGGATTGTCGACGCCGCGTATCAGTTGCTGCAGCAGGAGCGGCAGGTTCCAGATCATGGTGCATTTGAGGGTGAGCTGCTTGAAGACGAAGCCGCAGACGTCGTCCTGGGCGCGGGCGGAGCGCTCGGCACGGCCGGATTCCAAGGCTTCGACGACGGCCAGGGGCAACTCGGGAGCGAAGGCCCACAGGAGCAATTCGCCCATTTCCGAGAGCAGAGTGGCGAGAGCCACCTCCTCCGGCGAAATGTCTGAACGGGCGGCTCCCCATTGCTGCGCCAGCTGCGCGGCCAAGTGGGCGCGCGCTTCGCAGGCGGCAAGACCAAGGTTGGTCTCGTCGGTTTCCGGACTGCTGAGAAGCAGTTTGCGAAAACCGTCCACGCCCAATTGCATGACCGCCGCCAAGGTCGTGGTCGTCTCGTGACCCAGGCGCTGAGTGCGCCGCTTTTCGGCCTCCCGCAGGAGACGCAGGCAAAGGAACGGATCGGCGGAGGCGATGTCGGCCAGTTCCCGGGCCGAAAGGAATTCTCCCTGGACCTGCTCCAACGCCGCCAGCATGAATTTGGAGCGCGGCATACAGGGAAGTTCCTGGGCGCTCAGATAAGCCGCCCACTGATCCACACCCCAACGCATTTGATGAGGCTTCAGCATGGCTCAGTCCGTGGCCTCATCACCCCAGGCTCCGCGGCAAGCAATGCGCGCGGCAGGGGCACGAAGCTCCCGACGGGGCTGCAACAACTCGGGACATGCTCCCGGCGGCTCAAGCCACCGCCGGGCAATCGACCACCAGTACCGACATATCATCGTGAGCCTCCCGCCCAGCCAGATGGACCGTCAATGCCTCCCTGATCCTGTCACAGGGATCCGTTTCGATCCTGGCCAGCGCATGGACCAGGTTCTCTTCTCCGAAAGGCATCCCTGCGGCGTCTTCCGCTTCGATGACACCATCCGAGACTACAACCAGCTGCGTATCGCCCTCCCAGACGCAGGGCTCTGGGCTCCCGATCGCCGCTTTGTCGCTGGTAATTCCCAGGGGCAGGTTGCCGGAACGGAATCGCCGTTGGACCGCGCCCGTCTTCCCGACCTGCAATACGTCCGGCAGTCCGCCTATCCACACTTCCCCCTTGCCGGCCCGCTGGTCGATCCTGAGCAGGGTCGCGGCGACGAAACGCCCGGGGGGCAGGGAATTGCAAAGCAAGAAGTTGATCGATTCGATTAGCCCCACCAGAGGCAAGTTCTGCTCGACCAGCCGGTAGAACTCTTGCACGATGGGCAGGACGCTGACCGCAGCGGCCAGGCCGTGACCGGTCGCGTCGGCCAGCAGGGCGTAGAGCACGCCGGTCGGCGAGCGGGATCCGAGGACGAGGTCACCGGAAAACTGCGCGGCGGGCATGACCACGTAACGAATTCCCGAGCGTTCGACCAGATCGGCCCGTATCTGGCGTTCGAGAATGCTGCGGGCAAGCTCCGCTTCACGCTGGTGCTCATCGAAATAGGCCTTGAGGGCAGTGGCCTGCTGGGCAATCCTTTCCTGGTTGATCTTGCTCTCGGTAATATCGTGCAGGGTCTCGACTACCGCGGCCAAGGTGCCGGCTTCATTGAAGACCGGCCCGGCGTCGACGGACAGATAGCGCCGGTGGCCCATGCGCGGCATGGTGCACCAGTTTTCGGCATGGACGCCGAAAGCCGGGGTGCGGGGATCGTCGTGGGTCGTATAGAGCCGGTCGATGGCGGGATAGTCGCCGGTAGCCACCAGGTCGGCAAGGCAGGGCCGCGGCTTGTCGTAGAATGCCCGCCAGTGCTCCTTGGTTCCGAGCACCTCACCGGCCCGCACGCCGGTCAGGCGTTCGCAGGCGCGATTCCACACGATGACCCGGCCCTCGCGGTCGAGGACAAAGGTCGGTAACACCAGGTCTTCCATCAGGGTAATGGCGAAGGCGATGCCGTCGCGGAGCGAGTCATCGGCATACGGATCGAGAATCTGGGCGTTTCCTGTCATTCCTGGTCTGAGTGAAGGGACCGCTGGGGATATCGGCTTACCTTTCTGCCCAGCCGGTCGCAGTGAGATTCCTAGGCCATCATTCGTCGTCAAGCAAGACCGCACCGTCTGGTCCCCGCCGCACCTGGGTGATGCCGGGTTCCGCCTGCTCGAGGCGACGCAGCTCGATTTCTTCCGGCGTCAGCTGCCCGCGCTCCGAACGCTTCTGCTCGGCCAGCAGCCGATCCTCGATCGTTCGATCATGGAAGGACAAGGCGTCGCGGACCACCGCGACGATTTCGTCATCGTCCCAAGGCTTCACCAGATATCGATGGATCCCGGCTTCGTTGACCGCCGCCATCAGGGTCGCGAAATCGGTGGTCGCCGACAGGATGATGCGGGGCACGTCCGGCTGAATCTGGCGAAAATGCTTGAGAAAGCTGACGCCGTCCATCGTTGGCATGCGGTAGTCAGACACCACGAGGTCGTAGGGCACGCCGGCCGCCCGGATCAGCGCTGCCTGGGGGTCGCTGAAGGTGTCTATGGTCAGGTCGTGGCGCTGCAAGCCGCGATTGAGGACGCGCTTGAGCGCTGCGAGCAGATTGACCTCGTCATCGACGAGCAGCAGGTGAGTCACCGAACCCTCCTTGGGCGAATGGGGATGCGCAGTTCTAGGCCCTCGCTGCGGGCGTACTGCCGAATCTGGCGCACCAGATTATCGTCGAGCACGTAATCGGCCGCCAGCAGGAGCACGCCGTCGCGGGTCACCAGGTCGCGGGCCAGGACCATGCCGGGTTCGAGGTGTTCAGGGCTCACGAGCTGCTCGCCGCCGTCGGCCGGCTCACTGGCACCGAGCACCTGCAGGAAGGCATCGACCACGACAGGATCGTAGCGTTTGCCACGGCTTTCGGCGATCAGCTTGCGCGCTTCTTCGACCGACTGCCGGCGCATCGACAGCGTACCGATCTGCAGCCCATCGTAATCGTTGGCCACCGCCAGTATCCGTGCCCCCAGGGGGATGGCGGTGCCGCTCAGGCCGTCCGGGAACCCTTGGCCGTCAAAGCGCTCGTGATGGGAACGCAGCAGCTTGGCCGCCGCCTGGAGTTCGTCCAGGGCCATCAGCGATTGCTCGCCGCGCACCGGATGCTTGCGGTACTGGCCCAGCTCGTCGCTGGTCAAGTGGGTGACCGGCTTGGCGAGCAGGGTATCGGCCAGCCCGATCTTGCCGATGTCGTGGAGCAATCCGGCCAGGAAGACGTTCTGGCAGGTCTCCGGATCGAGTTTGAGGGCGTTGGCGATCTTGCGCGAGAGATCGGCCACCCGGCGTGAGTGCCCGGCCAGGGAACTGCCCCGCAGTTCGATCAGGTTCGCGAAAACCTTGATCGAGGTGAGGAAGCTGGTCTTGAGCTTGTCGTGGGCGCTGCGCAATTCCACCGTGCGCTCCATCACCTTGAGCTCCAGGTTGGCGTTGAGGTCCTTGAGTTCCTCGTTCTGCCTCGCCGTGAGCTCCTCCAGGCGCGCCTTCTCGCGCTCCAGCGCCTTGCGCTCGAGAGCCTGGCGCACGATCAGGACGATGTCGTTGTCGTCCCACGGTTTGGAGACGTAGCGATGGATCTCGCCCTTGTTGATCGCCTCGACGGTGGAATTGATGTCGGCATACCCGGTGAGCAGAATGCGCACCGTATCCGGCCAGCGGCAACGCACTTGCTCGAGAAATCGGGCACCGTCCATTTCCGGCATGCGCATGTCGGAAATGACCAGATCGACGGGTTCGGCTTCCAAGAGTCGCAATCCCTCGGCGCCTCCAGCCGCGACTTGTACCTGAAAACCGTGCGGGCGGAAGAGGCGACGCAGGGCCGACAGGATGTTGGGTTCGTCGTCGACGCAGAGCAGCCTCCAGGCCACCTCCGCGCCAGCCACCCCCGCCGCTGCGACCTCAGTCATTGACCCTTACCCTCGGTGGATTCGACATGTTTCACCGGCAAAGTGATGTGGAAGGTGCTTCCTTTGCCAACCTCGCTCGCAACCGCGATGCGGCCGTTATGATTTTGCACGATTCCGTAGGCTAGAGACAGACCGAGGCCGGTCCCCTTACCCACCGGCTTGGTGGTGAAGAACGGATCGAAGATTTTGGCGCGGATCGCTTCGGGAATGCCGCTTCCGTCGTCGGCGAAATCCAGCCAGACCTGACCGTCGGCGAAGCCGGTACGGATGGTGATGCGGCCCCGCTTGTCGCCCATGGCGTGGGCGGCATTGACCAACAGATTCATGAACACCTGGTTGAGCTGCGCCGGCAAGCACTCGACTTCGGGAATATCCCCATATTCCTTGACGACGTCGGCCGCGTATTTGATTTCACTGGCGACGATATTGAGGGTCGAATCGATCCCCTGATGCAGGTCGGAAAATTGCCATTCCTGGTTCGAATCGACGCGCGAAAAGTCCTTGAGATCCTGGACGATCTTCCTGACCCGGGTAATGCCCTCCTTCGATTCCGCCATCAATACGGGGATGTCCTCCTTGAGGAAGTCGAGATCGACTTCCCGGGAAAGGGCCACCAGGCGATCGCGCAAAGCGGGATCGGCGATATCCGGGGTGGCCTCCTCAAGCGCGGAAAGCACTTTGAACAGGTCACCGAGATATTTCTCCAAGGTACCGAGATTGGAATGGACATAGCCGATGGGGTTGTTGATCTCGTGGGCGACGCCGGCCGCGAGCTGGCCGATCGACGCCAGTTTTTCCGACTGGGCCAACTGGGCCTGGGTGTCCGACAGCCGGATATTGAGTTCGGTCAATTCGGCGTAGCGCCGCCGCAGCTCGGCCTCGGCGACTTCCCGGCGGGCGACGTCATCGGCGAGCTGCTGGTTGGTGGCCGCCAACTGGGCGGTGCGCTCGGCGACCAGGTTCTCCAGCTTGCCCTGGTACTGGCGCAATTCATCCGTCGCCCGGTGTCTTTCGGTAACGTCCTGGAGGGTCTCGATCGCTCCGATGATGCGCCCTTCGCCATCACGCAGGGGAGCCGCGGTAAAGTAGAGCCAACGCCCGCCGGGCCCGAAAGTCGGGAAGTAGTCCTCGACTTCATAGGCGCCTTCGATCAGGGGCGAAGGCTTGAATTTCCCCGGATAGAAACTTTCCAGTCCCTCGTGGGCGGCGCTCACGATCAAGTCCGCGAGGATAGGTCGCTCGGTGGCATAAAAAGCCGCCCACTGCCGCCGCGTGCCGATCATCTCGCTGGCCGGCACCCCGGTGACTGCGGCACAGGCCCGGTTCCAGTGGGTGACGCAGTGGCTGGCATCGATGACCAGGGTCGGCACCGGATCGCCTTCGACGATCTGGGCCAGAAGCTGCTTCATGTAGCGGTGGGTATCGAGATTGCGTCGCCTTTCCGAATCCAGCAAGCGACTCTGGGTCGTTTCGACCGTTTCCAGGGCAGACGCCAGTTCGCCCCGCTCCCGCTCGAGACGGACGTTCGCCTCGGAAAGCGCCTGTGTCCGTTCGCCAACCAGCGTTTCGAGGTCGCGGTTGAGGTCGGCCAGAGCCTGGTTGCGAAGGGCGATGACCCGGTAGAGCGAATTGAGGGCCTCGAGAAGACTGGCTGTCGCCGGATCGGCATTTCCCTCCTTTTCGCTTGCGAAGGCTTCGGCGGCCGTACGCCCCGCCCGAATCGCCTTGACCTGGCGGGCCATCGACTGGTCGACACCGAGAATGTGGTAAGTCAGCCAGCTGGTCAGATAACGCAGGAGAAATTCGGAGTCGCCGCCGGCGGTGCAGGTGTCGCGCATGGTCGCGACCTGGCGCGCGAATTCCTGGTGGATGCCCCGATGCAGTTGCACGTGGCGAGGATCGACTCCGGTTCCCGCCATCAATTCCTCTTCGTGGGCGAAGTGGTCGACCGCGTATTGGAGCAGATGGGCGAAGACGCCTTCGAATTCCCTGGCACGTTGCGGCTCCGCCTGCAGCTGCCCAACCCAGTTGATGATGCGGACGAGTTCCTGGTGCTCCCCGTCGACGACGGGTTCACCGGTGAGGAAGCGATCATTCCAGACGAAGGTATCCATAGGCTGGAAACCGGTCAGTGTTGGCCGAACATTTCGCAGTAGGCGTCGAGCCGCTGTTCAACTTCCTGGAACAATTCCTGGCTGTCCGCCCAGGAGAGTCCGGCTTCGTTCCAGCAGGGCGGATAAATCCAGGGCACTTGGTCTGTTTCATCCCCCGCCACATCGAGACTATGGGCAATGGCATCGGCCAGATGCACCACCGAGGCGAGGGAGCCGCTGAGCAGACTGCCGGCGTCGTGGTGCCCGCCGACCGCCACGCAGAGGGCATCCGGAAATCCCCAGGATTCGGCCAACTGCCGCCCGATGGCTGAATGGTCGATACCGAGCACCTCGACCTCGGCGTC
>DAORDK010000121.1:0-9059 GCA_035345935.1 Rhodocyclaceae bacterium | reverse complement strand
AAGTCGGCCCGGGGCGAGAAGAGATGGGCATCGAGGGCGTAGCGGCTCTGGATGTTTTCCACCGCCAGGATGGGAGAACCGGCGGCGACCAGGCCCACCAGGGGCAGGCCGAGTTGTTCCACCAGGCGGATGCCGCGGGCCGATCCGGGTTCGAGGACGATGGCCCCCTTGCGGGCCAGGGCCTTGAGATGATCTTCCGCCGCGTTGGCGGAAGCGAAACCGAAGGCCTGGGCGATTTCCGCCCGGGTGGGCGGGGCGCCGTGGGATTCCCGGGTATCGCGGATGAAATCGAGAATTTCCTGTTGCCTTGGGGTCAGTTTGTCCATGGGGTATCCTCCTCAACCGATGTCTGTATTTTTATCCAGTTGATCGGGAAAAATCAAGAGAAATCGCGCGATTGCCGAGCCCTTCCGAAAATTTACAAAAACCCCCAAAGGCGTAGGGAAATCGCCTAGAATCCCCAAAAAAACGCCAATGACAATTCGGGGACACGCCATGTCGCAGAACAACCCACCCAACGGGGCCTCTGCCAAAGAGGGGTGGTTCGACCACCAGAATCCATTTGACATTCTCGGAAGCTCGAGTCCCTTCCAGGACAAGCTCATCCACCTGCACCAGCATTTGCGCCGACAGGTACCTGACATCGTCCGCGTCGCCATCGTCCTCCACGACGCCGCCACCGATTTCCTCACCACCTTCGCCCACTCCAGCCTGGGCGACGACCCCCTTTCCCACTACCAGGCCCGCCTCGCCGATAGTCCGACCCTGGCCGAAATCGTCGGCCGCCGCCGGCCCCGGGTGGTGAACGACATCGACCTGATCGCCAGCGACCGTCTCCACGCGGAACGCATCCGCCAGCAGGGCTACGGCTCCAGCTACACCTTGCCGGTCTTCCGCAACGATACCTTCGTCGGCTTCCTGTTCTTCAACGCCTATGTCCGCAACCTCTTCGACGAGCGGGTGCTCGCCTACCTGGACACCGTCGCCCACCTGCTGGCCCTCACCCTGATCGACCATCTGTCCGCTTCCCGCGCCCTGGTGGCCAGCGTGCGCGGCGCTTCGACGCTGGCCCAGCACCGGGATTTCGAAACCGGCGCCCACCTGGACCGCATGGCCCACTACAGCCGCCTCATCGCCCGCAGCCTCGCCCCGAAATACGGTCTCGACGACACCACCGTCGAGCACATCTTCCTGTTTTCGCCGCTCCACGACATCGGCAAGATCGCCGTTCCCGACAGCATCCTGTTCAAACCCGGCCGCCTGACTCAGGAAGAATTCGCCATGATGAAGAAGCACCCCGAGCAGGGGGCGGAAATGATCGACGCCCTGCTCGAACATTTCGGCCTCACCGCCATGCCCCAGGCCGGCCTCTTGCGCAACATCGCCCTGCACCACCACGAGACGGTGAATGGCAAAGGCTACCCCTACGGGCTGGCCGGCGAGGACATTCCGCTTGAAGCCCGCATCGCAGCGGTGGCGGACGTCTTCGACGCCCTCACCAGCAAACGGCCCTACAAGGAAGCCTGGAGCAATGAGCAGGCCTTCGAGACCCTGCAGAAAATGGCCGGCGATTTCCTCGACCGGGATTGCGTTGCGGTCCTGATCGCCGCACGGGAAGAAATCGAGCGCATCCAGGCCCGCTTCAAGGAAGACCCGGAAGGCTGAAGCGGGACCTCGCCCGCATTCTTTACAGCTTTTTTATTTTCGCACTGCAACAATTACCGGAAATTTGATGCTCGAGGGCCTAGCCTGAGGGCATCGAAACTCGATCCGGAGGTATGAAATGTCCGCTGCCGCGAAACTCGCCGCCAATTCCCGGCCGGCCTGGCAGCGCTTCGGACTGGCGATCCTCGCCATCGCCGCCGTAACCCTCGCCGCGACTCCGCTGCTCGGTCATCTGGACCTCGCCAACATCGTCATGCTCTTCCTCCTGGCGGTCCTGGGCGTGGCGGTTCACCTGGGGCGCGGCCCGGCGCTCCTGGCCGCCTTTCTTGCCGTGGGGGCCTTCGATTTCTTCTTCGTGCCGCCGCGTTTCTCGATGACCGTCAATGACGGTCAATACCTCATCACCTTCGCGGTCATGCTCGCCGCCGCGCTTCTGACTGCGGAACTGGCTGCCGGCCTCTCCCGTCAGGCGGAGGAAGCCGTCCGCCGCGAGGCGGTGGCCCAGGCCCTGTACGAGATGGCCCGGGATCTGGCCGGTGCGCCCACCCTGGACGAAGTGACCACCATCACCCGTCGCTTCGCCGCCGCTGCCATCGGCGCCCGCGTCGTGCTCCTGCTCCCCGATCAGGATAGGACGCTGCAGCCCCATCCTGCGGCCCCGGAATTCGCGATCGAATCGCATCTCGCCTGCATGGCCTACGCGTCAACCCGTCCCGCCGAATGCGACAGTCTGGCGCCGGACGGCTATGCCACCGCCTATTTCCCGCTCCGGGCACCCAGCGGCATGCGCGGCGTGGCCGCGGTGGCGCCCGTCGGTGCCGGCACAAGCGACTTGCGGGCCCACCAACCCCTGCTCGAAGCGATGGCCTCCCTGATCGCCATCGCCCTCGAACGAGTCCATTACGTCGAAGCGGCCCAGGCCTCCCAGATCGACGCCGCCGGCGAACGCTTCCGCAGTTCGGTCCTTTCCGCCCTCTCCCACGACCTGCGCACGCCGCTGACCGCCTTGGTGGGCATGGCCGACGCCCTGGTCCGGACCCGCCCCGATCCCCCGGCGGAGGTCCGGGAAACCGCCATCGCCGTGCGCGACCAGGCCCACCGTCTGGCCGGGCTGGTGGCGAACCTGCTGGACATGGCCAAACTTCAGTCGGGCAAGGTCACCCTGAAGAAGGAATGGCAGTCTCTTGAAGAAATCGTCGGCGCCGCCATCAATCTGCTGGGACCCGCGCTGGCCGGGCATCCGGTGACCACCGCCCTGACCCCCGCGCTCCCGCTGGTCGAATTCGATGCCGTCCTCATCGAGCGGGTCCTCGGCAATCTGCTGGAGAATGCGGCCAAGTACTCGCCCCCGGGGACGCCCATCGAAATATCGGCCACCCTCGACGCAGGCCTGTTCCGCGTCTGCGTCAGCGACCGGGGCCCGGGTTTCCCGGCCGACTGCCCCGACCCCTTCGCCCCCTTCGTCCGGGGCCGCAGCGAATCGTCCCAGCCCGGCGTCGGCCTCGGGCTGTCGATCTGCCGCGCCATCGTCGAAGCCCATGGCGGAACGATCGAGATCGAAAGGTCGGGCGAGACTGGCGGCCGCGTCGTCTTCACCCTGCCCGCCGGCACGCCGCCGCCCATCGAGGATGAACCCTTGCCGGAGGGAACACCATGAGCGACCTCGCACCCCGCGTCGTCATCGTCGAGGATGAAAGCCAGATCCGCCGCTTCGTCAGGAAAGCCCTGGAAGACGAAGGCTGCCAGGTGTTCGAGGCGGCGACCTGCAAGCAGGGGCTGATCGAGGCGGGCACCCGCAAGCCCGATCTGATCGTCCTCGACCTCGGGTTGCCGGATCGCAGCGGCCTGGAGTTCATCACCGACCTGCGGGGGTGGTCCGGCTCGCCTATCCTCGTCCTTTCCGCCCGCTCCAACGAAGACGACAAGATCGATGCCCTCGACCGCGGTGCCGACGACTACCTGACCAAGCCCTTCGGCATCGGCGAACTGATGGCCCGCACCCGCGCCCTGCTGCGCCGTCAGGCCCGGGCTGGGGAAGCCGCGTCGCCGCTCTTCCAGTTCGGATCGGTGACCGTCGATCAATCCCGCCGCATCGTGACCCGCGCCGGCGAGCCGGTGCGGCTGACGCCCATCGAATACCGTCTGCTCTGCGTCCTCCTGGCCAACGCCGGCAAGGTCATCACCCAGCGCCATCTGCTGCGCGACGTCTGGGGGCCGGCCTATGTGGAAAGCACCCATTACCTGCGCATCTACGTCGGCCACCTGCGCCAGAAACTCGAAGACGATCCCGCCCAGCCCCGCCATTTCCTCACCGAGACCGGCGTGGGCTACCGCTTCCAACCCTGAACAGAATCGCACCATGACCTCGGAATCCGCCCCTGCCAACCGCCTCGCGGCCCTCACCCTCGCCGCCCTCGGCGTAGTCTATGGCGATATCGGCACCAGCCCTCTGTACGCCATCAAGGAGGTCTTTGCCAGCGCCCACCATCCGGTGCCCATCACCCCGGACAACGTCCTCGGGATTCTCTCGCTCTTCCTGTGGTCGCTCCTGGTCGTGGTCACCCTCAAGTACGTGGCCTTCATCATGCGTGCCGACAACCGGGGCGAGGGGGGCATCATGGCCCTGATGACCCTGGCGCTGCAGGGCGGCGACCCCAACTCCCGGCGCCAGAAGGCGCTCATCGCCCTGGGCCTCTTCGGCGCCGCCCTGTTCTACGGCGACGGGGTCATCACCCCGGCCATCTCGGTCCTTTCCGCGGTGGAGGGCCTCGAGGTGATCACACCGGCGTTCAATCCCTATATCCAGCCCATCACCCTGGCGATCCTGGTCGGTCTGTTCGCCCTCCAGAGCCACGGAACGGCCCGGGTCGGCGCCTACTTCGGGCCGGTGATGGTCGTCTGGTTCGCCGTCCTCGCCGTGCTGGGCATTGCCCAGATCGCCGCCCACCCCGCCGTCCTCGCCGCAGTCAATCCGTTGCACGGCGCGGCCTTCCTGGCCGACCATCCGACCCTCGGGTTCTTTTCCCTGGGTGCGGTCGTCCTCTGCATCACCGGCGCCGAGGCGCTTTACGCCGACATGGGCCATTTCGGCGCCAGACCGATCCAGTTTGCCTGGGCCGGCTACGTCCTTCCCGCCCTCACCCTCAATTACTTCGGCCAGGGCGCGCTCCTGCTCGCCGATCCGGAAGCCGTCGCCAATCCCTTCTATCTCCTGGCGCCGGAGTGGGCCCGCTATCCCCTCGTCGTGCTCGCTGGCGTGGCCACGGTCATCGCCTCCCAGGCGGTCATTTCCGGCGCCTTCTCGATCACCCGCCAGGCCATCCAGCTCGGCTACAGCCCGCGCCTGGAGGTCCAGCACACTTCGGAACAGGAAATCGGCCAGATCTACCTGCCGGCCATGAACTGGCTGCTGCTCCTGGCGGTCGTCGGCCTGGTGGTCGGCTTCCGCACCTCGTCCAACCTGGCGGCGGCCTACGGCATCGCCGTCACCGGCACCATGTTCATCACCAATCTGCTGGCCATCGCCGTGGCGGTCCGCCTGTGGCACTGGAGCCCCGTGCGGGCCGTCCTCGGCGCCCTGCCCTTCATCGTCATCGATCTCGGCTTCTTCCTCGCCAACTCGGTCAAGATTCCCGACGGCGGCTGGTTCCCCATCGTTTTTGGTCTGGCGGTGTTCGTCCTCCTCACCACCTGGAAGCGGGGTCGCGACCTCCTCAACCGTCGCCTCGCCGCCGACGCCCTGCCGCTCAAACCCTTCGTCGCCAGTCTTGGGACCGACGACATCCCGCGAACGCCGGGCACCGCAGTCTTCCTCACCCCGGACCCGGAGCGCGTTCCCCACGCCCTGCTGCACAGCTTGAAGCACTACAAGTGCCTGCACGAACGGGTGGTCATCCTCGCGGTACGCGTCTTCGAGGTGCCGCGCGTGCCGGAAATCGACCGGGTCGAGGTGCGCAACCTGGGGCAGGATGTCTGGCAGGTGGTGGTCCAGTACGGCTTCATGGACGAACCCGACATTCCTACCGCGCTGGCCTCTTGTTCGGGCGCCGGGCTCACCCTCGAAAGCATGGAGACTTCCTATTTCCTCGGGCGCGAAACCCTGATTCCCAAACTGGGATCGGAGATGGCCTATTGGCGGGAACTGGTCTTCGTCACCCTGTTCCGCAATGCCGGCAGCGCGACCGCCTTCTTCCGCATTCCCTCGAACCGGGTGGTGGAGCTGGGAGCGCAGGTGGTCCTCTGAAATCCGGACCTGGACGCCTCCCGATGCGCTCGGAAGGCGGTCCAGCGCGGTTTTAGGTTGAATCCGCCGCTTTGCGATGTCATGATGGTATGACAAGCAACGATCCGGCGAGGAGGATGCCATGGCGGTGGACCCCTGGAGCAGCGATAGCGAAGAGGCCCCCCTGCGCCGGCATCGTCAGGGCAAATCGCCCGGCGCGTTGTTCGGGGTCGCGTTTTCCGGCGGCGGCATCCGCAGCGCCACCTTCAATCTTGGCTTCGTCCAGAGCCTGGTCCGTCATCGCCTCCTGGGCAGAATCGATTATCTGTCCACGGTCTCCGGTGGCGGCTACATCGGCGGCTGGCTCTCGGCCCTGATCCGGCGCAGCGGCCTGTCTTCCGGCGAAATCACCGCCGACCACCTGGCGGGACCGATTGCCCACCTGCGCCGCTACAGCAATTACCTCACTCCGCGCTACGGCGTGTTCAGCACCGACACCCTGGCCGCCGTCGCCAATCTGATCCGCAACCTCATCCTCAACCAGTCCCTGCTGATCTGCTGCCTGGCCGCCCTGCTCGTCCTGCCCCTGCTGGCCGCAGAGCACGCCACGGCGGCGCGCAGCATGGCGACGACGCCGTTTGCCCTGATCGCCTTCGCGCTTCTGGTGGTCGGCTCGACGGCCATCGCCACCGGCCTGCAGCGCATCGACGCGCGCGATCGCGGTCCCGGGCAGGCCCTGCGCGCCTACTTTGGCGTCGCCTGCGGCCTCGCGGCCACGGTCCTCATTGCCGCCGCCGTCGGCCGCAGCGCCATGGCCGACGTGGCGCCCGCCCGGTTGGGCTTCACCCTGGCCTGCCTCTATTTCTTCTCCTGGACTCTCGGCTGGCTCCTCGCCACGCCCCTCGCCAGCAGCGGACGGGAGAAGCGGCCGGACTCCACGGCGACACTGGGGGCCAGACTCTCGAAGCTGGCCTGGTTCTTCGTCGCCCCCCTGATCGCCGGGGCCGTCTTCGGCACCCTGGTGACCGCCTACGGGGAGGCTGCGCGCGGCGCCGGCGCCTCGATCCCCTTTGCCCTCGCCTTCGGCGGCCCCTTTCTCCTGATCGTGGTCTGTGTCGCCTGCGCTTTCCACATCGGCATGGGGAAACGCTGGTTCCGGGAATCGATGCGGGAATGGCTGGGCCGCGCCGGCGGCCTTTGCCTGGCCGCCGCCATCGCCTGGGCCCTGGTCTTCGGAGCCGCCTTCTACGGCCCGGCGATCCTCGCCTATCTCAAGGACTGGACCCTCACCGGGGGCATCGCGTGGGCCAGCGCCTCCGGCGCCGGCATCTGGATGGCCCGGGGCGACAAGACCGGCGGCAAACCCGGATCCGCCGCCGACACCCGTTCCTGGCGGGATTGGGTCGCCCAGGCGGCACCCTACGTCTTCATCATCGGACTCCTGTTCCTGCTGGCCGGGGGGCTGCACCAGGGACTGGCCCTGACGGATAAGGTGCCGGAGGTGACAACGGTCTGCCCGATGCCACCCGACACTCCCGGAACCCAGGCACCGGCTGGCGTAGCCGGCGAGTGGCAACGGTTTTCCGCCCATGTGCAGCGCATCGAAGCCGAGCGTTGCCAGATCTCCGAAGCCCATCCCAGGCTGCTCCTGGGGGTCTTCATCGGCCTCATGGCCCTTGCCGCCCTGCTCGCCTGGCGGGTCGACATCAACATGTTTTCCATGCACCAGTTCTACCGCAACCGTCTGACCCGCTGCTACCTGGGGGCCTCCAATCCGCAGCGCAAACCCGATCCCTTCACCGATTTCGACCTGCGCGACGACCTCGGACTCGCCGACCTTGCCTCCCAGCGGCCCATCCACCTGCTGAATTGCGCCCTCAACCTGACCGAAGTGGAGGCTCTGCAATGGCAGGAACGGCTCGCCGCCCCCTTCGTCTTTTCCCCCGCCCATTGCGGCTACCGATTCTGCTGCGACGGGCGGACGCTGACCCAGGCCTTGCCGACGACCGACTATCTCAACGGCCGCGGCTGGCGCAGCGGATTGGGCCGGGGTCCTTACCTGGGAACCGCCATCGCGGCTTCCGGCGCCGCCGCAAACCCCAACCAGGGCTACCACACCGCGCCGGCCCTCGCCTTCATCATGACCTTCTTCAACGTTCGGCTCGGGCGCTGGGTGCCCAACCCCGGCAGTCCCAATCCCAATCTGGAGAGCCCGACCTTTGGACTGTTCTACCTCCTGCGGGAACTCTTCGCCCGCACCAACGAGAATACCCGCTTCGTCAATCTGTCCGATGGCGGCCACTTCGAAAACCTGGGCCTCTACGAACTGGTCCGCCGGCGCTGCCGCCTGATCGTCGTCTGCGATGCGGGCTGCGACCCGGCGCCTTTCGGCTTCGAGGATCTCGGCAACGCCGTGCGCAAGTGCCGCAACGATTTCGGCGCCGAAATCCACCTCGACCTCGCCCCGCTGGTCGCCGCCGGTGACGAACGGCGCCGCTTTGCCATCGGCCGCATCGATTACGCCGCGGGGGGCACGGGCGTCCTCGTCTATGTGAAACCCCTGGTCGCCGGCGACGAACCCGCCGACATCCGCCACTACCACGCCGCCCACGGGGAATTTCCGCACCAGACCACCGCCGACCAGTGGTTCGACGAATCCCAGTTCGAAAGCTATCGGAAACTCGGGGAACTCAGCGGCGACGCGCTCTTTGCCGGCCACCCGTGGAACCTGGACGCCCGCCTCGGTTCCGACGAATGGATCGAGGCCATCGCGACGCGACTCGCGCAGGCGGGGACAGCACCTCACCGGTGAGGGCGCGGCGAAGGCGGCTCCCGGACCGGGGGCAGCGGGCATCGCCGGGTCAATCGCTCGGCAGGTCTATGCCCTTGAGCTTGCGGTACAGGTCCACCGCGTAGGAATCGGTCATCCCGGCGACGAAATCGGCCACCTGGAGGAGGCGGACGTAGGGATCGGCGTCCGGTTCGCCGTCGTGGCCTAAAAACTGGTCGGGCAACAGGCGAAGCAGCATGCGCTCCCGGGTGGTCATGCGCTCTGCGCCGGCGCCGGCCTCCACCGCTCGGGTAAAGAGTTCCAGGAGTCCTCCCAGCACCTCGAAGCCGGCAGTTTCGATTTCCAGGGCCGGGCGGGCGACGTAGATGGTTTCCTTGGCCA
>DAORDK010000120.1:0-9161 GCA_035345935.1 Rhodocyclaceae bacterium | reverse complement strand
CGACGAAGAACATGATGAGGGCGAAGGTCAGGTACATCGTGCCGATGTCCTTGTGATTCGTCGTCGTCAGCCAGCGCAGGATGCCGCTGGGGTGGTATTCGCCGTGGTGTTCGGGATGGGTGGTGGCGATGCTCATGGTTCGTCTCCTAGCGCAGGGCCTTGATCTGGGCGGGTTGGATCATGTCGCCCATGGTGTTGCCGAAGCTGTTCCGCTCGAAGGTGATGACGGCAGCGATTTCGGTGTCGGACAGGGTGTTCTTGAATGCTTGCATGGCGGTATTGGGTTTGCCGTTCATGACCCGGTCCACGTGGCTATCGGGGATCAGCTTGCCGTCCTTGGACAGCCATTCGCTGTTGCAGAGCTTGCTGCCGGAGAGGGCCGGGAACGCATTGGGAACGCCCTTGCCGTCGGCTTGGTGGCAGACGGCGCACTGCTTCTCATAGACTTCCTTGCCCTTGGCGACCAACTCGTCCTTGCTCCAGGTGCGGTCTGCGCCACCGGCGGCTGCCGTCGATTCGGCCTTCTTCTTGTCGACCCAGGCGAGGTATTCCGCTTCCGGCACGGCGTGGACGACCACCGGCATGAAGCCATGGTCCTTGCCGCACAGTTCGGCGCACTGGCCGCGGTAAATGCCGGGCTTTTCGATCTTGACCCAGGTTTCGCGGAGGAACCCCGGGATGGCGTCGCGTTTGACCCCGAACTGCGGCACCCACCAGGTGTGGATCACGTCGGTTGAGGTCAGCAGGACACGCACTTTCTTGCCCACTGGCAGGACCACCGGATTATCGACCTCGAGCAGATAATGTTCGCCTTTCTGCTCGCTATTGCTGATCTGGTCGCGAGGCGTTGAGAGCGTGCTGATGAATTTCACGCCGGAATCGGGATATTCGTACTGCCACTTCCACTGCATGCCCGTGACCTTGAGCACCATGTCCGCCTTGTTCTTGGTGTCTTCCATCTCGATGATGGCGTGCACCGCGGGGATGCCCATCAGGATGAAGTCGATGAAGAGCAGGATGCCGAAGGGCAACAGCGCCCAGAACCACTGCAGGCCGCCCTTGGGACCGGTGAACTTGGCGGGCTCGCGGCCGGCGCGTTTCCGGTGATTGATCATCGAGTAGATCATGATGGCGAAGACCACGACGAACAACGCCGTGATGATCAGCATGAACTCGTTGTGGATCTTCAGCGTATCCCGGGCGATGGGCGTCACCGGCTCGGGGAAATTCCACGAATAATCAGCCCGGCAAAGCGCCGGCACAGCAAGCAGCAGCCAGAGCGGCAGCCTGCGCAAATATCTTGCGAGTACTTTCAACTATCCCTCCGTTGGATTGACCTACCTGAAATGCTTATAAGGCGAGCGCCTTCCTGATCTCTGCGCTAAGCGCGCGCTTATTTTTCTCGGCCAGTCCCCGACCGATCTCGACTTCGCGGCCGTGGGAGCCGATGAGCAAGCGCCCCTCGCCGCCCCCCGGCGGCGCTTCCAGGCGCAGGCGCGCCCAGTAGGGGTGGAGGTCGATGGTCTCGAGGCGAGAGCCGATTTGCCGTTCGACGAAGAGGCGGTCGCCCTCGCGAACAATTCGTTCATAATCGCGGGCATGGCAGCGCAAATGGCGCAAGGCCAGCCAAAGTGCGGCAACTTCCACGCCGGCAAAAGGAAGCACCGGCCAGGCGCCGGCCAGGGAGAAACCCGTGGCAATCAAGATCGAAACGACGAGCACGGCCAGCAACAGCCGACCCGAGATGGCATCCCGGGGCGCCGCACTTGGCCGGGTAATCCAGCGAACGGTCGCGCAACGATCCATGGCATATCCCGCCACTTGGTGTTCCCTCCCCTTGTGAGAACTTAAATGGGTCTTGTGAGTCTTTGACTGGCATTAACTTTTCGAAAAAGTTCCTGGATTCTACAATGCATTCTCTCGTTTTGTTCCTCGTTCTGATTGCCGCCCTAGTAGGGTGTCAGCCAGAACCGCCGGCTTTTCGCGCAACCGACATCAGTGGCGGTACCTTCGGAAAACGGCTAGACCTGACCGATCACGACGGGAGGTCCCGTTCTCTCGAGGACTTCCGTGGCAAGGCCGTGGTGCTCTTCTTCGGTTATACCTCATGTCCGGACGTCTGCCCGACGACCTTGGCCCGCTATGGGGAAGTGATGAAGGTTCTCGGGCCCGATGCCGATCGGGTCCAGGTGCTGTTCGTCACCCTGGATCCCCGCCGTGACGACGCCGCGCGACTCAAGGCCTTCGTCCCCTGGTTCGACCCCCGGTTCATCGGACTGTATGGCGACGAGGCGAAGACCGCTGCGGTCGCCAAGGAATTCTTGATTCATAGTGCAGTGAAGGAAGTCGGCGGCGGTCTCGGGTATGTGCTGGACCACTCCGCCGGCAGTTACGTCTTCGACCCCGCCGGTCGCCTGCGCCTCTATGTGCGCGACGGCGCAGCGGTGCAGGACATCGTCGCGGACCTCAGGCTGCTGCTGGCTGGGCGGTAAGCAGCCCCTTCATCTTTTGCAGGGCTTTGACCTCGATCTGCCGGATGCGCTCGGCGGAGACCTGGAATTCGTCGGCCAGGTCGTGCAGGGTCGCGGCCTCGCCGTCATGTAGCCAGCGGGCTTCCAGAATGCGGCGGCTGCGCGGATCGAGCGCCGCCAAGGCGGTCGAAAGCCCTTCGTTTTCCAGGCGCGCCACGGCCTTGCCCTCGATGACCCGAGTCGGTTCGTAGCGGCTGTCCGCCAGATAGTCGATGGGGGCAAAGCGCTCTTCATCGTCGTCCGGGTGTCCTTCCAGGGCGATGTCGCGCCCGCCGAGGCGGGTTTCCATCTCGACGACCTCTTCCGGCTTGACTCCCAGGCGACGGGCGACATCGCTGGCCTGGGAACTGCTCAGGGTTTCGCTGCCTTCGTAATCCCGCTTCAGGCTGCGCAGGTTGAAGAAAAGCTTGCGCTGGGCCTTGGTGGTCGCTACTTTGACCAAGCGCCAATTCTTGAGGATGTACTCGTGAATCTCGGCCTTGATCCAGTGGATGGCGAAGGAGACCAGGCGAACTCCCCGATCCGGATCAAATCGCTTGACCGCCTTCATCAGGCCGACATTGCCTTCCTGAATGAGATCGGCGTGGGGCAAGCCGTAGCCAAGATAACCTCGGGCGATTGAAATGACCAGGCGCAGATGGCTCAGAACCAGTTGCCGGGCGGCCTCGACATCGCCTTCGTCGCGCAGGCGGCGGGCGAGGGCAGTCTCCTCCGCTTCCGAGAGCATCGGATAGCGGTTCGCCGCGGCGATGAAGGCATCAAGATTGCCGACAGTTGCGGGAATGGGGAGCGCGAGGGCGTGGGTCATTGCGGTGTATCCTCCAACAAGGGTTTCAATCTCATTTTAGCACTCGGTTTATTAGAGTGCTAACAGCTTTTCGAGTTCGTTATGTATCGCGGTCGCTTTGCCCCCTCGCCCTCAGGCCCCCTCCATTTCGGTTCCCTGGTCGCCGCGGTCGGGAGCTATCTGGATGCTCACGCTCATCAAGGAGAGTGGCGGGTTCGGATCGAAGACGTGGACGGACCCCGCTGCGTTCCGGGGGCGGCCGAGGACATTCTGGATACCCTTGAGGCCTTCGGGTTCCAGTGGCATGGTCCGGTTCTGAGGCAGAGCCGCCGCGGCTTCGCCTACGCGGAAGCGCTGGAGCGCCTCCGGGATGCGGGTTGGGTCTATGGCTGTTCCTGCTCGCGCAGGGACATCGCCGCTTCCGCAGTTCGGGAATCGGTTGACGGCGGTTTTGCCTACCCGGGAACCTGTCGCACACGTTCGTCCTGGATTCGATCGCCCCGGGCGTGGCGGATGCGTACCGACAATCGGGCAGTGACTTTCGACGACCGCCTGCTGGGTCGCGTGAGCCAGAATCTGGAGTCCGACGTGGGCGATTTCGTTCTTCTCAGGGCCGACGGTTTCTATGCCTATCAGTTGGCGGTGGTGGTCGACGATGCCTTCGAGGGGATCACCCATGTGGTGCGGGGGGCTGATCTGGTCGATTCGACGCCGCGCCAGATCTGGCTCCAGGAATGCCTGGGATTGCCGCGCCCGGAATATGCCCACTTGCCGGTGGCAGTGACTGAGGCCGGCGAAAAGCTCTCCAAGCAAACCCGGGCACCGGCCCTCGACAGGCACGGCGCCGCGTCGGAACTCGTGGCGGCGCTCGATTTTCTCGGTCAGTCGCCGCCGCGCGATCTTGCTGCCGCTTCGGTGCGGGATGTCTGGGAGTGGGCTTTCGCGGCCTGGTCTTTTGGGGCGGTGCCCCGGCACCGGGCAATCGTCACTTCCTGAATCCGGACCGGTCATCCCCCCACAGGCGGGGACCGAATCCGGCCAGGTCCACCAGCATCTTCACAACGCCGTAGCTGATCCAGCGCAGAAAGCGGGAATACCAAGGGAGGGCGGCAAGGTCGGCGGCCAGGATCTCGCTGGCCCCTGTGGCCACGGCCGCCAGAAGTCGAGTGCGAAGTTCGTTTGCGAAATCGCGATCGCGAATGGCGAGATTTCCCTCTTTGGCGAGAAACAGGCTGAACGGGTCGATGTTGGAGGAGCCGACTGTTGCCCAGCGGCCGTCGACGATGGCCACCTTGGCGTGGAGGAAGCTTCTCCGGTATTCGTAGATTCGGACCCCGGCGGCCAGCAGGGCGCTGTAGAGGGTGCGCGAGGCGTGCTGGAGCAGGGGGTGGTCGCTGACTCCCTGCAGGACGACCGTCACGGCCACTCCGCGGCGCGCGGCGGCGCGGAGGGCGTGCCGGAAGCGCAAACCCGGCAGGAAGTACGCGTTGGCGATAATGATTTCGCTGCGGGCGGAAGCGATCGCATTCAGGTAGGCGTTGGCAATGTCATTGCGGTGGCGGAAACTGTCGCGGCGCAGGAAGGCGGCGATCTGACCGCCTTCCGTGGGCTGCTCTGGCGGGATCAGAGTGCGGATGCGGTAGCGGCGTTTGAAATTGGCCCACACCACGATGCCCCAGATGCGGGCGACGGCGGCGTGGATCTGTGCCACCACGGGACCTTCGACCCGGACAGCGTAGTCGTAGCGCGGTCGAAGCCCAGGCGGGGCGTTGTCGTCGTCGACGATATTGATGCCGCCGACGAAGGCGACACGGGCGTCGATGACCGCCAGCTTGCGGTGCAAGCGGCGTAGGCGGTTGCGTCGGAAATTGAAGCGGGCGAGTTCCGGCCGGTAAAGCATGGCGTAGACGCCCGCGGCGACAAGGCGGGGGAGAAAATCGTCGGCGAAATTGCGGCCGCCGAAGCCGTCCACGAGGAGCTGTACACTGACGCCGCGGCTGGCAGCTGCGGCGAGGGCGGTGGCGACCGCTTCGCCGACAGGGTCGGCGGCGAAAATATAGGTTTCGAGGAAAATCTCGCGCTGAGCGGAGTTGATTTCGGCCAGCAGGGCGGGAAAGTACTCTCGCCCCGATTCGAGCAGGTTCAAGCGGTTCCCGGCTCGGTAGTCAGCGGCCATCTCGCGAAAGGTGAGCGGAGAGCGCGGCGTGGTCTGAAATCATCGACCAGGGGCGCCCATGGTGGACTTCGGTTCGCTCGACGTGGAATCCACGGATGTAGATGCGATCTAGGCGAAAGACGGGCAGGGCGGCGGGAAAGCTCTTGACCGGCCGCCCGGAAATCCCGCCGAAGACCTCCGTTAGGCCGAGACGTTGCGCCAGGTGGTCGTCGGCCCGGTTGCGCCAGTCGTTGAAATCGCCGGCGATGATAAGCGGATCTTCGGGTCGGGTCAGTGTGCCCAGGTAGTCGGACAGAGCTTCCATCTGCTTCTTGCGGGATCGACCGAACAGGGAAAGATGAACGCAAACGCCATGCACAGTGAGTTCGGGTTCCACGGCGATGCGGCAATGGAGGAGTCCCCGGCGTTCAAAGCGCAGATGGGTGACGTCCTGGTTGTGGCTCTCGACGATGGGAAACCGGGAGAGGATGGCATTCCCGTGATGGCCATGATCGTAGACCATGTTTCGCCCGTAGGCGGAGGACTGCCATTCTTCGGCGGCAAGGAATTCGTGCTGCGGCGCATCGGGCCAATCGACATGGTTTTCGGCGTGTCCCAGGTGCAATCCCTGCACCTCCTGGAGGAAGACGATGTCAGGACCCAGATGGCGCAGACGGTCCCGCAGCTCGTGAACCATCATGCGCCGGTTGAATTGAGAGAACCCCTTGTGGATGTTGTAGGTGGTGACGTGAAGTAACGGCTGCGCCATGGAAGATCAGGACACCGCCAGCATGCGGTCGAGGGCCAATTTGGCAAGTTCGGCTTCGTGGGGAGGGACCCGGATCGGATTGACCACTTCCCCCTCGGCGAGGTTTTCCAGGGTCCAGGCCAAATGCTGGGGATCGATACGCTGCATGGTCGAACACATGCAGATGGTGGTGGCCATGAATTGAACGACCTTGTTTTCCGGCAGCATTTCCCGCGCAAGCCGATCGACGAGGTTGAGTTCGGTGCCCACCAGCCAACGGGTTCCAGGAGGAGAGGCCTTCACGGTACGGACGATCGCTTCCGTCGAGCCCACATGGTCGGCGGCAGCACAGACCTCGAAGGCGCATTCCGGGTGGGCGATGACCTGGCCTTCCGGATATTTGGCGCGGAAGGCGTCGATGTGGCTCTTGCGAAACATCTGGTGCACCGAACAATGACCTTTCCAGAGCAGGATTCTGGCGTTACGAATCCGCTCGGGCGTCAGCCCTCCCAATTCCAGATCGGGGTCCCAGACTTCCATGGCGTCCAAAGGGAGGCCCAACTGATGGCCTGTCCACCGACCCAAATGCTGATCCGGAAAGAAGAGGATACGCGGGCGCCGGTCGAAGGCCCACCGCGCAATGGTGCCGGCGTTGGACGAGGTGCACACAATGCCGCCGTGACGGCCGCAAAAGGCCTTCAGGTCGGCGGCCGAATTGATGTAGGTGACCGGGGTGAACTCCTGCTCGACGTCGAGGACCTCGCCCAATTCCCGCCAGCAGCGTTCGACCTTGGCCAGATTGGCCATGTCGGCCATCGAACAACCCGCCGCCAGGTCGGGGAGGATGGCGGTCTGGGTCGGTTTCGACATGATATCGGCGACCTCGGCCATGAAATGGACGCCGCAGAATACGATGTAATTGGCGTCCGCCTCGGCGGCCAGGCGCGAGAGCTTTAGGGAATCGCCGGTCAGGTCGGCGTGCTGATAGACGTCGGCGCGCTGGTAGTGATGGCAGAGGAGCACCGACCGCTTGCCCAGCCGGGCGCGAGCGGCTCGAATGCGCTCTTGGCATTCGGCGTCGGAGAGGTCGTTGTAAGCGCTAAAAGCAAGCATGAGGCGAAGCTCGGGAGAACGGGTGAATGGGAGGGCGGGAGTGGGCCGCTCGCTTGCCGGCTCGCCTTAATCGCCTCGTGTTAGGACTGTACCCACGGTAGGCCGGCGTGCCGCCAGCCGCCCACCTTGTTGCGCTGGCCAGCGGCATCCTTGTCGCCCTCGAAGCCTTCGAGGATGTTGTAGACGCTGGAATAACCGGCTGCACTTGCCGCTCGGGCCGCCGCGTCGGAGCGCGCGCCGCTGCGGCACAGGAAGAGAACCGTGGCCTGGGGGTCGACTGCGTGCTTGAGCTGGGGGAGAAAGGAATCGTTCCGCATGCCCCCGGGGTAAAGGTTCCACTCGATTTCGACAGCGCCCGGGACGCGTCCGACCCAGTCGAGCTCGGCCCGCGTACGCACATCCACGAGTCGGGCACCGGGCGCAGCTTCGAGTACGGCGGATGCTTCCAGGGGAGTCAGGGCGCCCGCGTAGGGGAGTTTGAGGGCTTGGGCACGCTCTTGGGCCAAGGCGAGGATTTCGTTGAGATTTCCCATGATGGTCGGCTGTTGGAATTGAAGCGGAGTATAAATCAGACGGCCGGTATCCGGCGGGGTTCCGGTCTTTGGGGCAAGCGCCTCAAATATTCGGCTGGGAACGTTTTGGCGGGCAATTTCGGCGGCCTCTCCCGATCCGGCGAGACCGGCCGATCTCTGCAAGATCAGCTTTTATGCACAAAAATAGTGCGTATTCCATGGCGTTTGCACCATAGAAGTGCCAAGATTCTTTTGCTTCAGCAGTCTTTTCTTTGTGGCAGAATGCAAAGCTTTGGCATTGGAGCATGGCATGTATTCTGCTATAAGAGCTCCGCTTCCGAATTCGATTGTCGCCGGTATTCCCGGTACTTTGTTTAGTTAGGAGACTGACCAGTATGGCAACCCCGCAAGACGTGATGAAGATGGTCAAGGAAAACGACGCCAAGTTCGTCGACTTCCGGTTTACCGATACCCGTGGCAAGGAACAGCACGTCACCGTGCCGGTCTCCGCCTTCGATGAAGACAAGTTCGAGAACGGCCATGCCTTCGATGGTTCGTCCATCGCCGGCTGGAAGGGCATTCAGGCCTCCGACATGCTGTTGATGCCGGATGCGGAAACTGCCTACGTCGATCCCTTCTTTGACGAAACCACCGTCGTCATCACCTGCGACGTCGTGGATCCCACCGATGGTCGTGGTTACGACCGCGACCCGCGCTCCATCGCCAAGCGCGCCGAAGCCTACCTGAAGTCTTCCGGCCTGGGCGACACCGCCTACTTCGGTCCGGAACCCGAGTTCTTCATTTTCGACGGGGTCGAATGGTCCGTCGATATGTCCGGTTGCACGCTCAAGATCCATTCCGCCGAAGCCGCCTGGGGCTCCGGCGAGCGCAACGATGGCGCCGGCGGCGCTTCCGGTCACCGCCCGATGATCAAGGGCGGCTACTTCCCGGTTCCCCCGGTCGACAGCCTGCATGACATCCGTTCCGCCATGGTGCTGGCCCTTGAATCCCTGGGCGTGCCCGTCGAGGTCCATCACCACGAAGTGGCCAATGCCGGCCAGTGCGAAATCGGTACGGTGTTCAACACCCTGACCCGTCGCGCCGACTGGACCCAGATCCTCAAGTACGTGGTGCACAACGTTGCCCACCAGTACGGCAAGACCGCCACCTTCATGCCCAAGCCCATCGTCGGCGACAACGGTTCCGGCATGCACGTTCACCAGTCGATCTGGAAGGACGGCAAGAACCTGTTCGCGGGCGACGGCTACGCCGGCCTGTCCGAGTTCGCGCTGTACTACATCGGCGGCATCATCAA
>DAORDK010000119.1:0-9343 GCA_035345935.1 Rhodocyclaceae bacterium | reverse complement strand
TCGCGCTTGAGGGCGGCGTAATCCAACTTCCGGAATTCGGCGGCGTAGTCGAAGTCGGCAGCCAACGGGTTGGAGGCCGGGGCGTGCTGATGCAGGATGTTGAGGTTCAGTTGCTTGGGCCACCAGTCCCGGTTGGATTGCACGCCCTGGGTCGTCCGCGCGCCCTGCATGTTGGCGAAGGGGCACTTGCTTTCGTTGCTCATGACTCTCTCCTTGAATAAGCTTGTTGTCGGTTCCTACAAGGTATTCGGGCGGCGCAGCCGCGTCCAAGGAAATGAGTCTATGGGGGCGATAGGCGGTGCTTATCGACCGGCAAGGGGGGCTCAGTTTCACGTGGAACCGAAGCGTTCTGCGCCCGCATCGGGGCTCGCCAAGGGATGAGCCCAAAAGCCGGGGAGCGCGCCTTTTGCTGTCCCTCGCCTACGGCGTGGGGCGAGCGGGGGTGCCGGAAACGGGTGGGACTCGACTCATACCCGGCAACACGTCACGGGCCGCAGGACTTGGCAATCACCCTTCATATTTTCTTCAATCTAGCTGTCGGAATTCCTTACAGATCGCGCACCCCAAAAACCCGGGACCACACGCAGCGTGTTGATGCAGCGATCAATTATCGCCGTGGCATGTCGTTTGCTTTGGCTCGTCACGTCATTCCGTTTAACTTTGGAGAATCATCGTGAATCGTTCAATTCTTGCGTGCGGGGCATCACTCCTGCTTCTTTCCGGATCTGCTTTGGCGGACATCGTCTATACCGGTACTCGGACGGTTGGTTCGGCTACTGCGGAACTTTCCGTAACCACCGACGGTACGATCGGCATTCTGGGCACAGGCAATGTCCTGGACTGGACGATCAAGATGACCGAGGGTGCCGATACATTCACCCTCTTTGGACCACTCAGCGGCGGCAACTCCCAATTGCTCGTCCAAGGTTCTGCGCTGTCGGCGTCGCTGACCGATCTCATGTTTGACTTTGATGCAGCCACCGGACTGGCATTGTTTCAATCCCCGGGAATCGGATCCAGTCAGACCTTCTATTGTGTTCAGATCAATGGCTGCTTTGATTTTTCCGGTCCCGGAGAGGCCATCGACCCGCACTTCGACTTCAATTTTCAGCGGGTAGGACTGCAAGGGAACGTCGTTCTGGCTACTGCCGTGGCGGAAGTTCCCGAACCCGCCAGCCTAGCCCTGTTCGGCCTTGGCCTTGCCGGTCTTGCCGCTTCCCGCCGCCGCAGGCAGGTTTGAGCGATGACTGTCTGATCGCCTCCCGCCTCTAGGGCGGGCCCGTTCGGAGCACCGAAGAATCCCTGACCAGTGACCCCTGGCCGGGGATTCTTTTTGATCTTCAGGCTTCGGTCTTTTTCTTTGCCGCCGGCTTTTTGGCTGGAGTCTTCTTCTCGAATTCGAAGCCCACCTTGCCGGCCTGGACCACCAAATAGGCGGAGAACTTGCGGCGGGTGCGGTTGGAGACGAATTCCTTCAGGAGGTCGGTCTTGCCGGTGGCCAGAAGCTTTTGCATCTGGGTGGCCTCCACGGGCTGCTGGAGGATGACCTTGCCGGAGCGGAAGTCGCAGGCCTTGGCGGGGCCGACGGATTTTTCGCAGACGTAGGCGGCGCCGTGGTCAAAGACGCCGGAGTCGCACTTCGGGCACCTGCCCAGGGCTTCCTGGCCGGAGAAATCGACGGGCTCGGCTTCGCCTTCCTCGCTGGCGCGGTCCTGGCCAAAGTCGAATTCCGGTTCATTCTTGTCGTTGAGCTTGATGGCGGCGGCGAACGCGCGGCCCATCTTGTTGCGGAAGCCGGTGAGGGGACCGATCTGTCGGGCGGTGAGCAGGATTTCGATTTCTTCCGGCTCGAACTGACGCCCGGCGACGATCTTCCACAGGCTGAAGTCGCAGTCGCTGCACTGGAATTTCTTGTAGGTCTCGCGAATGAGGCCGCCGCAGCGGGGGCAAGGCGTCTTGAGGAGGCCGAAATCGCCGGGAATGGTGTCGCTATCGTAGGTCTTGGCCCGCTCGACGATGTGACGGGTCATTTCGGCGATTTCCCGCATGAATTCGTCGCGGGTGAATTCGCCCTTCTCGATGCGGCCGAGCTTCCATTCCCAATCGCCGGTGAGTTCCGGTTGGGTGAGTTCGGTGACGCCGAGGCCGTTCAAGAGCGTCATCAGGGAGAAGGCCTTGGCGGTGGGGATCAGTTCGCGGCCTTCCCGGTGCATGTACTGCTCGCCGATCAGGTTCTCGATGATCTGGGCGCGGGTGGCCGGGGTGCCGAGGCCGCGGCCGGCCATGGCAGCCTTGAGTTCCTCGTCGTCCACCATCTTGCCGGCGCCCTCCATGGCGGAGAGCAGGGTGGCTTCCGAGTAGCGGGGAGGAGGCTTGGTAGTGTTGGCCTTGACCGTGACTTCATCGGTGCGCACCTTTTCGCCGGCCTCGACTTTCACCAGATTGCCTTCGTCGCCTTCCTGGCCTTCCTTGCCATGGACGGCGAGCCAGCCCGGGTGGACGAGGACTTTGCCCTCGGTCTTGAAGGGGTGGTTGGCGACCCGGGTGATGCGGGTGGTGACCAGGTATTCGGCGGCCGGGAAGAAGACCGACAGGAAGCGGCGGACGACGAAATCGTAGAGCTTCTGTTCGACCTCGTTCAGGTGTTTGGGCGCCTGGGGGGTGGGGATAATGGCAAAGTGATCGCTCACTTTTGCGTTATTGAAGATACGTTTGTTGGGCAGTACCCAATTGCGCGCGAGGATCTGGTGGGCGAAGGGCGAATATCGGGCGAGCAACACGTCGTCGTGGCCCTTGCCGACGCCTTCGCCGGTGAGCATCGACAGGGTGGCCTTGACGGTACTGAGGTAATCCTCCGGCAGCGCCCGGGAGTCGGTTCGGGGATAGGTGAGGACCTTATGCTTCTCGTAAAGGGCCTGGGCGATAGACAAAGTGGTCTTGGCCGAGAAACCGAAGCGAGCGTTCGCTTCGCGCTGGAGGCTCGTCAAATCGAAGAGTAGCGGCGAAAGGCGGGTTTCTGGTTTGGCTTCTTCGCTCACCTCGCCGGGCTTGCCCTCGGTGGCGGCGCGGATGGCTGCGGCCTTGGTTTCTTCCCATAGGCGGTCGGCGCGGGCGTGCTCGTCCTCTTCTTTGCCTTTGAAGCCTTCGTCGAACCACTTGCCGGTGTAGCTTCCCGCCTTGGCGCCGAATTCGGCCTCCACTTCCCAATAGGAGCGGGGCTTGAACTCACGGATCTTCTTCTCCCGCTCGACGACGATGGCGAGGGTCGGGGTCTGCACCCGGCCGACGGTGGTGAGGTGGAAGCCGCCGGTCTTGGAATTGAAGGCAGTCATCGCCCGGGTGCCGTTGATTCCCACCAGCCAGTCGGACTCGGAGCGGCACACGGCGGCATCGGCCAGGCCGCGCATTTCGTGGCCGCCGCGTAGCCGGGCGAAGCCGTCGCGGATGGCGCCCTGGGTCATCGATTGCAGCCACAGGCGCTGGACCGGCTTGCCGGCCTTGGCGTGCTGGGCGATGTAATTGAAGATCAGTTCGCCTTCCCGTCCCGCGTCACAGGCATTGATCAGGCCATCCACGTCCTTGCGCTTGATCAGCTTGGTGACCAGTTTGAGCCGCGATTCGGTCTTGTCTATGGGCGCCAGGGCGAAGTGCGGGGGAATCACCGGCAGGTGCGCGAAGGACCACTTGCCCCGCTTGACCTCGAATTCTTCCGGGCAGGCCAGTTCAAGGAGGTGACCGATGGCCGACGTCAGCACGTGGGACTCGCTTTCGTAGTAGTCGTCGTGCTTGGTGAAGCCCCCGATGGCCTTGGCGATGTCGCTGGCTACGGAGGGCTTTTCGGCGATGATGAGTTTTTTGCCCATGGATGTCTTCTGTTGAGTGCGGGGCATGATAAGTGCCGGAGAAGAGCCTTGGCAAGCTGGATTCCCAGCCGGCCCCGTCCCAGGGACACTCCGCGGGACTCAGCCGGCCGGCGGCGGCAGGTAGCCGGCGGCGAGGGTGCCGAAGCTGGCGACCTGATCGGCTTGCCAGGGGTCATCGCGGCCGAGTTCGTTGGCCATCAGGCGGGCGACGGCGGGGGCGGCGGCGATGGCGGCGTGGGCGTCGAACAGCAGGCTGCGGGTGCGGCGGGACAACGCGTCTTCTACGGTACGGGCCATTTCTGTCCGGCAGGCCCAGACGACTTCGGCGCCGGTGGCGGGCAACCCCGCGACCAGAGGGGAAGCGAGCTCGGGCCGCTGGCGCTGCAGAGCAAGAATCGCCGGTGCGTCGCTGCCGTAGGGGGCCAGGGGGCCGTGGCGGGCGGCCTCCGGATCGTGGCCGTGGAGCGGCATCTCCCGGGTGGGGCAGGAGCGGGACGGCAGGGCGGCGAGGGTGGCGGCGAGGTCTACGGCATCCTCGGCCATGCGGCGGTAGGTGGTCCACTTGCCGCCGGCGACGGTCATCAGGCCGGAAAGGGGGTCGATGAGGATGCTGTGATCCCGCGACAGGGCGGCCGTGCTGCCGTCCCCCGCGCGCACCAGAGGACGGATACCGGCGAAGACGGCACGGATGTCGGAGTAGCCGGCATCGCGGGTCAGATAGCGATTGGCGGTGTCGAGGATGAAGTCGATCTCGGCGCGGGTGGGGGTCGGTTCGCCGGGAACCCCGGCCGTAGGCACGTCGGTGGTGCCCAGAATGACCCGGTGGTGCCAGGGAATGGCGAACATCACGCGGCCGTCGTCGGTGTGCGGGACCATGATGGCGCTGGTCCCGGGGAGGAATTCCCGGTCGAGGACGATGTGGCTGCCCTGGCTGGGGGCGATGACCGGCGGGGCATCGGGGTGGTCGAGGCGGCGCAATCCGTCGGCGAAGGGACCGGTGGCGTTGATCACCGCCCGGGCGGCGACGGCGAATTCCCGCCCGGACTCGCGGTCGTTCAGGCGGGCGCCGGCGACGCGCCCGCTGCCATCCTTGAGCAAGCCGACGGCAGGGCAGTAATTGACCAGGACGGCCCCGCGGTCGGCGGCGGTGAGCGCCAGATGAACCGCCAGCCGCGCATCGTCGAACTGCCCGTCGTAGTAGCGGGTACCGCCCCGCAATCCGAGGGTTTCGATGGTGGGGATGGTCGCCCGCACTTCGTCCTGGGAAAGGTGGCTCGAAGCGCCGAAGCCGTACTCGCCAGCCAGGAGGTCATAGACCTTGAGGCCGATACCGTAGAAAGGCGATTCCCACCACTCGTAACTGGGGACCACGAAGGCCAGATCATGGACCAGATGGGGGGCGTTGCGGCGCAGCAGGCCCCGCTCCCGCAGGGCGTCCATGACCAGGGCGACATTGCCTTGCTGCAGGTAGCGGACGCCGCCATGGACCAGCTTGGTGGATCGGCTGGAAGTCCCCTTGGCGAAATCCTCGGCTTCGGCCAGCGCCACGGTATAGCCCCGAGCGGCGGCGTCGACGGCGATGCCCAGTCCGGTGGCGCCGCCGCCGATGACCAGGAAGTCCCACACCCGATCCGCCTCGAGGGCGGCCAGCATAAGCTCCCGTCTCATGGCTGCGCCCAGCCGCAAGCCCGGGTCACCGCATCGTTCCAGCGCTGCCGGCGGCGGCTGGCCTCGGCGGGGGAGATGCGGGGCTCGAAGCGGCGATCGATCTGCCAGTGGGCCGCCACGGTAGCGAAATCGGGCCAGAACCCGGTGGCGACCCCGGCGAAATAGGCGGCCCCCAGGGCGGTCGTCTCGATCACCTTGGGCCGGACCACCGGCCGCTGCAGAAGATCGGCCTGGATCTGGAGCAGCAGGTCGTCGGCCGCGGCGCCCCCGTCCACCCGCAATTCGGCCAGGGGGGCGCCGGCATCGCCGGCCACGGCATCGGCCAGGTCGGCCACCTGAAAGGCAATGGCCTCCAGCGTCGCCCGGGCGATGTGGCCCCGGGTGGTGCCTCGGGTCAGGCCGACCAGGAGACCCCGGGCGTCGGCATCCCAGTGGGGCGCCCCAAGGCCGGCAAAGGCGGGGACGAAGACCACGTCGCCGGCGTCGGGCACCGAGGCTGCCAGGGCCTCGACCTCGGCCGAGCTGGCGATGATGCCCAGGCCGTCGCGCAGCCATTGGACCGCCGCACCGCCGACGAAGGCGCTGCCCTCCAGGGCGTAGCTCAATGACCCGGCGCAGCGCGCGGCGACGGTGGTCAGGAGCCCATGACGCGAACGAGGTGAGACACCGCCGGTGTGCATCAGGAGAAAGCAGCCGGTGCCATAGGTATTCTTGGCCAGGCCAGGAGCAAAGCAGGCCTGCCCGGCGAGGGCGCCCTGCTGATCGCCGACCAGGGCGGCGAGCGGGACGCCGGCCAGGGCGGAAAGGGCGGTGATCGGCCCCAACTCGGCGGAAGTGTCCACGACGCGGGGCAGCAGCGCCGCAGGAATGCCGAAACGCTCCAGCAGGTCGGGGTCCCAATCGCCCCGGTGCAGGTTGAAGAGCAGGGTGCGGGAGGCGTTGCTGGCGTCGGTGGCGTGGACGCGGCCGCCGGTGAGGCGAAAGGCAAGCCAGGAATCGATGGTCCCGAAGCAGAGTTCGCCGGCAGCCGCCCGGCTCCGGGCGTCGGGAATCCGGTCGAGGAGCCAGGCGAGTTTGGTGGCCGAAAAATAGGGATCGGGGACGAGACCGGTGCGCTCGGCGATGAATTCGGCGAGACCGTCGTCGCGCAGCCGGCGGCAGGCCTCGGCGGTACGGCGGTCCTGCCAGACGATGGCCGGAGCCAGCGGCTTCCCGCTGGCCCGTTCCCAGAGTACGGTGGTTTCCCGCTGATTGGCGATGCCCACCGCAGCCACGTCCGCCGGCCCCAGGCCTGCCCTGGCCAGGGCTTCTTCGGCTACGGCGACCTGGCTGCGCCAGATGTCCTCGGCGTCGTGTTCGACCCAACCCGGACGAGGGAAGTGCTGGGGGAATTCCTGCTGGGCCACTGCCACGATGCGGCTTTCCCGATCGAAGACGATGGCCCGGGAACTGGTGGTGCCCTGGTCGAGGGCGAGAATGCAGCGCGGCGTGGGCATGATGGCGGGCTCCTGCGGCGGGCGTTGCGGAGAGCATAGGCTGCCCGCAGCGGCCCGGCAATCCCCGGTCAGTCGGGGGGACCGTCGTCCAGGCGCTGGTAGAGGCCGCCGGGAAGGGGGGCGACGCGCCCGCCGAGCTCCAGGGCGAGCAGCTCGGTCAACAAGCGGTCGGCGGGGAGGCCGGTGCGGCCGGCGAGATCGTCGAGGCTGCAGGGGTCGTGGCCGAGGGCGGCGAGAATCGGATCGGAGGTCTCCTGGTCCGTTTGCGGAGCCGCGGTGGGCTGGAGCGATCCTTCGATGCCCAGTTCCTCGAGGATGTCGGCGGCAGTCTCCACCAGCTTGGCGCCTTCACGGATCAGGCGGTGGCAGCCCTTGGCCACGGGGGAATGGATAGAACCGGGAACGGCGAACACTTCCCGCCCCTGCTCGGCGGCCAACCTCGCCGTTATGAGGGAGCCGCTCTGGAGCGCGGCTTCCACCACCAGAACTCCCCGGGAAAGTCCGGAGATGACCCGGTTGCGGCGGGGAAAGTTGGCGGCGAGCGGCGGGGTGCCGAGGGGAAATTCGGAAACGACCAGGCCTTTTTCGGCGATGGCCAGTGCCAGATCGCGGTTGCGGGCAGGGTAGATGCGATCGATACCGGTGCCGATGACCGCCAGGGTCGCTCCGGCCCCGGCCAGGGCACCTCGGTGGGCGGCGGCGTCGATTCCCAGGGCCAGTCCGCTGATGACGGTCAGGCCGTGGCCGGCCAGGGCCGTGGCGAAGGCTGCTGCCGTTCGGATGCCCCCGGCGGTGGCGTTGCGGCTGCCGACGATGGCTATACCAGGCCCCGTCAGCAGGCGGGGATCGCCCCGCAGATAAAGTACCGTGGGCGGGTCGGGGACCTCGAGGAGGGCCGGGGGATAGTCGGGGTCGGCGAGGGTGAGGATGGTATGCCCGGGCTTCTCGCTCCAGGCCAGAGCGGCGTCAACGGTGGCGGCGACTTCGGTATCGAAGAGGAGGTCGGCGCGTTCGCCGACCACGCCGCGGACGGCAAGGCGGCCGGCGGCAAAGATTTGCTCGGGTAAACCGAAGGCGGCGAGAAGCTTGCGCTGACTCTCGCCGCCGATGCCGGGAATCAGGGTCAGCCGCAACCAGGCGGCCAGCCCCGAAGCTGCGGTCACGGATTGCGGATCGCGTCGCCGACGATGACCGGTTTGCCGCTTTCCATCACCAGGGCGTAGGCGATGCGCTCGAAGGTGCGGAAGACGAAGGCGAGTCCATAGCGCTCGTCCGGGATGGGTGTATTGATGCGGCGATTGTTGTCGTCGTAGCCCTGCGAGACGCGCTTGCGGTAGAGGGCGATCACGTGGCCCACTTCCAAGCCTTCCCGGGCTCCTCGGTTGATCGCGATCACCGACAGGGGTCCGGCCTCGCGGACTCCGGCATAGATCGAGAGAATCTTGCCGTCCAACTGCTGCTCGGGTCGGTGGGGAATATACGAGGCCAGGGTCGGCGGCGTTGCGGCGATCAGCCGGTCGCCCCGGCCGACTTCCTCCTTGGCTTGCTGTATGCGGATCACCGCGGGTTCGCCGGGCTGGATCAGCTTGGCATCGCCGAGGAAGAACGCCTCGTAGCCGAGAATCTCCTGGGTGTCGGGATCCTTCAGGGGCTTGACCGGGCGGTACATCTGCCAGTTCACCTTGTCGACGCCGGTAATCGAGGAGACGAAGGCCGTATCGCCATTGCCCACGAAGACGCGATCCTCCTGGGTGGCGACGATGCGCGGGGCGCTGTCCAGGGCATCCGGTTCGACGACCAGGGGTTCGGAGATGAACGGCTCGATGACATGGGGCGGAATGCTGGGAATCGCCTGGCGGGAATCCTCGGAATACACCAGGGGCTGGACCTTGACCGGGCGGGCGATGCGCAGACGCGGATTGCCGCCGGAGAGGTCGAGGACGACGATGTCTCCCGGGTAGATGCGGTGGGGATTCTTGATCTCGGCCTTGTTGATCTGCCAGATCTCCGGCCAGCGCCAGGGTTCCTTGAGGAATTTGCCGGCGATTCCCCAGAGGGTGTCGCCCTTGACCACGACATGCCGGTCGGGGGGGTTGTCCACCAATTGAACGGCGTCCGCGGCGACCGCGCAGGCGGTGGTCACGGCCAGGATGAGCGCGGATATAATGCGTAGCATCTTCGGTACCCTCATTGCCGGCGGAACAGGCGGCCCGTTTTGCTGTCACACCCCGGGAGCTGTTCCGTATCTCGGAAGTGCTTTAGATTCTGCACATAATTACTTAAGCCGGCAAGCTTTTCTTGGTGTTTTCCTATGGC
>DAORDK010000118.1:0-9384 GCA_035345935.1 Rhodocyclaceae bacterium | reverse complement strand
CTAGGCGCCGGAGAATCGGTGAAACGCTGCACGGGGGCGATGCTGAAGACGATGGCGTTGCAATCAGAGCCCCGCGAGCGCGAGGTATTTGATTTCCAGGTACTCGTCCAAACCGTGACGGGATCCTTCCCGACCGACGCCCGACATCTTGATGCCGCCAAAGGGGGCGACCTCGGTCGAGATCAGGCCGGTATTGACGCCGACCATGCCGTATTCGAGCTGCTTCGCGACGCGCCAGACGCGGCGGTGGTCCTGGGAAAAGAAATAGGCGGCCAGGCCGAATTCGGTGTCATTGGCCATCCGTACCGCTTCTTCCTCGGTCTCGAAGCGCAATAGCGGAGCGACCGGTCCGAAGATTTCTTCCTTGGCCACCGCCATCGCGGTGGTCACGCCGGCCAGGATCGTCGGCTCGAACCAGGTGCGCCCCAGGGCATGGCGCTTGCCGCCGGTCACGACGCGGGCCCCCTTCTCGGTGGCGTCCCTGACCAGTGCTTCGACTTTGGCGAGGGCGGCAGCGTCGATCAGCGGGCCCTGCATCACGCCCTCGTCCATCCCGTTGCCGACCGTGAGACCGGCTACGGCGGCCGACAGCTTGGCGGCGAAGGCTTCGTAAATGCCCTCCTGGACCAGGAAGCGGTTCGAGCAGACGCAAGTCTGGCCGGAGTTGCGGTACTTCGAGGCCAGAGCACCGGCGACGGCGGCATCGACGTCCGCATCGTCGAAGACGATGAAGGGGGCATTGCCCCCCAATTCCAGCGACAGCTTCTTGACAGTGCCGGCGCACTGCTGCATCAGAAGCTTGCCGGTCGGCGTCGAACCCGTAAATGTCAGTTTGCGGACGATGGGGCTGGCAGTCATCGCGGCACCGATGGCGGCGGCCTTGCCGGTGACGATGCTGAAGACGCCGGCCGGCACTCCCGCACGCTCGGCCAGTTCCGCCAGCGCCAAGACGGAGAGCGGCGTCTGCGCGGCCGGCTTGACGACGATGGTGCAGCCTGCGGCCAGCGCCGGAGCGACTTTGCGGGTAATCATCGCCGACGGAAAATTCCAGGGGGTGATGGCCGCACAGACCCCGACCGGCTCCTTGGTAACCACGATCTGACGATCCTTGAAGGGCGACGGAATGACCTCGCCGTAGGCCCGCTTGGCTTCTTCGGCGAACCATTCGACAAAGGAGGCCGCGTAGGCGATCTCGCCCTTGGCTTCGGCCAGCGGCTTCCCCTGCTCGGCGGTCATCAGCCTGCCCAGGTCGTCCTGATGGGTCATCAGCAACTCGTACCAGCGGCGCAGGACGCGGCTGCGCTCGGCAGCGGTCGTTTCCCGCCAGGTCTTGAGTGCCGCATCGGCGGCGGCGATGGCGCGTTCCGTCTCGGAGGCACCGCAATAAGGCACGCTGGCGATCACCTCGCCGGTCGCCGGATTGACGACCTCGACCGTTTCGCCGTTGTCCGCGCCGACCCAGGCCCCAGCGACGTAACAGGCCTGCCGCAGCAGATTGGAATCCTTTAATGCCAGCATGAGTCCTCCTCCATCCGCATCTTAGTATGCAGAACCGCTTCCTGCGGAGTGAATCTACGGCGGTGCAGCGAAGGCGACCTTGGGGACAAACGACCGAGCCGAAGTCCCCCGAGGGAAAGACAGAATCCGCCCTGCGAGGCTTTCGGATCGGAATGCGGGAAAGGGTCTGCCCTTCCTGTTATTGCCCTCGTGTTACCTCATCTTAACGAATAACGAAGTTACTCCGACCTCTTTGATTCACCTTTAAATCAATTGATGGAATTATTCACGACATAGGCATACAGATTGAGGTCTTCCGCAAGCCAATCGGGTTGACCTGAAGGAACCTTCCCAGCATCGGCGAGTAGGACCGAGGCTCGTAGTCGTAGCGGCCAAGCTGGGACAGGTACTGCTGCCCGGTATAGTGGAAGCGCGTTCCCCATCGTCTGGTTCGGTTCGCCGAAGGGGCCGTAGCTGTAGTTCGCCGTGCTTGTACCGCTGGCATTGGCCTGGCCGAAGCCCGGAAAAGCAAAAAGCCAATCAGCGCAAACTGATTGGCTTTCAACAAAACGGCTTGGTTGCGGGGGAAGGATTTGAACCTTCGACCTTCGGGTTATGAGCCCGTGCAAGTCGGCGTTTATGGGTGTTGATTGGCGCTCATGCAATACACAAAATGTTTTTCATATCAATATTTTATACATACACGCAAATTCAGAAGATTGATTGATGTTGATTGGCATTCTATGATTTCACTTACAAAGTGCTTACATAGAACGTCATGTAGGCCGGAAAGGGGGAATCATGGCACGCATCAACCTGACGGCCGGGCGAATTCGGGACTTCTCCACCGACAAGGGGCAAGCCTTCCTGTGGGACTCCGACACGCCCGGCCTCGCCGTCCGCGCCACCGCGCCCGGTGTCCGCAACTTGGAGGGCAGCAAGGCGTTCATCTTTCAAGGCAAGCTGGCGTCCGGGCAGGATGTCCGCGTCACGATTGGCGATGTCAGGGTATGGACAATCGACAAGGCCCGGCAGGAAGCAAGACGCCTGCAAGCCTTGATTGACCAGAAGATCGACCCCCGCCAAGCAAGGGCCGAAGAAATCGCGGCAGCCGAGGCGCGGCTGGCGGAACAGCAAGCCAAGGAAGCAGCCGACAAGGCAGAAACGCAACGCCAAGCCCTGCTGGTAGGCGACGCCTGGGGCACCTATCTCGCACACCAGAAGGACAAGATGAGCCGCTCCCATATTGAGCGCGGCAAGAAATGGGGGGATCGGCATCTCAGCGACCATCTGAACCTCTCCCAACCCGGTAGCGAACCGAAGAAGCGCGGCAAGGGCCTAACGAAGCCGGGCGTTTTGTTTCCTCTCATGTCATGGCGCCTTGCCGATGTGACAGCCGACAAGCTCAAGGAATGGCAGCGTCAAGAGGCGGAAACCCGCGCCAACAACGCCCGCCAGGGCTTTGAAATGTTCCGCGCCTTTTGGCGCTGGTGTGCCGGACGTCCCGAATACGCCAAGGTAATCGATGCGGATGCCGTGGAAGGAAAGGAATTGCGTGATGAAGTGCCGGGACGAAAGGCGAAGGGGGAAGACTGCCTCCAGCGCGAACAATTGGCCCCATGGTTCCGCGAGGTAAGGAATCTCTTCCCGGTGCAGTCTGCTTACCTTCAAGTCACACTGCTTACTGGGCGCCGCCGTGAAGAAATCGCGCCACTGCGATGGGATGACGTGGATTTCAAATGGCGCAGCCTGCACATCAAGGACAAAGTGGACGGAGAAAGCACCATCCCGCTGCCCCCCTACTTGACTTCGATCCTGCTGGATTTGAAGCGCCGGAACGAAACGCCCCCGCCGCCGACCCGCATCCTGGCCGGCAAGCGGATCGCAAACAACCCGGAGAACTGGATGCCGTCGCCCTGGGTATTCAGCAGCCCCACCGCAGCTTCCGGCCGCATCGAGGAACCACGGGAAGCCCATAACCGTGCCCTTGCTGCTGCCGGGCTGCCTCATCTCTCCATTCACGGCCTGCGCCGTTCCTTCGGGACATTAGCTGAATGGGTCGAGTGCCCGGCCGGCGTCGTCGCACAAATCCAAGGCCATAAGCCTTCTGGCACAAGGGAAAGGCATTACATCCGCCGCCCCCTCGATCTCCTGCGCATGTGGCACACCAGGATTGAAGCGTGGATGCTGGAGCAGGCTGGCATCGAGCAGCCGAAGGAAGAAGCAAAGCCAGCCATGCGCGTAGCGACCGCCACTTGACCGCTTCACCCCCTTTCCGGGAGCCACTGTAACGTATAAAGTACAAACATGCATGAGATTCAGGATTACCTGACACCCGAGGGCCTTGACCCGTTCAAGGATTGGGTCAGCGCCCTTGCCGACCGCATGGCTCGCGCCCGCGTGTTGGCGAGAGTGCAACGCATGGCCGCCGGCAATTTTGGCGACTGCAAGCCCCTGGATGGGGGAGTGTGGGAATTGCGGATAGACCACGGCCCCGGCTACCGGGTCTATTACGCCCGCGCCGGGAGCCGGCTGATTCTCCTGCTGATAGGGGGCGACAAGCGCCGGCAACAGGCCGACATCGAAACTGCCCTGAACTACTGGAAAGACTGGCAACGGAGGCACAAATGAACATGGCATCTCGCCCGCATGATGGAGCGGTAATTGAAATGCTGCGGGAAGACCCCGCCTTTGCGGATGAATACCTAGCCGCCAGCCTGGAGGCCATTGATGAACCCGGCGGCCGTGAAGCACTGCTGATGGCCCTACGGCAGGTAGCCGAAGCCCAAGGCATGGCCGCCGTGGCGGAACGCGCCGGCATGCAGCGGGAAGGGCTCTACCGGGCACTGTCGCCCAAGGGGAATCCCACCCTGAAAACCTTGCTGGCCATCCTGGGGGGCGCCGGCCTGCGCCTGGCAGTGACGCGACGGAACGACATGCCGCACCCGGCCTGACCGAGTACACCCGCTCCTACCGCGAGGGCGGGAAAAGCCGGAACCTTCACCGGCCCGGGGTGGGCTCCTGAATGAAGGGCGCCGGAAGGAGCGCACGATGAATGTTGTTGTCACCATCCAAGGACGCCCAGCTATCCCCGTGCGAGCTCTCCCATATGCAACAAATTGGAGCGTCGCACCTGACTACCTGGCAATGGCTCTTGCAGCTCCGGCAGACGAACGGCGCCTCACGTCGGCCGGCATGGTTTCCATTCGCAATGATTTTTGCCTTCCATCATATGCCATCACTGGAAGCCCGGCCTTCCGCCAGATGGCCGCAAGCGAATGGGATGCAATTCGAGTAGAAATAGATTGCTTAGAAAAGAAGCTGAAGGCAAACGAACGTCTCGATGGCGAAAACTGGTCTACCTGGAGGAACAGGGCGATATCAAGGTTGCCTCACTCGACCTTTGTCTGGCTGGATGAATTTCGAGCATGGCACCGTCAAAACAATCCGCTTGGAGTACCCAGAGAACTGCATAGCCTCCCAACCGATGATTTGTGTTCGCTATTGTTTAGCAACGATATTCAGCCCGAACCACAGTGGGGAGATTTAATTTTGTCGCCTGCAATTCCACGCAAGATGGAGAAGGCCGTTTTTGATGGGTTTATGGATATCCGGAAGGCTGAGCCCAGTCCGTACTATTCCTGTCTCCAGACAAGGGATAGGAGCAACGACGCTGCTGCTGCGATGGACAGTCCGAACCTCGGTGGAAACAGCAAAGCATTTCCGACGACCTCAGCAATAAAGGCAGCTTTTCGCGACATCTGGCCTGGCGACATCGATGCTGCCTTCCGCAAACCGCCGCCTTGGTTGCGCCATCACAAGAAGCAGCCTGGCCGCCCGGGAAAAGGTAACGATGCTCTATGGGATATCGTCGGCATCGCGGGCGACCTCCTGGACGGCGGTAAAAAGAGGCATCCCGTTCGCAAGTCAAGCCTTAGTGCCGCATTTGTCAATCCGGCGCTAAGTGCATACACCGCAGATTGGACCGCCTATCTTGAAAAACTCCACTACTACGACTCGTAGTCACCGGCTCAAACTCGGTATCAATACTCGGCATTAACTCGGCGTGACATCCACCTAACCGACGCCGATTCTAGTTCTCAAACTCGGCATCCCCATACCGTTTCGGCGCCGGTATATCTAATTCGCAATCATCAACGCGCCGAAACAGGCAATCCCGCCCAGGCGCAGTTCTTCCAATGGTGGAATTGATGGTTGCTGAAAATCTCCCATGCCTGGCCCAAATCTCAAAGGGCCGTGACACCCTGACGACCAATGAAGCGGCACTGGTCATCAACCGCGCGCCCCAGACGTTGCGCAAGTGGGCTTGTTTGGAAAATGGCCCCATCCGCCCGGTGCGTATCAACGGACGCCTGGCGTGGCGCGTGGCCGACCTGCAAGCCCTGCTGAACGGGGAGCCGAAATGAAAAAGCGCCCCGTTCAATCTGCAAACGAAGGCGCCCTGGACGAGCGCAATGCTATCCCCCCAATCGTGACTGGGCAATGCGCCGAGGTGCTTGGCCTTATCAGCCTGCATCAGCCGGTGCTGTCCTTCATCCTGACGGCGGACCACGCCATCCCCGAGGCAGCGGCCCGAGTGCATGACCTGCGGTCGATGGGCTTCAACATCCGGACGACGATCCTGCCCAAGGTGGAATTCCGAGGAGCGATCCGCCGGAATGCGGCCCTGTACTCGATGGGCTCCCCTGAGTGGCCGGCGCCGGGATTCTTGGAAGGGAGGCCGGCATGATTCGCGTACTCCTGACAGGCACCCTGCACGGTGATCCCCTGCAACGAACCGGCCAGAGCGGCAAGCCTTTCACGACCGGCAAGCTCCGGGCGGACGACGGCAGCGGCAATGCCGTCTGGGCCTCGTTCATCGCCTTCGGCGAGGACGGCGAACGCATCGCCGGCATGAAGGACGGCGCGGCGCTGGCTGTCTCAGGGAGGGCGGCGCTCAAGGTCTTTGAGGGCAAGCACGGGCACCAGGCATCCTTGGACGTGACTGTGGACCAGGTGGCGACCCTGAAGGCGAAGCCGAGGCCCAAGCGCGAGCAGCAGCCGGGCGGCGAACCCTTCGCGGACTTGCCGGGGGCAGGCGACCTGGGAGGCGACTATGGGCGCTGACCTTCTCCTTTCCCGCCTGGAGCGGGTGCGCAAGACCGGCCCTGATTCCTGGCAGGCACGATGCCCGGCCCACGATGATCTGGGGCCATCACTGACGATCCGCGAAACGGAGGGCGCCACGGTGTTGGTGCATTGTTTCGCCGGCTGCTCTGTCCATGAGGTGGTAGGCGCGGCGGGGCTGCAAATCGGCGACCTGTTCCCACCCCGCCAGCATCACGGGAAACCCGAACGCCGGCCCTTCCCTGCGGCGGACGCCCTACGCGCCGTAGCCTTCGAAGCGCTGGTGGTGGCGGCGGCAGGATCGGCGCTGCTCGCTGGCCAGGCCTTCACGCCTGCGGATCGGGAGCGCTTGATTCTCGCCGTTGGGCGCATCCAGGCAGCGGCGTCTGCCGTCCTGCCGAACTTCAGGAGGGCGAGGCATGGCTGATGCTCATGAAATGGAACGCGGGCAATCCTTCCTCGATTCGGTTGCGGCTCAAATAGCGAGCGTCACCATGGTAACGGCGGTGGCTTCTCCGGGGGCGGATAACGCGCGCTTGGAGCGGCTGGCCAGTCTGTCGCCCATCGAGTATGACCGGGAGCGGGAGGCGGAAGCCAAAGCCCTGGGGGTGCGTAGCTCCACTTTGGACAAACTGGTGAAGGGAGTGCGCCAGCAGAAGAACGAAACCGAAGGCATCGACTTCGATGACGTGGAAACCTGGCCCCATCCGGTGGAGCCGGCGGCGCTGCTCTCCGACCTGTCCGGCACGATCAGGCGGTTCATCGTCTGCCCCGACGAAACCTCCCATGCGGCGGCACTGTGGATGGCGATGACCTGGTTCATGGACGTGGTACAGGTGGCACCCCTGGCGATCATCACCGCGCCGGAAAAGCGGTGTGGCAAGTCGCAACTGCTGTTCCTCCTGGGCCGGCTGGTGCATCGGCCCTTGGCCGCCAGCAACATCACCCCGGCGGCGCTCTTCAGGGCGGTGGATGCCTGGAAGCCCACCCTGCTGGTGGATGAGGCAGACGCCTTCATGAAGGACAACGAGGAATTGCGGGGGCTGCTCAACTGCGGCCACACCCGAGACTCGGCCTACATCGTCCGGGTGGTGGGCGATGACCACACCCCGAAACGGTTCAACGTCTGGGGAGCAAAGGCCCTGGCCGGTATCGGGCATCTGGCCGACACCCTCATGGACCGGGCCATCGTCCTGGAGCTACGCCGGAAGCTGCCCCACGAAGAGGTGCTACGCCTGCGCCATGCTGAACCGGGGCTCTTCGACGACCTGGCATCCAAGCTGGCGCGGTTCGCCATGGACAAACGGGACGCCCTGCGCCGGTCCCGGCCTGATCTGCCGGCAGCCCTCAACGACCGGGCGCAGGACAACTGGGAACCGCTGCTGGCCATCGCCGAGATTGCCGGTGGCGACTGGCCCGGCCTGGCCCGCCGTGCAGCCCTGAAGCTTTCCGGTGGCGGCGAGGAAGCGGGTACCGTGGGGAACGAACTGCTCGCCGACATTCGAGAGGTTTTCGAGCACAAGCGGCTGGTGAAAATCAGCACGGCTGATTTGATCGCGGCGCTTTGCACCGATGACGAAAAATCTTGGGCGACCTACAACCGTGGCAAATCCATTACCCCACGCCAGGTGGCCAAGAAGCTGAAGGACTACGGCATCGCCAGCAAGAACCTGCGCATCGGCTACGAGGTGGCGAAAGGGTTTGAACTGGAGCAGTTTCAGGAAGCATTTGCGCGCTATCTGGCCTTTCCCTTCTCCGTATCCGCTACTGCGCTACAAGCCAGTAACCACGCGGCTTTGAGCGTAGCGGGTGACTCGCTACGTAGCGGCAACAATATCGCTTCCGCTACGCCGAAACCCGCGCCAATACAGGGGTGTAGCGGTGTAGCGGAAATTTCCAGGGAAACCCCGAGAAATAACGTGGTGGAGGTGGAGATTTGACCCCGGCGACCATTATCCGAGCAGTGCAAGCGGGCGGCGTGAGTCTGACCCTTTCACACGCTGGAACCATCAAGGCGACCGGCGACGGAGCAGCGGTGAATCGCTGGCTGGCCGTGATCCGGGAACACAAGGCGGAAATCATCGACCTTCTGAAATCTGGGGCCGACCAGGGGCAGGGCGAACCCTTCGACCGCGAAGCCTTCGAGGAACGGGCGGCGATCTGCGAGTTTGACGGCGGGCTATCGCGCGAAGAGGCCGAAGCGATAGCCTGGCATGAGGATGACCGGCGGCGATGCGCCCACTGCCTGAGCATCCGACCCGGTGGAGTCTGCAAGGTGGCGGAACCGGGCGGGCTGGTGTCGGCGATGAAAGGCTATCGGCCGGACCAGGGTGTTCTCCATCGCTGCGCCGGCTATCGCCCATGCCCGGATGATCCTGACCGGCAACCGGGCTGGGAACGCTGGCCGGGACTGATCCAGAAATGGGTGAATGATGGCAACAATTGAAGCGGAAACGATCAAAGAGGCGGCACTGATAACCCGCGACGAAGCGGCACCCGTAGCGCGAAGCGGCGACTATGACCTTGTGCGGTTCAACGCCATGAAGCACGGCATTCTTTCCCAGCTGGCGGTATTGGCCCATGAAGATCATGCCGAGTTTGCCGACTTGCTGGCGGCGCTGATGGATGAACACCGACCGGCGGGCATGACTGAGCGGCACCTGATCGAAGAGCTTGCCACAATCATTTGGCGCAAGCGGCGAGTGTTGCTGGCCGAAGGCGCGAAGATCAACGAGGGATTGAAAAGCGCGGTGAGTAGCG
>DAORDK010000117.1:0-9655 GCA_035345935.1 Rhodocyclaceae bacterium | reverse complement strand
GCGCCGGAAATGGCCTACTTCGAGTGCCTGCACGAGCTCAAGCTGATCGTGGACCTCATGTACGAGGGCGGAATCGCCAACATGAATTACTCCATCTCGAACAATGCGGAGTATGGCGAGTATGTGACGGGCCCGGAAGTGATCAACGAGCAATCGCGGGCTGCGATGCGCAATGCCCTGAAGCGGATCCAGGAGGGCGATTACGCCAAGATGTTCATCCAGGAAGGTAAGACCAACTATCCCGCGATGACGGCCCGTCGCCGCCTTACCGCAGCGCATCCCATCGAGCAGGTGGGCGCCAAGCTGCGCGACATGATGCCTTGGATCAAGAAGAATAAGCTCGTTGACCAGTCCAAGAACTAAGGACTTGGTGAGGGCTCGGTAGAGCGTCGTTGCTCGCGCTTGCCGTACTGAAGTACTGTCTGCGCGCTCGCGCCTAGCGCTACCTTCGCTTTGGGCGGTGTCCGTTTCTGACCCGCCCAAAGTCTTGAATGGGGTATCAATGAACTATCCGCATCCAATTCTTGCCCGCGAGGGCTGGCCTTTCATCGCGGGCTCGCTGATCCTGGCGCTCGCCGCGTCCTACGCCGGATTGTGGTCCCTGCCGTTGTGGATCATCTTCGTGTTCTGCGTTCAGTTTTTTCGCGATCCGGGTCGGGTCATCGCCGGCAATGGAGCAAAAAGCGTGGTGGCTCCGGCCGATGGGCGGGTGATTGTCGTCGAGGAGACCGAAGACCCCTACCTGAAGCGTCGGGCGCTGAAAGTCAGCGTATTCATGAACGTCTTCAACGTTCATTCCAACCGGGCTCCCGTCGATAGCACCGTCGTCCAGAAATGGTACAACCCGGGTAGCTTCCTGAACGCCGCCTGGGCCAAGGCATCGACTGAGAACGAGCGTTGCGCTCTCCATCTGAAGACCCAGGACGGACGGGATGTGACCTGCGTCCAGATCGCCGGACTGGTGGCGCGCCGTATCCTGAATTATGTCGATTCGGGCAAGACCTTGGCCCGGGGTGAGCGCTACGGATTCATTCGCTTCGGTTCCCGGGTCGATCTTTATTTGCCGCTCGATACTCGGGTGAAAGTGACGATCGGCGAAAAAGTGTATGCTTCGACCACCCTGTTGGCGGAACTCTCCTAGGCGATGACCGAACTCAAACCGCGAAAAGCCCTGTTCAATCCGGAGCTCCGGCGCCGCGGCATCTACATCGTCCCCAATCTGTTTACCACCGCTGCGTTGTTCTGCGGCTTTTTCGCCATCGTTCAGGCAATGCAGGGGGATTTCGAACGGGGGGCGATCGCCATCTTCATCGCCATGGTCTTCGACGGCCTCGATGGCCGGGTCGCCCGTCTGACCCACACCCAGTCCGCCTTCGGTGCCGAATACGATTCGCTCTCCGATATGGTCAGCTTTGGGGCGGCCCCGGCTTTGGTGGTTTACGAGTGGGCCTTGAAGGATATGGGGCGTCTGGGGTGGATCGCTGCCTTCATCTACTGTGCCGGCGCTGCGCTTCGCCTTGCGCGGTTCAACACGAACCTGGAAGTGACCGACAAGCGCTTTTTCCAGGGGCTTCCTTCTCCGGCGGCAGCGTCCCTGGTGGCGGGCCTGGTGTGGGTGATGATCGACCATGGATTCTCAGGACAGGACGTCCGTTGGCTGGCCTGTGTCCTGACCCTCTTCGCCGGGGTGACCATGGTGTCCAATTTCCGCTACTACAGTTTCAAGACCATCAATCTCAAGAAGAGCGTGCCGTTTTTTGCGGTGGCGGCCATTGCGCTGGGCTTCGCCCTGGTCTCCCTGAGCCCGGGGATGACCCTGTTCGTCTTCTTCGTCCTCTACGGATTGTCGGGCTACGTCCTGGCCATTCTTGGTCTGGTGCGCCGCCGACCGGCGGCCTGATCCGGTTTCCCCTGACTGCGCCCCACCACGCCCCTGGCGGTTCCTGGTGCCTGGGGTAAAATCGCTGTCCCGCGGCAGCCGATTTCTGGGTTCTGCGGCCTTTTCGAATGGAGTCAGCCATGAAACAGCCCCTGGTCATTTTCGACACCACCCTGCGCGACGGCGAGCAGAGTCCCGGCGCCTCCATGACCAAGGAAGAAAAGCTGCGGGTGGCGCGACAGCTCGAAAAGATGCGGGTGGATGTCATCGAAGCGGGCTTCGCTGCGGCGTCTCCCGGCGATTTCGATGCAATCCAGGCCATTGCCGGGGCGATCAAGGATTCCACCGTTTGCTCCCTGGCCAGGGCCAATGAGAGCGACATCCGGAGGGCCGGCGAAGCAATCAGGCTCGCCAAGTCGGGTCGCATCCATACCTTTATCGCCACCAGCCCCATCCACATGGAGAAAAAGCTGCGTATGGCTCCCGACCAAGTGGTCGAGCAGGCCGTCAAGGCTATCGCCTGGTCGCGCGAATACACCGACAACATCGAGTTTTCCGCCGAGGATGCCGGTCGCTCCGAACTGGATTTTCTCTGCCGCATCTTCGATGCCGTCATCCAGGCCGGCGCGACCACCATCAACGTTCCGGATACCGTCGGCTACAACATTCCCTTCCAATTTGCCGAGACCTTGCGCAAGGTTATCGAACGGGTGCCCAATTCCGACAAGGTCATCTGGTCGGTGCATTGCCATAACGATCTCGGCTTGGCCGTGGCCAACTCGCTCGCTGCCGTGTTGTCGGGTGCCAGGCAGGTGGAATGTACGGTCAATGGCCTCGGGGAGCGGGCAGGCAATGCATCTCTCGAAGAGGTTGTGATGGCGGTACGAACCCGGGCCGACATCTTTCCGGTGGAAACCCGGATCGATACGACCCAGATCGTGCCAGCTTCCAAGTTGGTATCGCAGATTACCGGCTATCCGGTGCAGCCCAACAAGGCCGTGGTGGGCGCCAACGCGTTTGCCCACGAATCGGGCATTCATCAGGATGGCGTGCTCAAGCACCGGGAGACCTACGAGATCATGCGCGCCCAGGATGTAGGCTGGACCCAGAACAAGCTGGTCCTCGGCAAGCATTCCGGTCGCAACGCCTTCAAGACCCGCCTTTCCGAACTGGGCATCGAACTCGACAGCGATGAAGCCCTCAATGCCGCCTTCGCCCGCTTCAAGGAACTGGCCGACAAGAAGCACGAAATCTTCGACGAAGATCTCCATGCCCTGGTTTCCGACGAAGTGGTCACCCCCGACCAGGAACACTACAAGCTGGTCTATTCCCACGTCTGCTCGGAAACCGGCGAAATGCCCCACGCCCAGGTCATTCTCAACGTCGGCGGGGTCGAGAAGCGCGGCGAAGCCGACGGTGGCGGGCCGGTGGATGCGACCTTCAAGGCGATCGAAAGCATCGTCGGCAGCGGTGCCGAACTGCTCCTTTACTCGGTCAACGCCATCACCACGGGAACGGATGCTCAGGGAGAGGTCACCACGCGGCTGTCCAAGGGAGAGCGCATCGTCAATGGAAGTGGGGCCGATACCGATATCGTCATCGCTTCGGCGCGCTCCTACCTGAATGCCCTCAGCCGGCTCCATTCAAGCCTCGAAAAGGTCAAGGCTCAGGGCGACGTCTGAGGCTCGAGTGCGACGGGCCGAGTCTCTGGGCAGGGCTCGGCTAGGGTGCCGGGCGGGCTTGCCCAATTAGCCGGCGGAGTGCGTCGATGCGGGCGGGCGGGCCGGAAACGAAGCGCTGCGGATGTTCCGCGGAAAAAGTCCCGGCAATGCGCGGGTGGGGCCGTAGAAACCAGATACCACTGTCGCCACGCTTGTAGCGTAGGTCACTGCTGCTGCGTGGGGCGTCGACGGAAGCTGCCGGGATCAGGACGACCGTTGTCCCCGAGGGACCTTTCAAGACTTCGCTCACTCGCACGACTCCCAGATCGACTCGATGGCCATCGACGGTCAGCGGGGATTGACCCAGCCACTCGCCGACGACGATGAGCTCGGACTGACGAATCAATTCGTCGTCGCTCATCTGAACAAACATGGCGCGTCCCGTCGCAGGGATAAGAAATATGAGGAGCAGAAGCAATAACTCCGCCCGGCGGACGCCACGGCCTAAGGCGGTGGCGATCTGCGGGGCGGAGCGGGATGGGCTCGAAAGCACCGGGAGCCCGATTCCGGGATCAGGCCTTCCGGCGCTTGCTCAGGCCGAGTCCAATCAGCGAGAGACCGAGGAGGGCCAGGACCGGAGGCTCGGGAACCTCAACCACGACCGGGTCACCGTAGATGAACCGGGCGCCGGCGATGTCGTCGGCCTGGGGGCCGCTGAACGCTTCGGTATAGAAGGGGTTCATCAGGGAACCCGGAACGGCAGTATGGTCAAGGCCGATGGCGTGGCCAATTTCGTGGGCGAGCACCTGGAAGATGGAGAAGCCCGCTCCGGCGAAGTCCAGATCCCAGGTTTCGGCGGTGTCGAAGTGGATATCGCCGGCAGCCGTCAAGCCATTGACCGGCGGATAGAAACCGTGGGCCAGGGTGCCGAAGACGCCGTCAAAGGCATGGCCGCCGAGGCGGATGTCACCGGATGCGGTGGGAGCGTTGAACGCTGCGCCGTCGTCGGCAACCTGGACGAAGGTGATGTTGGCGACGGCGGTCCAGGCGGCAAAGGCGTTGGTAACCTGGGTCAGATAACCGGCGGGCATGAAGTCGGCGAAGGAGGTGATGGTGCAACCGACGAATTCGGCGCCACAGCTGGTGCCGGTGTCCATCAGGCTCCAGGTGACGGTGGCGCCGGTGCCGAAGGCGGCTGGACCCCACTTGCCGGGGACGGTGGGGCCGAGCACGAAGGCAGAGGCGGAGAGTGGGGCGGCAAGTGCGCCGGCGAGGGCGAGGGATGCGATGAGGCGGCTTTTCACGGTGTACTCCTGGTTGGGTCTAAATCAGTAGCTCGGGGTCATGGGAAATCCCCAGGCTGGAAACCCCCGTGTACGCAAGTGGCATGCCATGGCAAGTATATGCTCAGGAGATGGGCTCAACGACTTGAATACAAATGGTTATTCAAAATGTGTCAGCGCGGGGCCGGAATACGCGGTTCGCCGAGTGTAAAGAAAATCGACACCGTATCGGTCAGCGAGGCTCGGGGGGCGTCGAGGGCTCTCTGGCGCGGGTCGAGCGGACGAACAGGATGCTGAGCGCAAAAAGGGCGAAGCTGAGGCCGGTTTCAGCGATGGCGAGGAGGCGCGCAACACCGTGGTCTCCGGTCGCCCGAACGAGGCCTTCGGCGAAGTAGAGGAGAATGAACAAGCTGAGCCATTTGTACGTATAGCGGCGGCCGCGCAGGACGCCGAACAGGGGTGCGAGCAGGAGCGCAGCCTTGAGCACGAGCCATGAGCCCCCCGGGCGCAGCGGTGCCAGCCACAGTTCCCAGGCCAGGCAAAGGAGCGTGAGGGCGATCAGGCAGGTGCTAGCCGCGGTCTGAATACGGGCAGGGGTCAAGGGAGCACCAGTCGACGGGCGATTTCGGCGAGTCGCCTGCCTTGGGCGAAGGCCAAGCGAGATTCGCTTTCGGTGAGGGTCGGATTGCCGCTCGGACCGGCAACATGGCTGGGGCCGTAAGGAGTTCCTCCGGAGGTCGTCGCGGTAACCTCGGGTTCGGTGTAGGGAAGGCCCGCAATCAGCATCCCGTGATGCAGCAAGGGAAGCATCAGGGCGAGCAGGGTCGTTTCGTTGCCGCCATGGGCGCTTCCACTTGAGGTGAAGACGCAGGCCGGTTTTCCGACAAGCGTCCCGTTTTTCCAGGCGGCAAGGGAGCCGTCCCAGAAATGCTTCATCGGAGCAGCCATGGCGCCGAAGCGCGTGGGACTGCCTAGCGCCAGGCCGATACACTCTTCAAGGTCGCGTTCCTCGACGTAGGGAGGGCCGGAATCCGGGATGGCTGGTTCGACCGCTATACAGACCGGCGAGACGCGCGGTACGGTACGCACTCTGGCCTGCAAGCCAGGAACAGAATCGATTCCGTTGGCGACCCTTTCTGCGAGCGCCCGTACGGACCCGCGATGGCTGTAGTAAAGAACTAGGATGTCGTACATGGTGGACTATTATCGTGCCTGAATTGTCATCAACCGCCTTATGGAGGCCGGAGAACCGTGAATACCGTTGCACCGGTCAGTGAAACCCCTGGTTCCGAGGGCTCGTCGGTTGGGTGGATTTCCGGCGGAATCCAGGATTATAGGGTGCTATGAGCCGCCGTTCGGGAGCCTCGAGCGGGCCAGGGCGTGCGCTGATGGAGATCGCGTCGCGCTTCCGCACGGAAAACATGTTTCAAACCAGTGCGGCTCTGGCCTTTACTACGCTGCTGGCGCTGGTTCCGTTGCTCACCCTGGTGGTGTCCCTGGCATCGGTCATCCCCTACTTTGACACCCTCATCGCCCGGGTCGATGTGCTTCTGACCGAGACCTTGTTGCCGACGGGGGCCAGCGGAACGATCGTCAAGCATCTCGGCAGTTTCGCGGGAAAGGCTCGCAAACTGACCATCCCGGGTCTCGCGGTGCTTGGCGTGACGGCCATCCTGCTCCTGATGACCATCGAACGGGCCTTCAATCACGTCTGGCGGGTGAAGCCGCGCCCCCTTCTTGCCCGCGTGAGGCTTTATGCCTTCGTCGTTGCGGTCTGGCCGTTCGTGCTCGGGGCCATCGCGGCGGTCATATCTCTGGCGGTGACGGCATCCCTGGGATTCTTTGCCGAGCCGCCCTGGGTGCGCGTCCTGCTCCTCAAGACGCTGTCCTTGGGCCTGCTGGGACTCTTTTTCGCCTTTCTGTACTACGCGGTTCCCAATGCGTCGGTATCGCGCCGCGCGGCAGCGTTGGGAGGAGTCTTTGCCACCCTGGCCTTTGCCGCCATGCAAAGGGCTTTCGAGGCGTATCTCAGTGGTTTTGCCAGTTTCAAAAATATTTACGGCACTTTTGCGACCGTTCCGGTGTTTCTGGTCTGGCTCCAACTGTCCTGGGCGGTCATCCTGCTGGGAGGATTGATCGCCTCTACAACCTTTCGTCAGGCCGCACGGTGAACATCTCGACGCTGGAGGTCTGCTCGTTGACCTCCATGGCACGATATTCGCGTATTTCGAAATTGCCCGTCTCCACGAGAACGATCAATTTCTGATCGCGGTCGGTCACTGTACCGACGGGGACGATCAGCGCCGGGAGTGGGCGCAGGGGCGGGAGTTTGGGCAGCAGGAGCGCTTCGCGCTTGCCTTGGCGGTCGCTATCGTGGGGGGCGGCGATTTGGGCAGGCATTCCCCGTGGCGATAGCACCTGCAGACCAATTTCGATGTGGGCCGGATTTTCGGAGATCGCCCAGCGGACGATGCAGATGTGCCAAGGACCGTGGTCGGTGTCGATATGGCCCTCGTGAGGGTGCACGGCAACCACGTCGCCGACTCGCAGGCGCTCGGTCGGACCGCTGACATGCATCATGGAGTAGCCATCGGGGCTCTCGTTGATGACCATCCACTCGCTGGTCGTCGGCGGCTGTTCGGGGTGGCGAAGCAATTGCCACAGGCGGTCCAGGCCGTTGCAGAGATCGGCGCGGTACGACTGGCGGCGTCGTGAGAACTTGCGCTTGGCCGGGTGGCCCCAAAGGGCGCACAGGCGTTGAAGCACGCCTTGTCCGGCCGAGGTGCCGGCAAACGGGGGGAGGCCCAACTCGGAAATCGTGGCGCCCCGGCGCAGCGCAGCGAGATGATCGGCGGCGCTCTGGGCAAGAGTATCGCAAGTGAAATAGTAGATTTCCGACTCGGGCGGCGGGGACCTCCGGGTCAAGGCCTGGGCAGGGAGATCCTTGGTTGGATCGATCCAGAATATCGCTTCGCCTGCCGGGGGAGCCTCGATCCGGATATCGACCGCTTTGGCGGAACTGTCGAGGTAGCTCGAAATGAACTCAAGTTCGCGGGAAGTGAACGAAGCGGGCTGAGCCGCAGCAACCAGCATCGTCGAGACGTAGAGTTGGGCAATACGGCGTTCCTCCCCGCCGGCAGCCTGATCCGAAGAACCCAGACGGCGAGAATTGCGGTAGCAGCTGTGTAGCTGCAGCCAGATTCCGGGGGCTGGCGGCGATGCGACAAGGAAACCAATTCCCAGATGCCATGCCAGGCAATGCATGATCCGGCGCAGGGTGATCTGCGGTGAGCGCGGCCGATTCCCCACATCATTGTCTGCCGGCATGGACAGCGTGGCGAGATAGTCTTGGCCAAGTACCTCCAGCAGTTCCTGCAAACTCCTGACAGCTTGCCGCAAGCGCCGGGGGATGGGCAAGGACATTTCATGCAGCCCGGGAAACTGGGCGAGGGTCATGTGTACCGCATGGCTGTACAGCAAATCCAGTACCTTGAGTCGCTGGCTTACCCCCACCTTGGTGCCGCGGAGGCTCTGCAACTGGGCCAGCAGCCCTTCGACATCGTCCAGGCTGGTACGGCCATGGGCCATCGCCAGCCATTCCAGAATGGCCTTGACGTTCTTTTCGGCGAGATCGCGAGAGGGATCGGCGGACATGGCGACGATAGAGGATGAGAACCTAGGAGAATAAACAATTCCGAAGGATTTCTCCATCGGACGAAGGTCAGAGGCCAGAACCGCTCCGCAGGGCCATCCGCTGGCAGGATGGGCAGCGGAGTAAAACGGGGAACGGCTTGTTTTTGTTCGACTAAGCGCTATAATCTAACGTTTTTCCTGAAACGAAAGAAAGAATTTTCATGGTTGTTATCCGTCTTGCCCGTGGCGGCGCCAAGAAGCGTCCCTTCTACAATATGGTCGTGACCGACTCCCGGAACCGCCGCGATGGCCGTTTCGTCGAACGCATCGGGTACTATAACCCCGTCGCCGCCGATCACGAGGAAGGTCTGCGCGTGGCCATGGATCGTCTGACCTACTGGCAACAACAGGGCGCACAACTGTCCCCGACCGCAGCCCGTCTGGTCAAGCAGTACGCTGCCAAGCAGGCTGCTTAAGCCAGTTTGGACTTGTCCGGCAGCGAAATCGTCGTCCTGGGGCGGCTCACCGACCCCTATGGTATTCGCGGCTGGATTCGGGTGCATCCCTACGGTGATGACCCGTTGGCCTGGCGGGCCATGTCGGCCTGGTGGATAGGCAAGGAAGGCGGCCCGTGGCGGGAAGTCGGGCTACAGGGGCTGAAACTGCACGGTGACGGCGTGGTGGCGCTCCTGGATGGAGTGGCCGATCGAACCCGAGCCGAGGCGTTGTCGGGAATGCTGGTGGGAGCGCCCAGGGAGGCGTTGCCGGCTACCGGCGAAGATGAGTATTACTGGGCCGACTTGATCGGCCTGGAAGTGGTGAATGCTGCGGGCGAGCGGCTCGGCCAAGTGGCCGGACTGATCGAAACCGGCGCCAACGACGTGCTGCGGGTCGCTGCGGCGGATGGGACGGAGCGTCTGCTTCCCTTCGTCGAGTCGGTGGTGCTGGCCGTGGAGAAGGAATCCGGAGTCATCCGGGTGGAGTGGGGGAGCGACTGGTGAGTCGCGAGCAGGGACCGGCGCTCCGGTTCGACTGCGTGACACTCTTCCCCGAGATGTTTGCGGCGGTGACTGAGTGCGGGATTACGCGCCGGGCGCTGGAAGAAGGACGCTGGGAGTGGCAGGGCTGGAATCCGCGGGATTTCGCCGAAAACGCCTGGCGTCGGGTGGATGATCGCCCCTTCGGTGGCGGGCCGGGCA
>DAORDK010000116.1:0-9742 GCA_035345935.1 Rhodocyclaceae bacterium | reverse complement strand
CCGCCAGCCAGAAGGGCAGATAGCGCTGGAGGAAGGGGGGCCCGGCCTTGTAGTAGCGGGCGGCCTCGGCCGAGAGTGGCAGCATGGGATCCTTGTAGGCCGGGAATTCGCCGGCATCCTGGAAGAAACCCGCCTTACCGTGCACTTCGCTCGCCGCCTGGAGAAGCAGGCTCTGCAGTGCCGGATGGAGGTCGCTGCGAACCACGAGGTTGGCGGTCGGGGCAAGCACCTTGATGTCGTCGGGCGGGAAATCCCTCACCAGATCGGCGACCCCATGGGGAAAGGTGAGGCGCGTCAGGAAGGGGAAACGACGCTGGTAGGCACTGGCCTGGGAAAAGCTCATCACCCGGACGCCGGGCGACCGTAAAAGCACCTGGACCACCGGTGCGTTTTCGGCAGCGATGATGAAGGCGGCGTCGATGCGTCCCTGCTGCAGTTCCTCCGCAGCCTTGAGGCCGGAAAGAGGCACCGTCGATTCGCCCGGGTCGATTTCATTGGCGTCCAGGAGCTGTTGCGCCAACTGCCGCACGCCGGACCCCTCCTGGCCGATGGCGATGCGTTTGCCTCTGAGATCGGTGAGCCGCGTCAAAGCATTCGCCCCGCGGTAGAAGACCCACACCGGTTCATAGAACATGCTGCCCAGGGAAAGCAGCCCCGAGTCGTCCTCTTCGCCTTCCACGGGAACGACCACGCCCCCCTGGACAAAGGCGATGTCGGCCTCGCCGGCCTTGAGCCGATCGAGATTCTGCAGGGAACCGGCCGAGGTCTTCACCTCAAGCGTGATGCCATCCCGGGCGAGAATCGCCGCGTAGCGCTTGGCGAACTGAAAGTAAGCGCCTGCTTCGCCGCCAGTGGTGATGACGATGCGCGAGGGTGGAGCGGGCTGGACGAACTGGTAGGCGACGACAAAACCGATGCCGACGACGAGAACGATCCACCAGGCAGTCGCCAGAAGATCGCGCAGGGAAAGGAGTCCTGCCTTGATACGGGCCATCATCGCGGGAGCAGCACGGTAGAGCCGGTGGTTCGACGCCCTTCGAGATCGGCGTGGGCCTGGGCGGCATCGCGCAGGGCATAGGTCTGATTGACCTCGATGCGCAAGCCCGCAGCCACCTGGGCGAAAAGTTCGCTGCCGAGCGACTCCAGGTCCTCCCGGCGAGCGGTGTAGGACATCAGGGTCGGCCGGGTGACGAAGAGCGAACCCTTTTGCGAGAGCAGCAACAGATCCAGGGGGGGCACCGGCCCGGATGCATTGCCGTAGGTGACCATCATCCCCATCGGCCGCAGGCAGTCGAGGGACCCCATGAAGGTATCCTTGCCGACGCCGTCATAGACTACGGCGACCCCCGCGCCCCCGGTGATTTCGCGCACCCGGGCGGTGAAATTCTCGCGGCTGTAATTGATGACGTGGTCGCACCCATGCGCCCGCGCCAGCTCGCCCTTGGCGTCGGAGCCCACAGTACCGATGACGGTCGCACCCAAGGCCTTGGCCCACTGGCAGGCGATCAAGCCCACTCCGCCCGCGGCGGCATGGATGAGCACGGCGTCGCCCGCCTGGACGCGGTAGGTCCGACGCAGAAGGTAGGCCGCTGTCAGTCCCTGGAGCATCATTGCCGCCGCCTTCTCGAAGGCGATGCCCTCAGGCAGGACAAGCAAGCGGTGGGCAGGCAGGTTGCGCGCCTCGGCATAGGCTCCGGGGGGCCCGCCGGCATAGGCCACCCGGTCCCCGGGACGGACTTCGGTCACGCCCTCCCCGACCGCTTCGACCACCCCGGCCCCCTCGAGGCCGATACCGCTGGGCAGTTGCAGGGGATAGAGTCCGGTCCGGTGGTAGGTGTCGATGAAATTGAGGCCGATCGCCTCATGGCGGACCCGCGCTTCGCCTGGACCCGGCGGCGCGAGGTCGATTTCCTCCCAGGACAGAACTTCCGGCCCGCCGGTCGTATGGATGCGGATGGCGTGGGGCATGGTGTTCCTCTCGCTGCGAGTTTCCGAAAGGCGGGAGATTATCACCGCCGGCCCCAGGGAAGCCACCTCAAAGATGCCCCTGTTATCATCCTGGGTGCCTTCCCGGTTCTTAGACCTTGACCTCTCTCCATCGCCTGCTCCTGCCCCGTGTTCTCCTGGTCTGGCTCGTCCTGTCCCTGGTTGCCGGCGGATTGACCTATTGGCTGGAGATTCGCAAGATCGACCAGGCGGTGGTCAATCTGGCCGCGGCGGCAATCGAACACCGGGAAGGAAGCCACGATCCCCAATTCCTCGCCTCCCGGGCGAACGATTTCCTGGGCAACGGATTCGTGGCAGTGGACATTCTCGATGCCGAAGGCCACAACCTTGGCCGGGCCGTCAGCCCTGGATCCGAAAGCCTCGCCAGCGAACTCGACGCCGCAGCGGGGCTTGCCCGCCCGGATCGCCCCCGCTACCGCACCCTGCACAGGAACGGCGCGACCCTGGTGCGCGTCGTCATCCCCCTGAGTCTTCCGTCCGGCAGCGTTTCCGGCTACTTCGAGGGCGTCTATGCCGTCGGCCCAGCCCACCTCGCCGCCCTGCACGCCGACCTCTGGCGGACCTTGCTGGCGGTGCTGGCCGCCGTGCTGGTCACCGCCGTTGTCCTCTACCCGGTCATCGTTGCCCTCAATCGCAGCGTCTACCGGGGTTCGCTGGAGATCTTGCGCGGCAACCTCGAGATGGCCTCCGTCCTTGGCGCCGCGATCGCCAAGCGGGATTCCGATACCAACGCCCACAACTACCGCGTAACCCTATACGCCTGCAAGCTTGGCGAAACGGTCGGGGTCGAGGGCGACGCATTGCGCGCTCTGATGCTTGGCGCATTCCTCCACGACGTGGGCAAGATCGGCATCGGCGACGGCATCCTGCTCAAACCGTCCGAACTCTCCGCAGACGAAATGGCCACCATGCGCAACCACGTCGCGCTGGGCGTCGAAATCATCGCCTCCTCCACTTGGCTCCGGCCCGCCCGGGACATCATCCAGTTCCACCACGAGTGGTACGACGGCAACGGCTACCTGAAGGGCCTGAAGGGCGAGGAAATCCCGCTCAACGCCCGCATCTTCGCAGTGGTGGACGTCTTCGACGCCCTCACCTCCCGCCGCCCCTACAAGGAACCCTGGACCTGCGATGCCGCCCTGGACTGGCTTGACCAGCAGGCTGGCAGCCACTTCGACCCCGCCTTGGTCGCTGCCTTCCGCCCTATCGCCCGCACGCTCCAGCCCCAGCTCGCCGGCGCCGACGAAAACGCTGTCGCCAAGCTTCTGGCCGGTCGCATCGAAACCTACCTCTTGCCCAACGGCGGGCGGCGGTTGAAGGGGTTCTTGCGGCGGTGGTTCAGGGGGTTGGGAGCGGGGTCGAGGGCTGGCTGATTCCGACGGAGGAGCGATGCTCCGAGGCCAGAACCCAGGATATCAGGCCGAGTTCGACCCAACGGAAGTGGCCGAGCGTGAACTACCTTCGCCTAGGGCCGCTATCGGCCGAACCCGGTCGCAATTATGCGCCCCTGTCAGCCGAGCAATCCGACCCATCGCCCCAAATCGGCTCCCCGGCGAGCGATCAAACACAGGAGTTGCGTCCAAGAACCAACCGGAATACGGTCTTCCCGGATAGCATAGCGATTCGAAAACCGTTTCCGGAGCCTGCAATGCCTTGTCGCATTCTTTCCCTCACCGCGTTGGCGTTCTGTCTTGTGGCCGTCCCCGCCACCGCCCAGATGTACAAATGGGTCGACGCCCAGGGTAGGGCACACTATTCGGATCAGCCGCCGCCTTCGACGGCCAAGGCGCAAAAGTACGACACCGAACCGGCCCGGCCGGAAGGATCGGCTCCTGCTTCTACGCCCGCGCAGGGCGGCAACAGCCTCGCAGCGCAGGATGCAGCGCTACGGAATCGCCTGGCCGCCCGCCAGCGAGCAGGCGAGGATGAGCAAGCCAACCGGTCGATGCGCCGGAACGGGTGCGAAAGCGCCCAAGCGCAACTGCGGGCGGCGGAAAACGCGCCGGCCAGGCGATTCGACAACGGCGGCAACAATTTCGCCGAGCGCACCGCGGCCATCAATCAGGCGCGGGCCAGCGCCGACGCCGCCTGCCGCTAATCAGCGCGTGTAATACCCCACCGCCACCAGCAAATCGCCGACCTTGCGGAAACGGGTATGCTTCTCCTCGACCTTGCGCGTCACGGGATTGCGCCAAGCGTAATCGAGTTCCCCCCCATCGCCGGCCTTCAGGGCATCGGCCATCTGGCGGATGATGGGCTTCCCGTTGGGGTCGGTGAGGGCGAAGCCGTCGCTTTCGACCAGCCGGGGCGACACCCCGTGGGCCTTGAACTTGCCGTCCTTGAGGTCCACGACGAAAACGTAGAGATCGTCTTCGATGAAGCCACCGTTGAGATCGTTGAAGGCGGCGATGGCCTTGGCCGGATCAGCCTTGACGGCGGCTACGGCGCGGCCAAGCAGGGCGGCAGCCTGTTCGGCCGAAGCGCGGGGTATGTAGTAGCCCACCGCCAGGATGCGATTGCCTACCTTGTGAAAGTAAGTGATCTTACGTTCCGGTTTCTGATGCAGCCGGTTCAGCCAGCGATACTCCACCGTGCCGGTGTCGCTGGCCTTGGCCTTCTCCAACATGTCGTAGAAAAAAGGCGTGCCGAACGCATCCCGCATGTTGGTGACCTTGCGTCCGATGAGGGCGGCCGAAGATCCGCCGCTCGCGAGGAATGTGCCGTCGGTGCCGAGGACATAGACGTAAAGTTCGGCATCGACGAATTCGGCGGGATGGTTGAAAGCGGCAAAGGCGGCGTCTCCCTGCTCTCGAAAGCGGACCACCGCCCGAGCCAGCAGCCCCCGCGCCCGTTGCGGGTCGGTAGTCGCCATCTCGCGGATGCCGGAATCGGCCGGCAGCACGTCGCCCCGTACTCCTGGCGCCAGGACCACAAGAGCCGCAAGGACTGCACCACGCAATTTTATTCCCCAATCCACACCAGAACTCCTTCCCGATACCGGTCGATTACGCAAGAGAGCCATTTTACCAGGGTGCTCTACGAACTCCCGCGGGGTCAAACCGCCGTCAGTTTTGCGTACTCAAGCGCCAACCATTTCATTCCGGCACCGCCGAAATTGACCTGCACCCGGGCGTCGGCGCCGCGGCCCTCGCTGGCGACGATGACGCCCAACCCGAATTTGCTGTGCTCGACGGTCTGCCCGATGCGCAAGCCCCCGGCGATCGCCGGAACACTTGCTCCGTAGGCAGGCGCTGTCGGCGCCATTGCAGTCGCCGGCGCTCGGTTGAGCTTGAGGAGAAGTTCGGCGGGAATCTCTTCCAGGAAGCCCGAAGGCACGCAGTAGCGGGTCTGGCCGTGGAGCATCCGGGTCTGGGCGCAGGAGAGGTAGAGGCGCTGACGGGCCCGAGTGACTGCCACATACATCAGGCGGCGTTCCTCCTCCAAACCGTCACGACCTTCGGCGACGGCGTTTTCGTGAGGGAATAGGCCCTGTTCCAGCCCGGTGATGAAGACCACGTCGAATTCGAGCCCCTTGGCGGCATGGACCGACATGAGCTGCACGGCTTCCTGACCCTCGCCGGCCTGGTGTTCGCCGGCTTCCAGCGAGGCATGGGTGAGGAAGGACACCAGGGCTCCCCCTTCGCCCACCGCGCCTTCGTCGTCCACAAAGCTGGCGGCGGCGTTGATCAGTTCGTCCAGGTTCTCCAGCCGCTCCTGGCCTTCCTTCTCGGTCCGGTAGTGCTGGGCGAGGCCGCTCTTCTCGATGACGTGCTCGACCACTTCGGGAAGCGGCAGACTTTCGGTTTCCCGCCGCAGGATCTCGATCAAGGCTACGAAGGCGCCCACGGCCTGGCCTGCCTTGCCGGATAGGGAAGCGGCGGCGTTGTAGAGGGAGCTGCGGGTCTGGTGGGCGGCGGCCTGGAGATTCTCCAGAGTGCGGGCGCCGATACCCCGGGTCGGGAAATTGACCACCCGCAGAAAGGCCGTGTCGTCGTCCGGGTTGGCGATGAGTCGCAGATAGGCCAGAGCGTGCTTGACCTCCTGGCGCTCGAAGAAGCGCAGGCCGCCATAGACCCGATAAGGTACGCCGCGGGAGAAGAGTTCGTGCTCGAGGACCCGGGACTGGGCGTTGGAGCGGTAAAGGACGGCGACCTGCCCGGCGCCGGTGCCCTCCCGAATCAGTTCGCGGATTTCATCGATGACGAAACGGGCCTCGTCCAGATCGGACCAGGCTTCGAAGGCGCGGATCGGCTCACCGGCCCCGGCATCGGTCCACAGATTCTTGCCCAGGCGTTCCCGGTTGTTCTTGATGATGGCGTTGGCGGCAGCCAGGATATTGCCGTGGGAGCGGTAATTCTGCTCCAGGCGGATGACGTTGGATCGGGCGTAATCCCGCTCGAACTCCCGCATATTGCCCACCTCGGCGCCGCGGAAGGCATAGATCGACTGGTCGTCGTCCCCCACCGCGAAAAGGCTCGCCCCCCCGGCGGCCAGCAATTTCAACCAGGCGTACTGGAGACGGTTGGTGTCCTGGAACTCGTCCACCAGAATGTAGCGAAAGCGTTCCTGGTAGTGGCGCCGCAGAGGTTCGTTGCGGGACAGCAACTCGTAGCAGCGTAGTAGCAACTCGGCAAAATCGACCACGCCCTCGCGGTTGCACTGGGCTTCGTATTCGGCATAGAGCTCGACCCGCCGCCGGGTCCAGGCATCGTAGGCCTCGGCCTGCGCCGCCCGGATACCCTGCTCCTTATGGCCATTGATGAAGTGACAGATTTCCCTGGGGGGGTATTTCTCGTCGTCGACGCCCAGGTTCTTGAGCAAGCGCTTTACGGCCGCCAGCTGATCTGCCGAATCGAGGATCTGGAAGGTCTGGGGCAAGCCCGCATCGCGGTGATGGGCGCGCAGCAGCCGATTGCACAGCCCATGGAAGGTACCGATCCAGAGCCCCCGCGGATTGATGGGTACGAGAGCCGCGATGCGGGCCGTCATTTCCTTGGCGGCCTTGTTGGTGAAGGTCACCGCCAGGAGGCCGTGGGGGCTGACCTGGCCGGTGGAGACCAGCCAGGCGATGCGAGTGGTGAGCACCCGCGTCTTGCCGCTGCCGGCGCCGGCGAGAATAAGGGCGTGGACCGGCGGCAGGGTGACCGCCTGGAGCTGGGGCGGATTGAGACGAGCAAGCAAGTCGGACATCGATCAATCCCCGCGCAGGGACCTCAGGCAACACCAATCCCTAAGAATCAAAGGCATACGCCTGCTCCGGAAATACCGATTGTGCGCCGCAATAACAACTGTGAATTTGTCCACTACAATCCGTCACAAAAGCCCTATAGACTTCAACACAAATAAATGTTGCAATGCACAAAACCAAAGCCCAAAAGGCGAGTTAAACAACAGAGAAAGTGGCTACCGCCACACGATAGAAAGGAGTACCGCAATGAACGCACCCAAGATTCTGCCTTGGATTTCCAAGCGTGCGGGGATCAGCGAAGCGCTGGCCCTCAAGCTTTGGCGCCGCGCCTGTGGCGAAGCCGAGTATCTCTGCGGCAAGGCCGAGGGATCCGAGTACTGGGGTCTGGCCGTCGAACGGTTTCTGACCCTGGTCGAGGACGAAGCCGGTCGCACCACGGCCTACACCCTTGAAGCCGCGCCCCGCCTGTCGTGGCTTTTCCGCCACCAGAGCCGGATGTCCCTCCTGACCCTGATGGCAGCACAGAACGCCTACCGGTTCTGGCAGGACACCTGGGGAAACGTCCGCGGGGCAAAGCGAGCCGCTTGAAAGCGCCGGATCAGCGCCGATAGGCCTTGATTCCGGGCAAATCAAGTTCCCGCGACAGCCGGGTGGCAAGCGATTCCGCTTCCGCTCCGCTCGGGATTTGCCCTAGCCTCACCTCATAGCGCGCCTGCTCGCCGCGCCCCAGCGGAACGATGCGAGTCCCGTAGCCGGCCGCCGCCGCTCGATCATAGAGCGCCAGCGCGGCGGCCTGATCCGGGAAGCTGCCCAGTCTGACGCCCCAGCGCCCTCCGCGCCGCTGTATTCCGGCACCGGTTTCCAATTCGGTCTCTTGGGCCCACAGCCGTACCTGGGCCGCATCGACAGAATCGACCGGCCCCGGCGGTCTCCCCTTGTCGGCCCCGTAGAATTGGAGCGGCTGAGTCAATTCGACCGGCGTACCCTGGGGATGGGAGGCCGTGATATGGCCCTCCAGCAGACAGACGAAGTCCCGCCGCTCGTCGCTGCGCCCCCAGATATCGGTCCCGCGTATCCCGGCCGTCACGGTGCCGATCTTGACGTCTATCGCCCGCTTGTCGCTTACCCGCCGGAATAGGTCCGTGGTCAGCCGGAAAGCGCCCTTGGCCACCTCCAGGGCCGCCGTGAACACGCCATCCTGCCGCCGATTCAGCCCCTGGAGACCGACCTGGCCATTCTCGCCCATGCGGACCGCACTGCCATCGGCCATTTGCACCAGCGCGCGGCCGCCGTTCCCGGTGACCAGACGATCCCGATTGTCGAGCACCATTCCAGGAGTCAGCGCCTGCCTGCCACCCGCCCGTTCGACCCAGGCGGGCGCCTGGACGCCCTCGACCACGGCATGGGGTGCCGCCACTGCCCAGCCCGCAACGATCCCCAGAGCCAGGGCCATCCAGCCGGTTTTCAAGGTTCTCATGTCATGCTCCCGTAATGGCGTCTACCCCGATTCTAGCTCGGAACCCTCGCGCGCCACCGGTTGGGTGCCATCCACGCAAGCGGAGAGAACCGTTCGACACCGATAAGCCGAGATCTCTTCGGCACCAGAGGTCGCTCGCGGAAAATCTCGCCCTTGCCTTCGTCCGGCAGTCGCCTAAACTCGCCGGCATGGACGAACCGAGCGACGAACGACTGATGCTGGCCTACCGCGACGGCAACGCCGCCGCATTCGAGACGCTCTACCGGCGCCACCGCACCCGACTCTACCGCCATCTGGCCCATCAGTGCGGCGACCCCCGCTTGGCCGAAGATCTCTACCAGGACATCTGGACGCGCGTCATCGCCGCGCGCACCGCCTACGAACCCCTGGCCAAATTTTCCACCTGGCTTTATCGCATCGCCCACAACCGCCTCCTCGACCACTACCGGCAACACGCCCGCGGCATCGTTTCGAAATACGATCCGGACGCCGATCCGGATGCACTGCCTGCTCCGCAAGGCAGCGACCCAGCTCTGCAGGCCGAACGGTATCACCTCGCCCGGCGCCTGGCGGACGCATTGGCCGAACTCCCCGAACCGCAAAGGGAGGTCTTTCTGCTCGCCGAAGAAGCCGGCCTCGGCCTGGAGGAAATCGCGGCCACCACCGAAGTGGGCCGCGAAACGGCGAAGAGCCGCCTACGCTACGCCGTCGCCAAACTGAGGCTCGCCCTGGAGGACTTGCTATGACCGACTCCGATCTGCGAGATCCCGCCGTCTCGCGGCTTTACCAAGAATCGGCCGGGGCAGAACCGCCCGCAGCCCTGGACAACGCCATCCTGGCTGCCTCCCGGGTCGCCCTCGTACGGCGTCGGCGTTCCCTCTGGCACCGCCTGCAGGTTCCGCTGGCGGTCGCAGCGACCGCCCTGCTCGCGACGATGATGACGCTGACCCTCCAGCAACAGCCGTCGGAGCGTGACGAGGCGAGGGCGCGACCCGCCGCACCTGCACCTGCACCTGCACCTGCACCTGCACCTGCACCTGCACCTGCACCTGCACCTGCACCTGCACCTG
>DAORDK010000115.1:0-9863 GCA_035345935.1 Rhodocyclaceae bacterium | reverse complement strand
ACATCGAGGTCGCCATCCGCGCCTTCGACCCCTGCCTCTCCTGCGCCACCCACGCTCTGGGCAAGATGCCCCTCGCAGTCGAACTGGTCGCTCCCGACGGCAGCCTGGTCCATCGCCTGAGCCGGGAATGAGGCCCCCCGTCGTCGTCTTCGCCGTCGGCAACCCCAGCCGCGGCGACGACGCCCTCGGTCCCTTGCTGCTGGCGCGCTTGGACGCCTGGCTTCAGGCCAGCGGCCGGGCAGGGGAGGTCGAACTGATCGAAGACTTCCAGCTCAACATCGAGCACGCCCTCGACCTGGAAGGCCGAGCGCTGGCGCTCTTCATCGATGCCGGCGCAGGCACGCCAGCTCCCTACACTTTTTCCCGCCTGGAGCCGGCGGTGGATCTCGGGTCCAGCAGTCATGCGCTGGAGCCGGGTGCCGTGCTGCGGGTCTTCGAGCAGACCTGCCGGGGGCCGGCGCCGCAATGCTTCGTCCTTTGCGTCAGGGGCGAAGAATTCGAGTTGGGTCAAGATCTGAGCCCCGTGGCCGCCCGGTACGCCGACACCGCATGGGATTTCCTGAGAACGGCGCTGGGCCGGCCAGGGGACGAAGCGCTCGCTGTGCTGACCGCGCGCTTGGCAATGGCCTGCGGGACGCCGGCGTAATCCGGCCGGAGGGAATGCCCGGGCAGCTCTGGTGGAGCGGCTCGCGAGGTCGTGCACCCGGACGCAAGCGGGGTCGAGGGAGGCCCCGGCTTACACTGCGGATCTCGGGAGTCTAGTTCGAGCGGCCTTGCGAGAGGCCTTCCAGAACCGCCTGCAGAAGCAGGTCGGGATCGAGGGGCTTGGCCAGGTGCCGGTTCATCCCGGCGGCAAGACAGAGTTCGCGGTCCTGTTCGTAAGCATTGGCAGTCACCGCGAAGATGGGGGTGTCGCGGTTGCGGGAGTTCTCCCTGATGGCCCGAGCGGCATCGGCGCCATTGAGTTTGGGCATCTGCAGGTCCATGAGGATCAGGCCGTAAGCTCTGTTTCGCGCCATCTCCACCGCTTGCGAACCGTCCTCGGCAAGGTCGACGACGAGTCCGGTGTCTTCGAGCAGGGACTGAACGATTTCGCGGTTGATCGGTTCGTCTTCGGCAAGAAGGACGGGCGTTCCGGAAAACTCTCTGCGCAGGCGCGCTTCGCTATCTTCCCAATGTGGCGTTATGGGCTGGGGTTCCGAGGCCTTGTCGTCCTTTCCCAGGCGGACGGTGAACCAGAAGGCACTGCCTTGGCCGAAGGTGCTGGCGACGCCGATTTCGCCACCCATCAGTCCTGCGAGACGGCGGCAAATGGCAAGGCCCAGACCGGTGCCGCCGTATTTGCGGGTCATGCTGCCGTCGGCCTGCTCGAAGGCGGAGAACAGACGGCATTGGTCTTCGGGTCGAATACCGATGCCCTGGTCTTCGACCTCGAAGCGCAAGCCAATTTCTTCCTCGTCCTCCGTGAGAATCGCGGCACAGACGCGTATCGTCCCTTGCTCGCTGAACTTGACGGCGTTGCCGACCAGATTGGTCAGCATCTGGCCAAGACGCAGGGCATCGCCGAGCAGGGGTTTGGCGGCCAGGCTGGGGGCGATATCAATCACCAGACCGAGATGCTTTTCGCGAACGGCGTTCTCAAAAAGGATGCTCAGTTGGTCGAGAACGTCACCGATCTTGAGCGGCAGCCTCTCCAGGTCCATGCGGCGCGCTTCGATCTTGGAAACGTCGAGGATGTCGTTGATGACGCCGAGCAGGCGTTCGGCCGAGCGTCTGGCCTTATCCAGATAGCCGATGCCGTCCGGGTCATGCACGGTTTTGCGGGCAAGGCCGATCATGCCGAGAACGCCATTCATAGGCGTGCGCAGTTCATGGCTCATGTTGGCCAGAAAGTCGCTCTTGGCAAGACTTGCCGCTTCGGCCTGTTCCTTGGCACGGGCGAGCTCGGCGGTACGTTCCTCGACCAATCGCTCCAGGTGTTGGCGATAGACGGCCAATTCGGCTTCGGCACGGTTGCGCGCGCTGACGTCCCGCGCGACGGCGACAATGCCGTCGATCTCTTCCCGGTCGTTGCGATAGACCGTGGCGTTGTATAGGACATCCATCACGCTGCCGGAGGCATGGCGGATCGCCAAGGGATAGTCCCGCACGGCTCCTGTGTCGAAGACCTTGCGATATCCGGTCCGGGCGTCCTCCGGCGAAGTGAAATAGTCGCTGAAATCGCTGCCGATCAGCTCAGCGCGTGCTCTTCCGGTGGCTTCCTCGGTTGCCCGGTTGACGTCGCTGATCTTTCCCTCCGGGCTGATGGCCACCAGGGGATCGAGGCTGGCTTCGAGCAAGTTGCGGGCGTAGAGCGCGGTTCGGCGCGCTTCTTCTTCGGCCCGCAGCCGTTGACGGAGAGCGAGACCAAGCATCAACAACGGGCTCAGGATGGCCACCAGGGCGAAGGCGAAGCCGAGCCGGATGATCACCAGCCGCTGCCGCCCATCGCTCCATCCGCCCCGGGGTCGCGCCGCAATTTGCCAGGATCCACTGGGCAAAGGAATGACGAGCCGGATCGCCCGGTCGGAAAACAATTCGGCGTTGCCGTAAAACACCTCGCCCTCGGCACCCTTGCCGTCCTTGCCGCGGATCGCGACTTCGAGGGGAAGGTCCGGGTCGGCGAGTCCGCTCTCGCGATAGAAGACCTCGGCGTCCATGACCGTGGAGAGCAGTCCCCAGAAATTGGCGTTCTCGTTTCCATCGCCCAGGAAGACCGGCATGCGCGAGATGATGCCCACTCCTCCCTGGGCCAGGTTGACCGGTCCGGCGATGACGATTTTTCCCGTCTTCCGGGCAAGTTCGGCCGACTCCTGCTGGCTCGGAGTCTTTCGATAATCGAGACCGAGGGCTTTTTCGTTACCCTTCAACGGGACGACGTAGCGAATGACCAGATCCGGGGCGGCCGCCAGGTTCCGCAGCAAGGTGCGGCCCTCAAACAAAGGCCGTGCGGCGCGCTCCAGGTCTGCCTGGGAGAGATGTGGATTGGCCGCGATCACCGCGACCAGGCCGCGTCCGAGCAGGGCACTGCTGCGAAGATTGCCCTCGATGCGGCTTTGCAGCACGAGCAGGTTTTCGCGGGCATGGCTCTCTTCATCCAGGCGCAGGGAGTCCAGCGTTTGCTGCTCGACGAATTGCTCGACGATCAGCATGACGACCGCGGTCAGCACGGCGATCGCCAGCACGTAGCGAGCCCCGAGAGAGCGCAAGGGTTTCTCCATTATTCTGAATTAGGGATGAACACGCGTGGCGCTAGTATAGGGTGCGCGGTTGCGGTTTGCTGCGTTCGCTATTGCGCAACGGGAAGCGCTGGGATGCGCCCTTGCGCCCGCTTATCGCCGCGCAAACCTTAGGCGCCCGCCGGCGTTGTCCCCCAGGGTCGTTTGGTGGGAACATGAGCGGTGCTACGATTTTTCCGGATTCCGCTATGACACCCCGAGGCTTCCAGGGCGCTTTGGCGATCTTCCTGCTGGCGGTGCTTCTACTCGGCGCCGTTTCATCCGCTCAGGCTGTCTGTTCCACGCACCGAGGGAAGGTCGTGTTCAACGAAGTCCATCAGCCCAGCGGCGCCGGTTACCTGGAATTGCGCGTCCTCGATCCCACGGTGGTCAGCGCCAGCGGAAACTTTACCAACTGGAAGATCGATCTGTACGCTGGGGACAATGCCACCAAACAGACGACAGCGGTCGATTCCGGTTTCACGAATAGCACGATAAATACCTGTGGGACAGCGTCGCCCTGGATTCGCTTCTCCGATTCCGCTCTCAGTTTCCTGCGCACCCGCAGTCCGCCGTTCAATGCGGTGCTCTACGATTCCTCCAGCAACCAGATCATCGACATCCTGCGCCTGGGCAACAACATCACCTCGTTCTACGGTGCGGGCAGCACCTACGGCAGTTGCCCCGCAATCGAAAGCCTGTTGCCCGCCACGGGATCGAGCGATACCTATTACGACGCCCAGAAGGGCAGCGGCAGTTCGGTCAAGGACTGGTACCGTAATCCTGACGGAACGGGCAACTGGGGGGGTACCAGCACCGCCAACAATGCCAACAGCCTGTGTGCGGACAACGTCAATGGCGGCACTTTCTCCCTCGCCAAGACCACCGGCACCGCCACGGCAGCCGTGGGGCAGAACTTCACCTACACCCTGCATGCGGTCAACGGTCAGACGGCGCTGAGCAGCTCGGTCAGTGTCGCCATTACCGATAATCTGGCCGCGGCGGGGCTGACCTATGTGTCGTGTACCACCAGCCGAGGGACCTGTTCCTTCTCAGGCGGCGTGGTGACGTGGACGGTGGGAAGCATGGCGGCTAGTACGAATTACACGGCCACCCTGACGGTCAAGGGCAATTCTGCCGGTACCGTGACCAACACCATCGTTTCCAATGTCGGGAGCCCGGTCCTCACGGCTTCGGCGCCGCCGGTCACGATCCTTGCCCCGCTGGCCGACTGGCGCATGGACGAAACGTCCTGGAACGGGACGTCGGGCGAGGTCAAGGACAGCAGCGGCAATGGCCACCACGGCACCGCCAAGATCGCCAACGGCTCGTCGGTGCCTCCTTCCGCAGTCTCGGGAACTCCGGCCTACAGTAGCGGGGGGCAGAGCACCTGCAACTACGGCGAGTTCGACAAGACCACGGCGACGGTGCGCAGTTACACCTATGTGGAGTTGCCCACCATCCCGACGCTACCCACCAGCTTCACCTTCATGGCCTGGATCCGGTCCACGGCGGCCAGCTCGCACCATCAGCGTATCCTGGTTCGGGACGACGCCCAGAACGGCTGGGGATTCAGCCTCGCCGACGGGACCGGGCAGGCCAAATTACGGTTCTTCAACCGCAATATCAGTAACAGCGGGAGCGTCACGGGCCAGGGTAGCAACCCCAGTTGCGGCGTCTTCTGCCTCGATACCAACCCGGTCATCACCAGCAATGCCTGGCACTTCGTCGCCGTGACCATCGACACCGTGGCCAAGCAGGTGACCCTCTATGTCTTCGATGCCTCGGGCAATCCCCTGGCCATCACCAGCAGCGCCTTTGCCGGCACCTGGACTGACGGGACGGGCCTCGCCGCCATCGGCGGCGAGAGTGCGTCGTCTTCTGAAGGGCAGCAGGCGGATTGGCATTTCTACGGCAACATCGACGAACTTGAAATCTTTTCCGGAGTCCTCAGCCAGGCCACCATCCAGGCGCTAATGACCAGAACGCGCCTCTGTTCGACCATCGACCACGTCGAACTGGTCCATGACGGCGTCGGGCTGAGCTGTACCGCCAAGGCCGTCACGGTGCTGGGCTGTACTTCGAGCGCGCCCTGCAACGGTGTTCCCGCGTCCCAGACCAGTGGTTCGGTGAGCTTCACTCCCACCGCCATCGCCGGTGCCCAGTGGTGCAGCGACACCCTGTGCGCCTCGCCTATCACCGGGTCGGTGACCGTGGCCAACGGTGGAACCGTCTATCTGAAGGAGCATAACGTGCGCACCGATACCCTGGCCGGGACTGCCAGCGGCGCCACCAATACCACGGTCCAGTGCACGCATACCGGCACCGGGGCGACGGATTCGGGCAGTGCCTGCGCCATCAGCTTCGCGGCGGCCGGATTCCTGGTCAGCGCTCCGAATCACTACGCCTGCCTGCCCCAGACCGTCACCCTGAAGGCGGTTCGGGCCGATGCCACGGGGACGGCCTGCGTGCCTGCCTTCGCCGGAGTCAATCGCTCGGTCTCGCTCTATGCCGGCTACGCCAATCCACACAGCGGAACGCTGGTCCCCAGCCTGAACTACGTCACTTCCGCGGGCGGGGCGACTTCCACCGTCGCGGCGCTCTCCACCAGCGCGGCCAGCCCGACCGTGCTGAGCAATCTTTATTTCGACGCCACCGGAACCGCGACGCTTACCAATTTCGTTTACCAGGATGTCGGCCAGCTTGCCCTCTACCCGACCTATTCCGGCAGCAACGCCACCGGGGACAGCGGGCTTTCCCTCGCCGCGGTTTCCGGCAACACCTTCATTGCCGCGCCCAAGAGTTTCAGACTGAGCGGAATTCCTGTGGCGCCCCTGACGGCAGGGACGCCTTTCAATGTCACCGTCACAGCCCTCAACCAATGCGCCACGCCGGCGGCTGCGCCCAATTTCGGCCAGGAATCCCCCGCGGCGGCTACGGTCACCCTCGCCTCCAGCAATCCGATACCGGGTCCGGGCAATGCCGCGGCGATCAACCAGTCCCTGTCTGGGTTTGCAGGTGGTGCCGCCAGTGCCAACCTGACCTGGAGTGAGGTGGGAACCATCGATCTCACTGCGACGACCTCCAACTACCTGGGCTCCGGCCTGGGTGCGAACGGCAGCCAGACCAGTGTCGGGCGCTTCAAGCCGGCCTACTTTGACACCACCGTGAGCCAGGGTTGTGGCAGTTTTACCTATTCGGGCCAGTCTTTCACGGCAACCGTGACTGCCCGGGCGGCGGGGGGTGGCATCACGGCCAATTATGCCGGGGCCACCTGGGCCAAATTGGTCACCCTGAGCGATGCCGCGGGCGGCACTCTGGGCGTGTTCACCAATAACACCATCGCGGCCACCGGTTTCGCCAGCGGGGTAGGGACGGCGTCGAATATCGCCTACACGTTCTCCAGTCGCTCGACGCCTCCGACCGCGATACAGGTGCGGGCCGCCGATACCGATGGTGTCAGTTCGGCAACCCATGGGGAGCAGAGCGTGGCGCTGCGCAGCGGCGCCTTCCAGCTCGGAAACGCCTACGGCAACGAATTCCTCAAACTGCCCATTCCAGCTTACGCGCGGTATTGGAGCGCCGCCGGTTGGGTCAGGAACACGGCCGACAACTGTAGCCAATTGACCGTGCCCACCAGCGCCAATGGAGGACTTGTCTTCTCGGCCCAGACCACGCGCAATCAACTTGCCGCGGGAGAAACCATAGCGGCCATGGCCGGCAGTCCGGCAGGCCGGCTGGTGAGCGGCGATCCCCTGTTGACCCTCTCGGCACCTGGGGCTGGAAATTTCGGTTACGTGGATATCATCGCGTCCAAACTTAATATTCCCGCCTGGCTCCTCCAACCCGGCGACGTTCGTGCGTGCTTTGGCTCCTGTGGCCCTCGAGCGCCGATAATCTATAGCCGGGAGGTCTATTGATTCCCCACATCTGCCGCCTCATCCCGGGAATTTGTCCGTGAAAAGAACTTCAATCCATGCCTTGAGCCTGTTGCTAGCGCTCTTGGCGTCCCCGTGCGCGACCTGGGCCCTGGAGTTGACCACGTGCATCGACGCCGCTGAAAGGACCGTCGAAGGCTTGTCGGATCCGACACTTCCTGTCCTGGTGCGGGCGGGTCGCCAAGGGGACAAGCCAGTGATGCGCTACAACTCCGAAGTCTTGCCCCAGTTATCGACCATGGCGCGGGCCTTCTTCTTTGCCCACAGCTGCGCACGTCTGCAGACCGGGAATGGTCCGGATGCTGTGCGCCGTGCCGACTGTGCAGCAGTCCGTATGCTGCGTGAGGAGGGCACCCTCGGCGAGGGGATGGAGGCACTGGCCAGCCTTCAGGCGGAATTAGCGATTCCCGACGAGGCCTGGGCGCAATTGCCCGGCCCGCAACGCCACTTTGATTTCAGCGCCTGTTCCCGCACTGGAAGCCTGCTGCTGCCCGATGCCAAGCCGGTAACGCCCCGACAGCGGGATTGGGATGTCTGTGTGCGCCACTGCGGTGACCAGCTATACAGATGTCCGGGCAGAGGTTCCGGCGCCGGCTGCCAGGAAACCTACGACCGCTGCTATGCGGCCTGCGGGGGCTGACTTCGGCAAATCCGACGACCGGAGGGCGGCGCCGGCACGGTCCGGCTGACCCCTGCCCGAGCGGGTTGCCGGCGACAGTCGCTTGGGGCCGGGGCGTTATCCGGGGCGAGACGGAATTCCCGTCGTTGCCGATCTGCGATCAGGGCGTGGCGCGGGCCCGGTGTTTCGGGCTCCGACGCGCGGCGGCAATGCGCCATGCCCAGACGCCGGATATGAGGAAGTAGCTCGCCAGCGCAGCCAGGGTCGCGGAGACACCCAGGCCCAAAAAGAGGGTGGCGCCAATGGTCTGCAGGTTGTCCAGGAGGCTGACGGGGTCCGCGAGTGAGAAGGGTTCGGGGGTCGCATGGCCGGTCAGCCGGGCTCCGATCTGGTAGGCGACGTAGTAGATGGGCGGCACGGTCAGGGGGTTGGTGATCAGGGTGGTGCCGGCGGCAAGGGGGACGTTGGCGCGAAGAAGGACCGCAATGACAGCCGCCGCAAGAATTTGCGCTACCGGGAGCAGCAGGCCGATGAAGAGCCCGATGGCGACGCCCGCAGCAACGCCTCGGCGGGACCAGTGCCACAGCTTGGGGTCCGCCAGGTGGGGGGCCAGGGCGCGGAGCGCTGGGTTCGATTCGATGGTCTGACGGCTCGGCGCCCAAGCCCGCAGGCGTTTCAATAGCTCGTTGGTCGTCTTCATGCATGCGCCTCCGTAAGGGGGTGGATCGTTTCGGCCGCCGATTGTTTCCCGCCCGTGGCGCCGAGGTGGCCGTCGGCCCGACGCCGGTTGGCATGGCATGCTGCCGGGGCGGCGTCTTTCGTCATCGCCACAGGCTCAGCGGTGGGTCTTTGACAACGGCGCGCAGCACGTCGCCCCGCGATACAAAGCCCAGCAATTGCCCGTCCTCGCCGACTATGGGTACGCCACCAGCCCCGGTTGCCACCATGGCGGCGGCAATGCGGCGGATATCGGTAATCGGGTGCGACGCGACGACGGGTGTGGTCATCACCGCCTCGGTACGGCGCAGGGTGTTTCCGACCAGTTGCCCGTCTTCGATATCCACAGCGGTGAGCAGATCGCGTTCGCTGACGATGCCGACCAGCCGCCGCTCGGCGTCCAGCACGGGCGCCTGCCGGATTCGGTTGTCGCGCAGGGTCCGCCAGGCGTCCTTCACCGGCGCTTGCGCCGCTACGGTGATGGCGGGGCGGCTCATGACCTGGGCGGCGTGGATCAGCGGCCCACGCTCCAGTTCTTGCGGCAGCATGGCCCGGTAGGAGCGCAGGGCCTGGTGCGCCGGGGTGGCCAGGGTTGCCGCGTCGGCAACCGGTTCTTCCTCGCGCCCCGTGGGTGGGCGTGCGGCGGCAAGCCGCGCCAATTGGTTGACGCGATACAGGGACTCGAGGGGGCCGTTGAAGACTTGGCCGGATAGGCCATAGACGGTGAACATGGCGGACGATGGGGGCGGGGCGCTTGGTCGGCCGGCGCCTCAGGCGGGGGTGGCCAAGAGCGCCGGGGCGCGGATGGTGCGGCGGCGCCCGGCCTGGCGATGGGAGCGCGCCAGTTGGCGGTCAAAGCACTGCCCGAGGCGTCTGGCGGCCAGATTGATCGCGCCGAAGACATTGCCTTGAACCCCCTTGGCATATACCGCGTCACCGCCCGCAAGGCGCACTTCGATGGCGCAGCATTTGTCTTCTCCACCGCGGGGGCCGTTGATGTCGCTCAGGCGAATGACCACGCGGGAGACGAGTTTGGCGCCGTGGTTCAGCGCATTGTGCAGGCGCCGCAAGACATGGCGCCGCACTTCGTCGGACAGGTTGATCTCAGAGAATTGAATCTGTACTTTCATTGGCTGGGTGCTCATTAGGGTTATACACGGGAAAGACTATCTGTTCCGGCGCCGGCCTCAATCAAGGGCAGCCCGAGCCACTGTTCGAAAATCTCGCAGTGTCTGGCGTTGAACCCGTTGGCCGGGGGCGGGCCGGGTGTGATCATCTAGGGATTCCCTGAACAACCCATGATTTCTGCGCGCCCCGTCATAACCATGATGA
>DAORDK010000114.1:0-9867 GCA_035345935.1 Rhodocyclaceae bacterium | reverse complement strand
ATCAGCAGGCTCTTGCCCTTGAAGTCGAATTTGGCGATGGCCCAGGCCGCCGCCACGCCGAAGAGGATGTTGAAGGGCAACACGGCCAGGGCGATGACGACGGTGAGCCAGATGGCCGAGCGGGTTTCCGGCTCCTTCAGCGCCTCCAGATAGGCGGGCAGGCCCTGGGCCAGGGCCTCGACGAAGACGGCGATGAGCGGCAGGCCGAGGAAGAAGAAGAGGAAGCCGAGGCCGATGGTGAGCAGGCTGTAGCGGACCCAGGCCGGCTCCTGGGTGGCGCGGGTGAGTTGGTTGCCACTCATGCCGACACCCCTTGCGCCTTGGCGGCGGCCGCTTCCAGGGGCTCGCGGTTGCGATGCCGGTTGGCCGCCCACCATTGCATCAGATTGATGGTCAGCAGCAGCACGAAGGAAATGGCCAGCATGGTCACGGCCAGGGCCGTGGCGCCCAGCACGTCGTACTGCTCCAGCTTGGAGATGATGAGCAGGGGCACGATTTCCGACACCAGGGGCAGGTTGCCGGCGATGAAGATGACCGACCCGTATTCGCCCAGGGCCCGGGCGAAAGCCAGGGCGAAGCCGGTGAGCAGCGCCGGGCCGATGGCGGGGAAGATGACGCGGGTGAAAGTCTGCCAGCGGGAGGCGCCGAGGGAGGCGGCGGCCTCCTCGACTTCGGACTCGATGTCCTCGATCACCGGTTGCAAGGTACGCACGACGAAGGGCAGCGTGATGAAGGTCAACGCCACGACGATTCCCAGGGGCGTGTACGCCACCTTGAGGCCCAGGGGCTCGAGATGGCGGCCGATCCAGCCGTTGCCGGCGTAGAGGGTCGCCAGGGTGATGCCGGCGACGGCCGTGGGCAGGGCGAAGGGCAGGTCCACCAGGGCGTCGACGAAGCGTTTGCCGGGGAAAGGGTAACGCACCAGCACCCAGGCGACGATCAGCCCGAAGAAGCCGTTGATCGCTGCCGCCAGCAGCGACGCCGTGAAGGTGACGCGAAACGCCGCCAGGGAACGTTCGCCGAGGGCGATATCGACCAGCGGTCCCCAACCCAGGTGGGAGGCCTTGAGAACCATGCCGCCCAGGGGTAGCAGGACCAGCAGCGAGAGATAGACGAGGGTGTAACCCAGGGCGAGGCCGAAGCCGGGCAACACGCGGCGGGAACGAGAAGGCATGGAAACTTTACGAAAGACGATGCCGGCAGGGATCCGTGGCGGGTCAGCCCCGGCCTGCCGCAAGCACCGGCGCCTTACTTGGCGACGTAGATCTGGTCGAAACTGCCGCCGTCCTTGAAATGGGCCGCGAAGGCCTTGTTGGCGCCGCCGAAGACTTCATCCACGGTGAAGGTCTTCACCGGCGGGAAGAATTGGGCGTATTTCTTGAGCAGCTCGGCGTCCCGGGGCCGCAGGTAGTTCTGGGCGGCGTTCTCCTGGCCTTCCTTGGACCACAGGTATTCCAGGTAGGCCTCGGCCTGCTTGCGCGTGCCCTTCTTGTCCACCACCTTGTCCACGACGGCCACCGGGAATTCGGTTTGCATGGTGAGGCTCGGGTAAACCACATCGAAATTGCCCTTGCCGAATTCCTTGGCGATCAGTTCCGCCTCGCATTCGAAGGTGATGAGCACGTCGCCCAGGCCGCGCTGCATGAAGGTGGTGGTGGCGTCACGGCCGCCGGCGGCGAACAGGGGCGCGTTCTTCAGCAGCTTGCCGAGGAACTCCTGGGCGCTCTTGTCGCTGCCCCCCGGCTGCCGCAAGGCCCAGGCCCAGGCGGAAAGGTAGGTGTTGCGGCCGTTCCCCGTGTTCTTGGGGTGAGGAATGATGATCTGCACGCCGGGCGCCGCCAGGTCGCCCCAATCCTTGAAGCCCTTGGGGTTGCCCTTCTTCACGATGAAAACCATGGCGGAGGTGTAGGGCGAGGCATTGGTGGGGAATTTCTTCGCCCAGTCCTTGGCCACCAGGCCCTTTTCCGCCAGGAACTCGATGTCGTTGGCCTGGTTCATGGTCACCACGTCGGCCTCCAGGCCATCCGCCACCGCGCGCACCTGCTTGGTGGACCCGCCGTGGGACTGTTTCAGCTCCAGGCTCTCGCCGCTCTTGGCCTTCCAGTACTTCTGGAATAGGGGGTTGTAATCCTTATACACGTCACGGGCGACGTCGTAGGATGCGTTGAGCAGGGTGGTATCGGCCAGGGTACTGAAGGCGGCACTGGCCAAGCATAGGGCAGCGAGCAACTTGGAGAAGACGGACATAACGAACCTCAAAACAGGGGATGAGCAACTTTAGCGGACACTGTTATAACGACAAAGACGAACTTGTGATTTGAATATAACAATTAGTTTGAAGTCCTTGAAGGTCCGAGGCAGGATTCATCCCCAGCCCCTCATTGTTTCGCGTAAATTCGGTCGAATGTTCCCCCATCGGCAAAGTGCTGCTGTTGCGCCTTGCGCCAGCCGCCGAAGATGCCGTCGACGGTCACCAGCTTGAGATTTGGAAAGCTGGCAGCGTAACGCGCGGCCACCTTCGCATTGGTGGGCCGATAGTAGTGGCGAGCGGCGATCTCCTGCCCCTCCTCGGAATACAGGTAGTCCAGGTAGGCCTGGGCCGTGAGGCGGGTGCCGTGCTTGTCCACCACCTTGTCCACCACCGCCACCGGCGGCTCGGCCAGGATGGACTGGCGGGGGACGACGATCTCGAACTTGTCCTTGCCCAGTTCCTTTACGGCCAGCAGCGCCTCGTTCTCCCAAGCGATAAGCACGTCGCCCAGTCCTCGTTCGACGAAGGTCGTGGTGGCGCCCCGGGCGCCGGAATCGAGGACGGGCACGTTCTTGAACAGCGCGGTAACGTACTCGAAAGCCTTCTGCTCGTTGCCGCCCGGCTGCTTCAGGGCCCAGGCCCAGGCAGCCAGGTAGTTCCAGCGGGCACCGCCGGAAGTCTTGGGGTTGGGGGTGATGACGGCGACGCCAGGTTTGGCCAGGTCGCCCCAGTCCTTGATCCCCTTGGGGTTGCCCTTCCGTACAAGGAAGACGATGGTCGAGGTGTAGGGCGAGGCGTTGTTCGGAAAGCGACTCTGCCAGTTGGGCACCACCAGCCCTTTATCGGCCAGGGTGTCGACGTCGTAACCCAGAGCCAGGGTGACCACATCGGCTTCCAGGCCATCCCACACCGACCGTGCCTGCTTGCCGGAACCGCCGTGGGACTGCCTGATCTGCACCACCTGTCCGGTCCTGGCCTGCCAGTGCCGGGCGAAAGCTGAGTTGAAATCCTTGTACAACTCCCGGGTCGGGTCGTAGGAAACATTAAGGAGGTTGACGTCGGCCAGGGTAGTAAAGGAAGCACCGGCCAGGCACAGGACGGTGAGCCATCTGGAGAAAGCGGTCATGGCAAGTCTCAAGTCAGGGGGAGGACGAACCTTAGTGGATACAGTTATAATCACAAAGTCTAAATAATTATTTTTATATAACCACATGGTGGAAACCTTCCCTAGACGCGCCGTCGCACGCGCCATGGCCGACCCTCATCTCTTCGTATGAATCCGAGCGAAGGCGCGGTCAGTCAACGAATGCCCTGAGCCGCCAGATCAATGCTCGCTTCAGCTCGGTAAGTCTGGCAACGCATCCTCTTCGGTCAGGCCAAACTCACCCGCATACGTTTTTCAACTTCTTCAAATGCAAAACGTACCGGAAGGAATGCCTCGATGACCTTGCAATTGGTCATGAGATGCGAAGACAACGCGTGCGTGGTAAAACTCCCCTGTCCGGCCAGTGCCATCGGCAGCAGCAACTGATCGGCCAGATGTTCGCCGACCGGAACGCCGCTGTCGCGAAAAAGGCGCGCTTCACGCGCCGCGCGGTCGGCGACCGTTTCCGCCGGCACGCCCCTTTCGCCGCAAGCGGATATCACCTCCGTCATTTCCGCATACTCGAGCACCAGCAGCAGGACGTTGCCCGGCCCCTCGTTGCTCGGGAGCACGCGCAATTCCTCGTCCAGTACGCCAAGCTGGCTGGCCGCCCGCTGCATCTCGCGCTTGGCGACTTCGGCCGGCACTCCGGCCACTACGCCAACTGCGCTTTGACGGCGCAGATCGCCACGGGAGTTCAGGTGCAAGGGCCGCCAAGCCGCAACCGGCTCGGTCGATGCCAGCATCTCGCCGCCGCCCGCCGGGTAGAACCCGTGGCGCTGCAATTGGATGTCCAGCGTTACCCCCATGCGCAGCAATAGGGGCTGCCAAGTGCGGATCAGAAAATCAGCCGGCGGTGCAGCCGGATTGTGGGTGCCGCCGCTGATGCGTAGCGTGCTCGGCCCGTCGGCAAACCACAGCGCCGGCAATACCGTCTGCAGCACCAGCGTGCAGCTGCCGGCGGAGCCGATGGCGTGGAAATAGTCGCCGCCGCGCACCGGTCCCGGCTTGAACCGCAGGCGCTGCGATCCTGGCGCAGCGCCTTCCACCTCGGCCCCGCACACCGCCGCCGCCGCCTGGACCGCCGTCAGGTGCTGGCGTAGCAGCCCCGGCTTCTTGCGTCCGGCGCGAATGCCCTCGATGGCAAAGGGGATTCCGGTAACCATCGACAGGCTCAAGGCCGTCCGCAGAATCTGGCCCCCGCCCTCGCCACGGGAGCCGTCCAGCTCGATCCATTCCATGGTGTTGTTCTCTTTCTTCAATCCTTTTCCTGGGAGACCGCCAGTACCGTTCGCATGAGGAAAGCATCGAGTGCGGCAGCTTCGCCTTCCGGTTTCTTGTAGTCGGCATCGACCGCGGTCCGCGCCAGCTCGCTTTCGACAAAGGCGTGGATGCCCGGCCAGCGCGGACTGTACTCGGCTTCGCCGGACCGCATCTTGATTGCCAGCAGCGCGTTGATTTCAACCCGCAGCGCCTCATCGGTCACCAGATACCCGGCCAGATCGGCGAAGCGCATGGGCGGCTGGCCGAGGCCACGTTCGATCCACAGTGCCGCCAGCAGCGGGCGCAATACGTAGAGGTATTTTTTCAGCCGCACGCTCTCGCCCTGCAAGTAGCCGCGAAAGTTGCGATGTGCCATCGCCAGGTAGTGATAACGGCCGCGCTGCGGCGAGAACCACTGCGCCGCCAGATCACGAATTTCCCCAGCCCAGGCCTCGTGTTGCCGATAGATCACCGGCGAATCCAGCCATTCGAGCAGTACCGGATTGGCGCGGCGCAACAGACGCAAGGTTTTACGCAGCTCCCATCCGCCCACGTCCAGCTCGTCGCTGATCGGCAATTCGATCACATCGCGCCTCGGCTCGACGGCCAGATACCAGGGCAGGCGATGCACATAAAGAAAACGCACGTCGTAATCGCTGTCCGGCGAAGCAAAACCCCAGCCCCGGCTACCCGATTCGCAGGCGTAGAGTACGCTCACATCATGCGCCACCTCGATATCCGCCAGCGCCTGAATGACGCGCTGGCGGACCGCCGGGGCGATGGGATGGGCGCTCAGTATCTTGCAGGCGTCCAGCGATTCAGCCATGGCTCATCCTTTCACACACACCACCTGACGCAGCGTATGCACGACCTCCACCAGCTCGCGCTGGGCGTGCATGACGGCGTCGATGTCCTTGTAGGCCATCGGGATTTCGTCGATGACTTCGCTGTCCTTGCGGCATTCCACGTGGGCGGTGGCCCTGATCTGGTCGTCCACGGTGTAACGGCGCTTGGCTTCATTGCGGCTCATGGCGCGGCCCGCGCCGTGGCTGCAGGAACAGAAGGATTCTTCGTTACCCAGGCCGCGCACGATATAGCTGCGGGCGCCCATCGACCCGGGAATGATCCCCAGTTCGCCTCTTTTCGCCGACACGGCGCCTTTGCGCGTTACCAGAACTTCGCTCCCGAAGTGGCTCTCGCGCTGGACGTAGTTGTGGTGGCAGTTCACCGCTTCCACGTCGGCCGCAAATGGTTTGGCGATGATCTGCCGGGCGGCGGCGACCACATGGGCCATCATCACGTCGCGATTGCGGCGGGCGTAGTCCTGCGCCCAGGTCACCGCTTCCACGTAGTCCGCGAAATGCGGGGAACCTTCCTCGAAGTAAGCGAGATCCTTGTCCGGCAGATTGGCGATGTGTTGGCGCATATCGGTCTGGGCCAGCTCGATGAACAGGTTGCCGATGGCGTTCCCCACCCCGCGCGAGCCGGAATGCAGCATGAACCAGACCTGGTCGGCCTCGTCCAGGCAGACTTCGATGAAGTGGTTACCGGTTCCCAGGGTCCCCAGATGCTTGTGGTTGTTGGTGTTCTTCAGGCGCGGGTATTTTTCGGTGATGCGCGCAAAGCCCGGCAGCAGCGCCGACCACGTGGCGTCGACCGTATCCGGCGGATTTTCCCAGGCGCCCTTGTCGCGGCGGCTCTGGCGCGGCGGCGTACGCCCGTGCGGCACCGCAGCTTCGATGGCCGATCGCAGGCCGTGCAGGTTGTCCGGCAGGTCGGAAGCGCTCAGGGTGGTCCGTGCCGCCATCATCCCGCAGCCGATGTCGACCCCCACGGCTGCCGGGATGATGGCACCCTGCGTCGGAATCACGCTACCGATGGTCGATCCCTTACCCAAATGCACGTCCGGCATCACGGCCAGGTGGCGGAAGATGAAGGGCATCTGCGCCGTGTTCATCAGCTGCTTGCGGGCGTCGTCCTCGACCGGCACGCCTTCTGTCCACAGCTTGATCGGCTTGCCTTGATTCACTTCCTGAGTCTGATAAGTCATCTGCTTTCCTTTCGGCCTACAGCGCGATGGTAACGGCTGGCAGGCTATTCTCCTTGCATTTTGTCGGTGGGCATGGCGGGACTCGAACCGGCTTAAGCTGCCACCGGGCATTGCTCCGGCGTGCAGGGAAGCTTCAAACGCGCATCATCCCGAGAACCTTGCGCAGACCCCGGGACTGCATCGTCGAATACCGCTCCCCGCCGAAGCTCTCGGGGTCGCCCTTCGCTGGTTTCGCCACCTGTTTACGGGCCGCTCGCCTTTTCGCGTTCGCGCCCTTTCCCTGTCAATACCCATCGGTCGGAGCGGCCCGCCGGGCTTGTTTTCTGGACAAGCCGGCTTGCGACACTTGCCGGGCCATTTCCTTGCGCTGGCGCTCACCTTGGCGGCAGGGCCGGCAACGTTTGGCGACGGCGTATTGCGAACCGCCAAGGGTTTCGTACCACCAGCGCTGTTGCTCGGCTGTCCATACGCACTCGGCTCCGCAGTCGCAACAAGAGAATGCCCGGTCGACGTAGTAACCCCGTTGGGCAAACTCGCTCAGGCCGTAGCTGTTGCTGGCCATCAGTTTGTTGTAATCCACTCGCACCACCGGGCCGATCGGGACAAGCGCCATCATGGCGCAGCGTTTTCGCGCTTCCAGACGGCGTACCCGGCGCGCCGATTTGATTTCTGCACGCCGTTGTTTTCCGCTTCTGTAACCTTCCATGCCACGTTCTCCTTCATGCGCGTTGCCCGCAGCAGCGGGAGTTTCCAACCCATCCTCACTTCGCCAGGGTCACCAGACCGTTCAATACCTGATCGAGACCGCCGAATACCGAGATCCGGTCGATACGTTCGGCTACCCGTTCCAGGGTTTCCAATTCCTTCAAACGCAGGGCGACCGGGCTGTCTTCCATGACCTTGGCGGTGTTGAGCAGCGAACGGGTCGCCGCCGTTTCCTCGCGGCGCCGGATCACGTTGGCTTCTGCCGCCTTTCCGGCTTCCACCACCTGCGCCAGGATGGTCTTCATCTCGCCCGGCAGCACGATGTCCTTGACGCCGACACCGCCGATTTCCAGGCCGAAGCCGGCCAGTTTTCTGGCGACATGCGCGCCGACGACTTCGTCGATCAACTGCTTGTTTTCGAGCAGTTCGTCGAGGTTGCGCGTCCCCACCGCCGCCCGCAGGCCGAATTGCAGCTCGCGATAGAGGTGTTCGGCCGGCTTGGCCAGCTTGGCGAAGGCCGTGCTCGCGTCGTCGAAACGCCAGGTAGCGGCGAGGTTGAGGCGCAGCCCCACCTTGTCGCGGGTGAGGATTTCCTGGCCGGTCACTTCCATGCTCTGCCAGCGCATATCGACCAGCTCGACCTGCAGGTCCCGGTTGAATCGCCAATAGGCGGTCACCCCCGGCGACAGCAATGGCTGTTGCACGCCGTCGATACGCAGCAGGCCCACATGCGCCGCCGGTACCTGCACAACGAGAACGCCATTCAGTCCCAACACCGGGCGACCGCGCAACGACGGTTGCAACTGGCGTTGCACCATCTCCATGGGCAGGGCGGCGGCCGCGCGCAGATCGAGTTTTTCCAGGCGCTGCACGACCATTCCGCGCCAGAAGAAGCGGCGAGTTGCCGGCGGCAATACCTCGACCAGGACATCGTTTTCATAGCGCAGCCCGACTTCGTCCTCGTTGAGTTCCATACAGACGAAATAACGCTCGGCCTCAGCCGGCTCGTTCTGGCGCAGGTAATCGACGAGGTCGATATCGAGCATCGGCGCATCGGTGTGCCACAGGGTCAATGACAGCTCATTGAACGGATCGAAAAAGTAGTGGCGCCCCGGATTGAGAATGCGCTGGAAATCGCCATTGCGCAGCAGGGCGGCCCGTTCGTTCTTTTTCACGATAAAACGCTTCAACATTTTCTTCTCCTTCGTCGTCTTCACAATTCGTCACCTGGCTTGCCGGCGCACGCCGGTCCGGCGGGCGCTCCGGTCGGCTCCTGCGGGGGAGCGCCCGGAGCGGGCGGACGAGGCTGGCAGCGGCCCAGGCAATAGCGCCCAAGCCACGCGGCCCCTGCCGCCCGGCACCGGATGCCCTGCCGCATGAGCGGACCGAAGCGTCGGGCCGGACCGGTGGCGGGTGCTTGCGCATACCGCAGCCGGCGGGTACTGCAATAAGCACTGTCGTAACAGGACAGTTTCCGGAGCGGGATTCGAACCCGCGTCAGACTGTTGATGAGACGGTTGCTCTACCCGACTGAGCTATCCAGTGGCGGGATGACCGGGAATCGAACCCGAGCGAGCCACCAGGCACCCCAATATCGCTTTCCCGCGACGGCGGCATACGGCGGAATGACCGGAATACTCCTGATTCCACCGCACCGGCGGGGTCGCAACCCCTAACCCGTCGGCCTTGCCGCAAGTCGGCGATGACTCTCCTATTGCGAGAGGCGTGCCAGGGCAGCTGAAATCGATCAACTGATTGAATTACAGGGATTTAATCGCCATGGATCGAATTGGCGGAGTAATAAATACGATCGGTTGGTATAGTGATTTATAAATTGATATAGTGCCCGATGCGATCGCACGGCCTCCAGAAAAGCCCCTTGGACTCCCCGTCGACCTGAGGATTTTTCATGCCATGAAAAAAACCGTCGTCATCGGCTTTCTCGGTACCCAACTTGACTACGCGGGCAAAGGCAGCGCGCGCTGGGACAAATGGCGGCCGACGGTAGCCCTCTGCCAGCAGGAAGATCTGGTCGTGCATCGGCTGGAGCTGATCCACGACGCCCGCAGTCGAGGGCTAGCCGAACGCGTCGGCAACGACATTGGCCGCATATCGCCGGAAACCGAAGTCCGGCGGGTGGAAATGGAATTGCGCGACCCTTGGGATTTTGAAGAGGTCTACACCGCCCTGCACGACCTCGCCCGTGGCTACCCCTTCGAGACGGAAAACGAGGATTACCTCATCCATATCACCACCGGTACGCACGTTGCGCAGATCTGCTGGTTTCTGCTCGCGGAGGCGCGATACCTGCCGGCCCGTCTGTTGCAGACTTCGCCGCCGCGCAAGAAGGAGGTCGCCAACACTGTAGGCAGCTACGAGATCATCGACCTCGACCTGTCGCGCTACGACCGTATCGCCCAACGCTTTGCCCGCGAACGGGACGACAACCTGTCT
>DAORDK010000113.1:0-9939 GCA_035345935.1 Rhodocyclaceae bacterium | reverse complement strand
CGGGCGGCTAGCTCAGCGGTAGAGCACTGCCTTCACACGGCAGGGGTCACAGGTTCGAACCCTGTGCCGCCCACCAGGCCTGACAAGGCTTTACGGCAACTGCTTCAATCCCGGAAGGGTGCCCGGAGTAGATTGCGGCGCAAATCGCAGGATTTTTCCCAACCCCGCAGCGCCTGCGCGCAGCCGCGTGACATCATCGAGATGGGCGTAGCGCTTGGTGGCGCGCACCGAGCGGTGAACGAGGATGTCGCGGATTACGGTGAGATCGGTGCCCAGGTCGCTCAGGAACGATGCGCCGCGGTGGCGCAGGGCGTGGAAGTTCGCTTCGATGCCGGCCTTGACCCGGCGTACCCGCGGAGTCTAGTGGCGCTAGACGTCGATTCTGGAATTTCTTCGTTCCAACAGGGTTCCTGCGGCAAAAAAACGGCCCGCCAATGAGCGGGCCGCTCTGCCGCTTTACAACCGGAGGACTCGGTTAATCGTTGCTGGAGAAGCCGAGCAATTGCAGCACCGACAGGAAGAGGTTCAGCACATTCAGGTACATGCTGACCGCCGCCATGACGTAGTTGTCTTCTTCGCCGCGCACCAGACGGCTCGTATCGTAAAGGATGAAGCCGGAGAACAGTAGGGCAGCGACGGCGGATACGCCAACCTGCATGGCCGGAACAAACATCGCAGCGATGCTGGCCAGGATGACGACAATCAAGCCGGCGAACAGGAAACCGCCCATGCGGGAGAAATCCTTTCCGGTCCTCTGAACATAAGCGGTCAGCGCTAGCGTGACCGCCGTCGTAATGACTGCTGCGGTCAGTACCGTGCCGCTGCCGCCCGGCATGTTGATGTAGTGGCTGAGAGTCGGACCCAGGCCCAGACCGCTCAGGGCAGTGAAAGTCAGCATGGCGGGGACGGCTGCAGCAGTATTCCGCTTCTTGTGCAGGTAGAACAGCGGGACCAGGCCGAGCAGGGTAAACACAATGCCGGCCAGCGGACCAAAGTCGGCCAGCATGCTGATACCAGCGCCCACGCCTGCAACGGCGGTCGACAGGGCGAGCAGTTGGTAGGTGTTGCGTATGACGCGGGTGGCGTCGGGCGCCGCATAGGTGCCCTGTTCGGTTCTGCTCAGGTCGATTACACGAGCTTCAGTGCGCATGGCGAATTGTTCCTCCAGTGATAGGTGACGCCACTGTAAATCGGGGTTCGATACCAAGAAATCAATACGCAGCTGAGTGAAAGTTCGAAAAAATCGGATCGCTATTCATCGTTGGCGAGCTTGTTCGATTTCCTGACGCGATTGGCCAGATCGGGCATCTGCTCGGACTTGCTGCCGGGCATAACCCCGGAAGCACGAGTTGCGGAACGCTAGCCGCAATCTGCAGGGCGAATGTACGCGGCCCCGCGCAGTCCATCGCGACTGGGTCGCGCCCCGAGAGGCGTGTTAGCGTACGCCCATGTGCACCCGCTACATCGCTCCCGATCAAGCCGCCCTCGAGCGGGCCTGGCATATTGGTCGTCACAATCAGCCCAAGTGGGCCGAGAACGTATTTCCGCGGGCTCGTGGGCCATTTCTGCGTCCGAACGCCGCCGGCACTCTTGAGCTCGTGGTCGGTCGCTGGGGTTTGATTCCGGGCTGGGCGAAAACTCCCGAACTCAAATTTGCGACCATGAACTGCCGGTCGGAAGAGGCGGCGCGCAAGCCAGCCTTCCGCGATGCCTGGCGGCAGGAGCAGCGCTGCATCATTCCGGCCTGGTCTTTCGATGAGCCCTGTTGGGAGACGGGTCGCAACGTCTGGTGGCGATTCCGTCGCGCGGATGGCTGTCTCTGGGGCCTGGCCGGGCTGTGGAGCAGCTGGATCGACCGCGCCACGGGCGAAGTGCTCGAGTCATACACTATGCTCACCTGTAACGCCGACGGTCATCCGCTCATGGGGCGCATGCACAAGCCCGACCCCCATCTGCCGAGCGACCGGCAGGACAAGCGCAGCGTGGTCGCCATCGAAATAGACGATCTGGATCGCTGGTTTCATGGCAGTTGCCAGGACGTGCTGCCCTTGCTTTGCCCGCCCGAGCCCGATCGCTTGGTCGGCGAACCCTTGTAGAGAAAGTCCGCACTCCTAGACTGACTGTCCACCGAGGGGCAAGGTGCTATGGACCACCGGCGCCGCCCGCGAGGCGTAGCTCGAGCGAGGTCACGCGATGGTTATGGCCTATGCGCTTCCAGCACGATGTTCAGGGTGACCTCGTCACTGACGAAAGGTACCGCCTTGCTGACGTTGAAATCGCTGCGCTTGATCTTGGTGACGGCATTGGCACCGATGGCATCCCGTCTGACCATCGGATTGATCTTTGCGGCGAACTGGGTGACCGTCAGTGTCACCGGCTTGGTGATCCCCTTGATGGTCAGATTCCCGTCGATGGAGACGGGATCGCCGTCCTTGAATTTGACGCCGGTGGACTTGAAGGTGATGGTCGGGTAGTTCGCTGTGTCGAATAGTTCAGGCGCTTGAATGTGTTCGGCGAAGATCGCTGAACCCGCGTCGACGGACTTCGCATCGATGGTGATGTCGACGGAACCGGTTTCAGCTGCCTTGTCCCAGACGACCGTGCCGGAGGTCTTGAGAAAACGGTGGGTCTGGGTGCTGAAGCCGAGGTGGTTGTAGGTGAAGCTTGGGTAGGTATGTTCGTTGTCGACGGTATAGGTTTCCGGAGCGGCGAAGGAATGCGTCGATAGGGTGGTGGCCAGGGCGGCCAGGGCGAAAAGACGTTTCATGAAAATCTCCTGGGGTTACTTGCGGGGGGTTGAGACAAGATGAAATTTGACCTGTACATCATTGGCGACGGTGGAGACGTCTGCCCAGACGCCGTCGCCGACGGCGAAATCGAGGCGCTTCAGGGTGAAGCTGCCGTCGAAGACCCCGTTGGCGCCTTCCTGACGGAAGCTCATGGGAGCGACGATGTCCTGGGCCTTGCCCTTGATGGTGAGTTTGCCGGCGAGTTCGTAGCGGTCACCGCCCAGGGGTTTGACCGCAGTCGAGACAAAGCTGGCGGTCGGGAAAGTCTTGAGGTTGAACCAGGCCTTGCCGACCACTTCGTCATTGGCGTCCTTGGAGCCGGCGTCGATACTGGCGAGATCGAGTTCCAGCCGGGCACTGGCGGCGGTCGGCTTGGCGGGGTCGAAGCTCAGGGCTGCGGTGAATTTGCGGAAGCGGCCATCCACCGGGACTCCCATCTGCTTGGAGACGAAGGTGAGCGTACTTTTGTCGGCCAGGAAGTCGCCGTATTCAATGGCCTGGGCGGCAGGGGCAAACAGGGCGAAGGCGGTGGTCAGCGAGACGAGACGGGCCATGGCGTTCTCCGGGGTCAGGGTTTCTTGGCGAGGAAGGGCAGCATGCGGGTGAGGACATCGTCCCGGTCGACCAGGTGGTGCTTCACCGCAGCTCCGACGTGGGCGATGACCAGGAGCGCGAGGGTGAAGTTGAGTCCCATATGGACTCCCTTGAGGATGTCGCCCAGGGCTTCGTTCTTGTCCACCAGGTCGGGGAGGGGCAGGACGCCGAACCAGACCGTCTGGAAACCCTTGGCGGAACTCATCAGCCAGCCGCTGATGGGAATGGCCAGCATCAGGGCGTAGAGAAGGTGGTGCAGTCCGTGGGCGGCGGCCTGCTGCCAGTGCGGCATGGCGGCGGGTAGCGGTGGAGGACGGTGACCGGCGCGCCAGGCCAGCCGCAGGATGAGGAGTAGGAAGGCCGTGACGCCGGCCCATTTGTGCCAGGAATAGACCTTGAGCTTCCAGGGGCTGAGGGGCAGGTCGTGCATGTAGATGCCCACCGAAAACAGTCCGACCAGGAGGATGGCCATGAGCCAATGGAGTGCGACGGCAGTCTGGGTGTAGCGGAGTGGGGCCATGGGGGTTCCTCAGGAAGCGCGGGCGGGCCAGAAGGCGTAGGCGTCCATGGCGAGGACGGCGGACTCGATTCCGGTGTGCAGGCGCTCGCGGCGGCTACCGGGGCCGCCGGCGCCGAGTGCGACGTGGAGCGGGAGCAGGTGCTCTTCGCTGGGATGGGCACGGGCGGCATGCGGAGCCCGTTGGCGGTAGTCGACGACAGCTTCGTCGTCGCCGGCTTCCAGCCTTTTCCACATCCAGTCGGCGAACTCGCCTACATAGGCGGGACCGCCGCTCCCCTCGGCGAAGGCGAGCTGGAAGTCCCGCAGGTTGTGGGTGAGGTTGCCGGAGGCCAGGACCAGGACACCCTGGTCAAGGAGTGGCCGCAGTGCCCGGCCCAGGGCGAAATGATATTTCGGACCCATGCCGTGCTCCAGGGACAGCGGGATCACTGGAATGTCCGCTTGCGGATACATCAGCAGCAAGGGGGTCCAGGCGCCGTGGTCGAGACCCCGGGCGTCGTCTGTGGCCGGGGCCAGACCGGCGTCGTCCAGGTGCTGGCGGACTTGCGAGGCCAAGGCGCCGGCGCTGGGGGCCGGGTAGCGAATCTGGTAAAGGTCGGGCGGAAATCCCCAGAAATCGTGAATGGTCTCCAGTTCCCGCGCGGTCCCGACGGTGGCCTGATCGGCCTGCCAATGGGCGCTGACGACGACGATGGCGCGGGGTCGCGGCAGGGCTTGGGCGATGGCGGCCAGGGCGTTCCGGGCCGCCCCGGGTTCCAGGACCATGGTGGGGGCGCCATGGGGAACGAAAAGGGCGGGCAACGGGGCCGGAGAGGACGTCTGCATCATGCTTGGTGGTTATTGCGAGCCGAAGAGTTCCTGCACCAGGCAGGGAAGGGGCCGCGGGGGGCGGCCGACGAGGGCGGCAAAATCGTTGGTCACGCGATCGAAGCGCCCCTCGGCCACGGCGGAGTACATATTGGCCACCGCCCGGGCGAGCCAAGCCGGCAGTCCGTACCCTGCGAGGGCTTCGGCATAGGCGTCTTCGCTCACCGGCTCGTAGCGGATGGCCTTTCCAGTGACCCGGGAAACCGCGGCGGCGACTTCGTGGTAGTCGTGGGTAGCCTGGCCGGTCAGCTCATAGACGTTCTTGGCCAGGGCCGGAGCCAGAGTGGCGGCTGCCGTGGCTTCTGCCAAATCCGCCCGGCTGATGAAGCTTGCCTTGCCCGGGCCGGCAGGGAGGTGGAACACTCCGGTTTCCAAGGCACCGGCAAGGGCCATGGGAAGCAGTTCGGCATACAGCGGGTTGCGCAGGGCGGTCCAGGCCAGGCCGCTGGCGACCAGCTCCGCTTCCGTCGCCCGATGGACGGCGGCGAATTCCGCCGGGGATTCTGCGGCGACATCGATGAAGCTGGTGTAGACGATGCGCTCGACGCCGGCCGCTCGGGCGGCGCCGATGGCGCTGGCGTGCTGGGCAATGCGTTGGGCCTTGGGGCCGTCTGTCGACACCAGAACCAGGGTGCGGGCGCCCGCAAAGGCCGCTGGGAGCGATTCGGCGCGGTCGAAATCAGCGGCGCGGACCTCTATCCCTCGGCTGACCAGGTCGGCTGACTTTCCCGGGTCCCGGACGCTGGCGGCAATGCCGGACGCTCCCCCGCGGCGGGCGATCAATTGCTCGAGGATGCGGCGGCCGAGCTGGCCGTTGGCTCCGGTGACGACGATCATGCAATTCTCCAGAACTTATGATGTGTTCGTACTGTAGCCCGGTAATTGATGATTAAATAGAAGCTAATAAGCAATTAACTGGTGCAATTTAGGTAACAATGGAGGCGCTGTGGACCGTCTGGAATGCATGCAGGTTTTCGTGCGGGTTGCGGAAAATGGAAGCTTTTCCGCCGTGGCCCGGCAGATGGCGGTCGCCCGTTCGGTGGTTACCCGGCAAGTGGCCGCCCTGGAAGCCCATCTCGGCGCCAAGCTCCTTGCCCGCAGCACCCGTAGCCTGTCCCTGACCTCGGCAGGGATCGCCTACCTGGAGCGTTGCCGGGAAATCCTCAACCTGGTCGACGCGGCGGAAACCGGACTGGCCGGGGAAGGTGCCGAACCCCGGGGAACCATCCGTCTCAGCGTTCCCCTGAGCTTTGGCTTGCGCCATCTTGCGCCCTTGCTCCTCGATTTTGCCGTGACTTTTCCGGAAATCTCGGTGGAAGTCGATTTCACCGATCGGCGCGTCAAACTGGTGGAGGAAGGGCTGGATCTGGCCATCCGCATTACCCTGCGCCTCGATCCCCTCGACGTGGCCCGCCGTATCGGCAGCAGCCGCCTGGTGGTGGTGGCCTCGCCTGAGTATTTGCGTCGCCACGGTGAACCGACCCATCCCCAGGAACTGGCGGATCGCGAATGCCTCATCTACCTTCCCGCCCAGCAAGGGGGATGGCCTTTTCTGGTGGACGGGACGCTGCGGACGTATCCGGTGAGCGGACGCATCAGGGCCAACAACGGCGACGCCCTGCTCGACGCGACCATCCGCGGCCTGGGCATATCAGCCCAGCCGAGTTTTCTGGTCGCGCCGGCGCTCGAAGCCGGATGGGTGCGTCCCATCCTGACCGACTATCCCCTGCCGGAACTGGGGATCTATGCCCTACTTCCCGGCAACCGCTACGTTCCCCGGCGGGTGAGGGTCCTCATCGATACGCTGGCGGAGCGGATAGGAAGCCGTCCCTACTGGGAGCAAGGTGGACACTGGCCGCCCGCGCCGCCCGGGTAGGAGAACCTCAGTCTGCCGTTGCTTCTTCGCCGTCGATGGCGAAGGAGCGCAGCCAGCAGGATCGCCGTTCGAGGTGCGAGCGGCGGTCGCGCAGGACGAGGCCTTCGCTGGTGGTATAGGGTGGGGCCTCGATCCTGTCGTTGCGGCGGCGCTCGCCGCTGCGTTGGCGGAGGGAATCTGCGGCGCTCGGATCCTTGACCGAAGCCATCATTGGGAGTCTCAAACAGTGCGGAGCTTCGATTATGCCATGGTGTATACGGCCGAGGGGACATGCTATATTGTCCCGATGAGTGCTGCCGCCCCCCCGGCGCCCGCCCAGAGCGCGCCGACCATACACGAGCATCGCCTGACGCTGGCGGAAATTCTCGACCTGCTGGTCGAGGACGAGATGGTTTCCCGCACCGATGCCGAGGCGCTGCGCGCGGAAAGACGCCTCCAGGGCGGGAAGCATCATCCCCTGGTGGTCGTTGCGGACCAGAAGTGGCGGTCGGCGAAGCCGCCCGCTCCTTTGCTCGGGCTCGAGAATCTCACCGAGTGGCTGTCCGGCCGCCTGGGCCTTGAGTACTACCACATCGACCCCCTGAAAATCGATTTCACCGGCGTCGCCGACGTGATGTCGAGCGCCTATGCGACGCGCTTCGCGATCCTCCCGGTCCAGGTGACGACCCGGGAAGTGGTGGTGGCGACGGCAGAACCCTTCCTGCGGGAATGGGAAAAGGAGTTGAAGCCCATCCTGCGCAAGGACATCCGCCGGGTGCTGGCCAATCCGGTCGACATCAGCCGCTACCAGGTCGAATTCTTCAATCTCGCCAAGTCGGTCAAGAAGGCGAATCAGAAGGGCGAAGGCACCTCGGGACTGTCCAGTTTCGAGCAGCTGGTCGAACTGGGCAAGGCCAACCGGACCTACGACGCCAACGACCAGCACATCGTCAATATCGTGGACTGGCTGTGGCAGTATGCCTTCGATCAGCGGGCCTCGGACATCCATGTCGAACCCCGGCGCGAGATCGGCTTGGTGCGCTTCCGGATCGACGGGGTGCTGCATCAGGTCTATCAGATTCCCATGGCGGTCATGAATGCCATGACCAGCCGCATCAAGCTCCTGGGCCGTATGGACGTGATCGAGAAGCGCCGTCCCCAGGACGGACGCATCAAGACCCGGACCCCCGATGGCCAGGAGGTGGAGCTACGCCTGTCGACCCTGCCGACCGCCTTCGGCGAAAAACTGGTCATGCGCATTTTCGATCCCGACGTCCTCGTCCGGGATTTCCGCGAACTCGGTTTTTCGGAAGAGGACCAGGGGCGCTGGAACCAGATGACCCGCTCGCCCAACGGGATCATTCTGGTGACCGGTCCGACGGGCTCCGGCAAGACCACCACGCTCTACACGACGCTCAAGCAGCTGGCGACCTCGGAAGTGAATGTCTGCACCATCGAAGATCCCATCGAAATGGTCGAACCGGCATTCAACCAGATGCAGGTGCAGCAGGCGATCGAACTCGGGTTCGCCGACGGCGTCCGTTCCCTGATGCGCCAGGATCCCGACATCATCATGATCGGCGAAATCCGCGATCTCGAAACCGCCGAGATGGCCATCCAGGCGGCGCTGACCGGCCATCTCGTAATGTCGACCCTGCACACCAACGATGCTCCCTCGGCCATCACCCGTCTGCTCGATCTCGGGGTGCCGGCCTATCTCATCAATTCGACCGTCCTCGGCATCATGGCCCAACGCCTGGTGCGGACCCTTTGTCCGGCGTGCAAGAAGCCTTTCCCCATTCGCGACGAACAGCGGGAATTGTGGAATTCCCTGGTCGTTCCCTGGAAGGCCAATCACCCGGCGGCGATCCATCAACCGACAGGCTGCCTCGAATGCCGCATGACGGGATACCTGGGCCGCGTCGGACTCTATGAAATCCTCTTGATGTCGCCGGAAATCCGCAGGCTGATCAAGCCGCAGACCGAAATCGCGAAGGTTCGGGATACCGCCTATCGCGAAGGCATGCGACCGCTACGCATATCCGGAGCCATGAAAGTCGCCGCCGGACTGACTTCTCTGGACGAAATCGTCAAGGTTGCGCCTCCGGCAGACGATGCTTGACGCATCCCTGTTGGACGGACTAGTCTCTTCAGACTAGTTCTCGAGGAGACGCGTGATGGCGGTGGAGCTTTATAACGACGGATCCCATATCGTCCATGCCTTTTATGATTTGGTGGACGATACCGCCGGTCCGGTCGTCCAGTGCAATCAATTCCTGGTGGTGGACGACGGCCACGGAGCGCTGATCGACCCGGGCGGCAACATGACTTACACCGGGCTGCTCATGGACATGCAGAAGTATTTCTCGTCCAAGGACCTCGACTACATCCTCGCTTCGCACCCGGACCCGGACATCATCGCCTCGGTGAACAAGTGGTTTGTCGCCTCCCAGTGCAAGGTCTTGATCTCCAGCCTGTGGACCCGATTCGTCCCCCATTTCACCACCGGCCGCGACGTTTCAGCGCGTATCGTGGGTATCCCCGATCCGGGTATGGCGATCCCCTTGGGCAAGTGCCGCATGGTGGCGCTTCCAGCCCATTTCCTGCATGCCGAGGGAAACTTCCAGTTCTACGATCCGGTGGCAAAAATCCTTTTCTCCGGCGACCTGGGCACCTCTCTGGTCGATCATCGGGCCGCCGCGCAACCGGTGGGGGATTTCGCCGCTCACCTGCGCAATATGGAAGGCTTCCACCGGCGCTATATCGTCTCCGGAAAGATTTGCCGCTACTGGGCAGCCATGGTGCGCCAGCTGGACATCGAGCAGATCGTTCCCCAGCATGGCTGCCGCTTCGTCGGCAAGGAAATGTGCGGAAAGCTCATCGATTGGATCGAGCGCCTGGATTGCGGCGTCGATCTCATGACCCAGGACAACTACCGCGTGCCGATCTGATCGCGCCCGCTGACAGACCTCGACTCGATCCCGCGTCAATAGGCTGAGGGGACCAGACCCTGGAAGGGCGGAGTCCGGCCGACCAGGGATTCGAGTTCAATGAGTTCGGCGTCGCTGTGATTGCTCACCCCGGCGGGGACCATGCTGCGGCGACCGTCGGGAAGGATGTAGAGGGGATGGTCGTGATGCCGGGTGGAATAGGTTTCCGCCTGGTGTGGCGCGGCGCTCGGCACGACTTCTGCCGATCCGTAGCAGAGGCAGAAGTAGACGCGCTCCGGAGAGGCCTCGATGTAGCAGCCGGTGCCGCGGATGCCGATGGTGGCCGATGGCGTGACGATCTGCCGCTCCCCCTTGGCGAAGACC
>DAORDK010000112.1:0-10039 GCA_035345935.1 Rhodocyclaceae bacterium | reverse complement strand
GAAGCCGCCGGCACCATCCGCTGGCTACGCCCGGAGTTCCAGAACCCCCAGGGCGCCCGCGGCACCGTCGCCATGGACCTGGACGCCGACCTCGGCGAAGCCCCCGCCGCCAAACCCGCCAAGGCTCCCCACGCCCGCCACCCCTGGCCCTCTACCCTGCCGGAACAAGTCCGTGCCGTCGCCGACGCCCTGGCCGCCACCCCGCAGAGCGAAGCCGACCTCGCCGCCCGCTTCAGCGGAAAAGGCCCGTGGAAAAAACGCCTCCCCGAAATCCTCGCCATGCTCGCCGCCCTTGGCCGCGCCCAGGCGACGGACGCCGGCTGGCGGGGTTGATCCGCGCCCTGGACCTCATATCGCTTGCCGCGAAATAGTTAATGGATAGCCAACTGTTGTTGGGCGAACTCCTTGAAAGCCGGTGCCCAACCGTCGAACTCCAACGTCTTGTCCGTATAGTAGTTAGCGCGGGAAAAATGCTTGGCGCCAATCGATTTTGCTGAAGGAACGACGGCGCACACGTAGCCGGCTCGACGACTGATCTGGCGGCGCAGGTACAGAAGTTCCGCCTCCATCAGGCGTTCGACGGACGTTGCAGCGATAACCACCAACGGCTTCTCAACGCCCAACACGGCATCGGCCATCAGAAAACCTGTCTCTTCAATCATCTGGTCCAGAGCCAATGGCACGCCTGACTCCTTCGCAACCTCCTCTAACAGTGACACCACGCGCTCCTTGAAATCCGAAGGTTGGGGCCGCGGCCGCGGCCGGCAGGCACCATGTACCCGAAGTGCGGCTCCGACCACCTTGAACAAGGCATCTGCTACCAGCACCGGACTTGCTGAATGGGCGATGAGACTTCCGTCGTCCTCGTCGAATTCCACTCCACCGGCCAACTCATTGACCCGATCAACATCCAGCGTAGCTCCGGCCATGGAAAGCGCCAGCCAAGTATCGCCGTTATCATCGATACGGAATCCGCCATCCTCCGGACGAACGCGCAAAATCAGGTCGTCGTTAAAATCCAGGCCAAATGGCGTGTGAACCAAGAGCGAGTCTGCCTCCTGACTAATGCGGAATGCGCTACAGAGCACTTGGCGCAAGATTTCCGGGGTCATAGCAGCAATCCTCCGGCCTGTCCCATTGCGATACCGCAACGCTCGCAAAAAATCGCTGCCATCCGCTGCCTATCAGTATCTTGGCGGGGGTCAAATCGCTCCTTGGCAATCTTGAATTCAATCACGCCAGGCAACTGCCGATTCAAGAAATCCCGGCCATCCCGGCATGGTGTTAGCATATGAACCGGCTTGTGACTTGGGTGGTAGTGGAGAATTGCCAAAGGATACAAGCCCTCGTTACCCGCCTCGAATAGCCAAGCGAAAAAAGCTGTATCGGCCAACAGTACTCCGTCGCGCCATGCGAAGCATAAACGATAGGATTCGCCAACCGACAAAAGATCTGTAGCGAACATCCGACCACCTCCCATCTTTTCCAGGGGTCGCGGAAGGCGACCCCGACGCAATGGCTTGTAAGCCGGTACGTGGAGCAGTCGCTTTGACGCTAGTTTGTGCTTCTTCAGCAGCTTTTGTTCCATGGCAAGAATTATGAGTGAAGCCCTATGCTGCTTGCAAGAACGGTGGCTGAAAGGGAAAACGGAATTTCGATTCACTAGCGTTCTTGCTGGCGGCCGGCAAGAACGTTCACAATGCATTCTTCGACCAGACCTTCGCGCCATGAACATCAAGTACTTCCAGGACACCGATACGCTCTACCTCGAGTTCCGCAAGGGCAAAATCGGCGAGACCCGCGATCTCGACGAGAACACCCTGCAGGATATCGATACCACCGGCCAGATCGTGGGGATCATGGTTGAACACGCCCGAGAGCGGGCCAACATTCCGCAATTCTCGTTCCAGCAGATCGCAGCATGAAGGCCCAATCCGCCAGCACGCCGGACACCGCCCTGTGGCTGGCCCGCCGTTACGACACCACGCCCCGGTTCTGTCTCAATTTTCAAACCCGTTTCGACTTGAAGAGGGCCGAAAAGGATTGCGCCGAGGTGTCGCCGTTGCCGCTGGCGGCATGACGTGCTGAAACCTGTATTCTGTTGTTTTCTCGCCGCCGGGATTGTCGGCTCCGCCCACGCCGAAGCCGTCGCCTGCCACCTCACCTACGGTGGCGAAACCACCGTCCTGCGCGCTGCACCCGTCGATACGGCCTACGGCGTCGGCACCACGCCGGTCGGCTCCTATTTTCAATTTCGAGTCGTCTTCCAGTCTGCCCCGCCAGACCAGGCGGCCATTCGCATCGTCGCCTACGCCGACCGCGACGAGGGGATGACGCCTGTTCACCAGGCGACGCATCCCTATCCGCCGGCGCCCGATGGGCGCTACGGCTTCACCGGCCTCAATGCCGTATACGAGCCGGTGCGCGATGGCGAGCTGCAGTACTGGTGCAGCCTGGAGGCATCAGCGCAGGAGACGGCTCGATGAAGCGTCTTGCCCCTTTGCTGCTGGGCTGGATCTTGTCGGGACCCGTCATCACCCAGGCTGAGCCGGTGAGCTTGGTCTTCGTCGGTGACATCATGCTCGACGACGGGCCGGGGAAGCTAGTCGCCGGAGGGGGCGATCCCCTGGAATCCTTCGCGGCCACCCTCCAGGACGCGGATTTTGCCATCGGCAACCTGGAGTGCCCGGTAGCCTCCATCGGCGAACCCATCGCCAACAAGATTTTCACCTTTCGTGCCGACCCGTCGGTATTGCGGGTGCTGCGAGGGCGCTTCGCCGGCCTTTCGGTGGCCAACAACCATTCCGGCGACTACGGCAAGGACGCCTTCGTGGAAACCCTAGGCCGCCTCGAAGCTGCCGGATTGCCCTACTTCGGCGGCGGCCGCAACCTGGCTGAAGCGCACAAGCCGCTCTGGCTGGAGAAGAACGGCCTGCGCATCGCCCTCCTCGCCTACAACGAATTCAAGCCCCGTTCCTTTGAAGCGGGCGCCGACTGGCCGGGAATCGCCTGGAGCGAGGACATGGATGTGGTGGCCGACATTCGCGCCGCCCGGGGCGCGGGGGCTGATCTGGTGATCCCCTTGATGCACTGGGGCTGGGAGCATGAGCGCCAGCCCTCCGAACGTCAGCGCCAATTGGCCCGGCTGATGATCGACGCCGGCGCCGACGCCGTCATCGGTAGTCACCCCCATGTCACCCAGGGGGCGGACCATTACCGGGGAAGACCCATCGTCTATAGCCTGGGCAATTTCGTCTTTGACGGCTTCGAGTCGCCTGCCGCCCGCCAAGGCTGGGTCCTGCGGCTCACCGTGGACAAGACCGGCGTGGTCGCCTGGGAAACCCTCGCCGCCCAGATCGATGCCGGCGGGTCGCCCCACCCGGTCCCCGGTATGGCCACGCCCTGCGGCTGGGCCGGCGAAGCCGAGCCCCGGGACTGCCTCAATCCGGAGCCACCCCCGCTGGCGGTGCCGGTCGCCGATCAGTAGGCGGCGATGATGGCCAGGGTTTCGTCGTCCAGGCAATTGCGGGCGACGGAAAAGATTTCGTTCTCTTCGAACTGGACGTGCCCGTTGAGGAGATCGGCGAAACTCTCGAGAAGTGGAGCATTGGGGCTCGTAAGAGCGGAGGCCGTTTCGCGCAGCAGGCGATGCTCGACTTGGGCACGGCTGGCCAGGCCGCCATGGCCGGCCGCCTTGAGCGCGGGAAGCAGCAAGGCTTCCTCGAGGCGAAAGTGGGAATCCAGCTCCTCGCTCATGAGCTTCGTCACCGCCTCGGTCATCCGTGCGATTCGCTCGGCATCGCCGCTTGCAGTCGCCAGCTTGATGTCGAGCGCCAGTTTCATCGACCGATGATGGGTGCTTGAAAGTGCAATGAATTCGCGCTGTGTTTTCATGAGGCGACATGCTAACGGGTTGATGTCTTCCCCGCTTGACTTCGGTCAACCCCGGGCCGCTTATTGATAGCGCAAGGCTTCGATCGGATCCAGGCGCGCCGCCTTGTGGGCCGGATAGAAACCGAAGAAGACTCCGACTCCCGCCGCGACGGCAAAGGCCACCAGCACGGCCCCGCCCGAAATGACGATCACCATGTCGGTGAGGGCGTTGGTCAGGAGGGCGCCGCCTATGCCCAGGGCAAGGCCGATCAGGCAACCCGCCACCGAGATGATGATGGCCTCGAGGAGGAACTGGGTGAGGATGTCCCGCTCGCGGGCGCCGATGGCCATACGGATGCCGATCTCCCGCGTCCGCTCGGTGACCGAGACGAGCATGATGTTCATGATGCCTATGCCGCCCACCAGGAGCGATACCGAGGCGATGGCGCCGAGCAGCAGGGACATGGTGCGGGTGGTTTCCGCCGCCGAGTCGGCCACCGCCGAGAGGTTGCGCATATAGAAGTCATTCTCCATGCCTTCGCGCAGGCGGTGACGCTGGCGCAGGAGGGAGACCATTTCTTCCTCCACCTGCGGCATGACCTCGGCGCTCGCCGCCTGCACCATGATCATGCGCACGGAACCGAGGAAGGGTGTGCCGAAGACTTTGCGCTGGGCGGTGGAGAGGGGAATCTGCAGGGAATCGTCCTGATCCTGCCCGTTGAGGTTCTGGCCCTTGCTGGCCAGCACGCCGATGACGGTGAAGGGGCTGCCCTGGATGCGGAAGGTCTTGCCAATGGGATCTTCGTCGCCGAAGAGATTTTCCGCCACGGTCTTGCCGATGATGGCGACCCGGGTCGCCGAGCGCACGTCGGAATCGCCGAAGGCATGGCCCTCGACTACGCTCCACGAGCGGGCATCGAGGTAGGCCGGCACGGTGCCGACCACCGAGGAGCTCCAGTTGTTGGACCCATAAACCAGCTGGCGCGTCCCCTGATGCACCGGGGCGACGTTGACGACGCCCTCCAACTCGCCGATAGCCTCGGCGTCCGCCACATTGAGCGTGGGTGCTCCCGCCGAACCGCTGCGCACCCCGCTGGTGGTATGGGAGCCGGATAGAAGGATGAACAGGTTGCTGCCCATGGTGGCGATCGACTGCTGTACCGAGTACTGGGCGCCTTGACCGATGGCCATCATGATCACCACGGCACTGACGCCGATCACCATGCCCAGCATGGTCAGGGCCGTGCGCAGACGGTTGGCGCCCATCGAGCGCCAGGCTTCGGAGAGCATGGCCTTCAGCACCGCGCGGCCACCCGGGGAGAAGGCGCATCGCTGACGATGCATCCGTCGCGGAAGCGCACCTGGCGCTTGGCATGATCGGCCACGTCGGATTCATGGGTCACCAGGACGACGGTGATTCCTTCATCGTTGAGGGATTCGAACAGCGCCATGACCTCTTCGCTGGTGTGGCTGTCCAGATTGCCCGTCGGCTCGTCGGCGAGGATCAGGCGCGGCGCGTTGACCAGGGCGCGGGCGATGGCCACCCGTTGCTGCTGACCGCCGGAAATGCGGTTGGGAAGCGATTTGGCGTAGTCCGCCAGACCCACCCTGGAGAGCATTTCCTGCGCCTTGGCCCGCCGCGACTCGGCGTCTATCCCGGCGTAGACCAGCGGCAGGGCGACGTTGTCCTCCAGGGTCATACGCGGCAGGAGGTTGAAGCCCTGGAAGACGAAACCGATGGTACGGTTGCGCAGGGCGGCCAGTTCGTCCTTGTCCATCTGGGCGACGTTGCGGCCGGCGAGAAGGTAATCGCCTTCCGTCGGCGTGTCGAGGCAGCCGAGGAGATTCATGAAGGTGGATTTGCCGGAACCCGACGGCCCCATGATCGCCACGAATTCTCCCGCCTCGATGGTGAGATCCACTCCCTTCAAGGCGGGAAACGGACCGGCGGCGGTCACGTAGGACTTGGCCAGCCCGGCGACGCGAATGACGGCATCGCCCATCAGAAGAGACGCATCCCCACGCTGCTGGAAGGCTTGGCCGCCCCGTTCGCTTCGCCCACGGCCACCTTGGCGCCCACCTTCAGGTCGCCCCCGGTCACCTCGGTGTTGCGGTTGTCGGTGATGCCCACCTGCACGAGCACCGGCTTCAATTCACCGTTTTCCAGCACATAGACCGTCGCCCCTCCGCCCTCCTTCTTCTTGCGGCCGGTGCCGGCCGGCGGCGGACCCATCGGCACCCCGCCCGCGCCCGGAGGCGACAAGGGGCGTTCGGCGCTTTTCTCCCGGGCGCCCACCGGCTTGAAGCGCAGGGCGGCGTTCGGCACCAGGAGCACATCGCTGCGCTTGGCCACGGCGATATTGGTGTAGGCCGTCATGCCCGGCAACAGCACCTGCTCGGGGTTATCCACCGAGACGCGGACGTTGTAGGTCACGACGTTCTGCTGATTGGTGGGGTTGAGGCGGATCTGCTTCACTTCTCCCTGGAAATTGCGGTTGGGGAAGGCATCGACCGTGAAGCGCACCTTCTGGCCTTCCCTGATGTTGCCGATGTCGGCCTCGGCGAAGCTGGTATCGATGGCCATTTTGGAAAGATCCCGGGCGATCTGGATCAGCGTCGGGGTCTGGAAGCTCGCCGCCACCGTCTGCCCGAGGTCCACCAGCCGGGCGACGACGACGCCGGACACCGGCGAGGTGATGACCGTGTAATTGAGATTGACCCGGTCCTTGTCGGCCGCCGCCTTGGCCTGGGCGAGCTGGGCCTGGGCCGAGCGGAGGGTCTGCAAAGCCTGGTCGTACTCCTGGCGGGAGACGTATTCCCTTTCGAGCAGCGCCTTCATGCGGGCCTCGTTGGCCTTGGCCAGGTCCAGGGAGGCCGAGATATTGGCCACGTTGGCCGCGCTCGCGCGCGCCTGGGCTTCGAGGAGCGACTGGTCGAGTTCGAGGAGCGGCTGACCTTGCTCCACCTTGTCGTTGAAATCCACGTAGAGCTTGCGCACGGTGCCGGAAACCTGGGTACCCACGTTGACCAGGATCAGCGGATTGAGTGTGCCGTTGGCGGACACCGACTGCACCACCTCGCCGACGGCGATCTCCTGGAATTTGTAGCGCTGCTCGGGCTCCTGGGCGGCCTTGTCGCGGGAATACCAGACTACGCCGCCGACCAGGGCGGCACCGACGAGGAGAACGAGGAGGCTCCGGCCCAAGGTCAATTTCATCGCGGTCTTCCTTCGCCTGCCGATTGCAGCAGGCCGTAATCAAGAGTGCCCATGGCCTGGGCCAGGGTCGCCCGGTTCACATTCCAGTCCAGGGTGGCCTGGATGCGCTGCTGACGCGCCGACGCCAGGGCGCTCTGGGCCGTCAGCAAATCGAGGATGCTTCCGACGCCGGCCTTGTACCGACCGAGGGCCACCTGGGCCGAAGCCTCGGCGCTGGCCACCAGGTCGGCGGTGGTCTTCAGGGTCTGGGTCGAGGTCGTCAGGCCCTGATAGGCCTTCCAGACGTCCAGGGCCACCTGCTTCTCCAGGCGCTCGCGCTGCGCTTCCCTGGCGTCCACCTGGGCTTCGTTGGCCCTTACCCGATACGTCGTGGCAAAGCCGGAAAACAGCGGCACGCTGACCGACACCCCCAGGGTACCGCCGTGGGTACTGACGCCGCCGAGTTCCTGCCAGGTCGGTCCCGCCCCCAGACTCACCGTCGGCATCCCGGCGGCACGGGCGGCGTCGACGCCGGCCCGGGCGGCGGCGACCTGAGCTTCGACCGCCCGCAGGTCCGGGCGCCTCTGGCGGGCTTCGCCGATGAGGGCCGCCATGTCCCGCTCGAAGGCCGTGTCGGGCGTGAGGGCCGGGATGTCGGCGAGGACGTAGGGCTGCTGGGCATCGAAGCCCATCCCGTTGGCCAGGGTGCCGTAGGCGGTCCTCAGATCGCCCTCGGCTCGAATCCGGTTGAGGGTAGCCTGAGACCAGGCGGTTTGGGCCTGCAGCCGGTCGGCGGGAGTGGCGACGCCGACCTTGTAGCGGGTGTCTGCCGCTTCGAAACTCTCCTTGGCCACGCGCTCGGCTTCCTTCAAGGCCTCCACCGATGCGCGGCCCGCCTGGACGGCATAGTAGGACTGCAAGGCCGCAAGAAACAAGGATTGCACCGTGGCGTCCTGGGTCGCGACGGCGGCGGCCAGCAATTGGCGGGCATTTTCGACGGTCGCCGCCCGGGCGCCAAAATCATAGACGAGCCAGGACAAGGTCAGCGCCGCCGTGCGCTGCTGGGTCCCCGTGCCGTCGCTCCAGACCCGGGAAGCGCCGGCACTCCCGCTCAGGTTGGGCAGCCAGGCCGCCTGAGCCACGCCCAGGTTGGCGGCCTGCACCCGGGCATTGGCCCAGGCTTCCCGCGTCAAGGTGTTGTTGCAAAGCGTGAGGTCTACCACGTCGACGATACCCAGGGGCGTTGCCGGCAGAGTCTTGGCGCAGGGCTCCGCCGCCTCACGCCCGGCGAGGGCCGGCGAGGGCCTGAGGGGCAGAGCGGCCTCGGTGTCGAAGGGATCCCGGAGACCTTGCGCCAGAGCGGCTGGCGGCAACGCCAATGCGAGGACGAGGGGCAGAGTGCGGGAAATCGAGGACGCCTTCGGATTCATGGCCGACCGAATGAGGAGTTGCGCGGAGTTTAGCCTTGAAGTGACCCCGCGGTCATGAGGCGTCTTGTTACGCTTTGTGTTGCCGGTCGACGACACGCTTCCGCCGCCATTGCTGCATTGCAGTAAAATGCTCGCCATGCTCTATTCCCTGATCCGCAAATTCTTCTTCGCCCTCGACGCCGAAACCGCCCACGGCATCGGCATGGGCGGCGTCTCCCTGTTGAACGCTACGGGCCTGGCCGGACTGCTGGCCAAGCCGGTGGCACCGTGTCCCGTCGACGTCATGGGGCTGCGCTTCCCCAATCCGGTGGGACTCGCCGCCGGTCTGGACAAGAACGGCGACCACATCGACGGCCTTGCCGCCCTCGGCTTCGGCTTCATCGAAATCGGCACCATCACCCCGCTGCCCCAGCCCGGCAACCCCCGGCCACGCCTGTTCCGCATTCCCGACGCCCTGGGCATCGTCAATCGCATGGGTTTCAACAATGCCGGCGTCGACCGCCTGCTGGAGAACGTCCGCGCCGCCGAATTCCCGAAACGGGGCGGCATCCTGGGGATCAATATCGGCAAGAATGCCGCCACCCCGATGGAAAGGGCCGTAGACGACTACCTCCTGGGCCTGGAGAAGGTCTATTCCGCCGCCAGCTACGTCGCCGTCAATATCTCCTCGCCCAATACCAAGAACCTGCGGGAACTCCAGAAGGACGAAGCCCTCGACGATCTCCTTGCCCGGCTCAAGGCACGCCAGGCGGAGTTGGCCGACCGTCACGGACGTTACGTGCCCATGGCCCTCAAGATCGCTCCGGACCTGGACACCGCCCAGATCGCGGCGATTGCCGATGCCCTGCGCCGCCACCGCATCGACGGCGTCATCGCCACCAATACCACCCTCTCCCGCGCAGGCGTCGAGGGGATGCCCAACGCCGAAGAGGCCGGCGGGCTTTCCGGCGCCCCGGTGTTCCGCAAGTCCACCGACGTCCTCAGGCAACTCTCCGGCGCCCTGCGGGGCGAAGTGCCGATCATCGGCGTCGGCGGCATCATGAGCGGCGCCGATGCCGCCGAGAAGGTCCGCGCCGGCGCGAGCCTGGTCCAGTTCTACAGCGGCTTCATCTACCGCGGACCGGAATTGGTGGGCGAGGTGGCCGAAACTTTGGCCCAGGTCATGAAAAAGGGCGCCAAAGCCTAATCCCGCAATCCTGGCGCGGTTGTCCCGGAGCTGGCAAACCGGGATAATCGCGGGTTACTGGTCTTCCCGTCCATGACCCACTACCTTTTCATTCTCGTCGGCGCCATTCTCGTCAATAACGTCGTCCTGGTGCGCATCCTGGGCCTGTGCCCCTTCATGGGGGTATCGAAGAAGCTGGAAACCGCCTACGGCATGGGCGCCGCCACCACCTTCGTGCTCACCCTGGGCAGCGGGGCGAGCTGGATCATCGACAACTACCTGCTGATCCCCAACGATCTGGAATACCTGCGCACCCTGGCCTTCATCGTCACCATCGCCGCCATCGTGCAATTCACCGAGATGGTGATCCAGAAG
>DAORDK010000111.1:0-10044 GCA_035345935.1 Rhodocyclaceae bacterium | reverse complement strand
TCGATCAAATCCCTGGCCAAGGAGCTCCAGGTCCCCATCGTCGCCCTCTCGCAGCTCTCGCGGAAGGTTGAAGAGCGTAACGACAAGCGCCCGATGATGTCCGACCTGCGGGAATCCGGCGCCATCGAGCAGGACGCCGACGTGATCCTGATGATGTACCGGGACGAGTACTACAAGCAGGACAGCCCGGACAAGGGCATTGCCGAAGTCATCATCGGCAAGCAGCGTAACGGTCCTACCGGCACCGTGCGCCTCGCCTTCCTGGGCGAATACACCCGATTCGAGAATCTGGCCCAGGGCGGGTCGTACTGACGCACCAGGGCGGCGCGAGCGCCCCGCGGTTCAGTCGGCCCGACGGGCGCTGATGGTAAACGGCAGTCTTTCCCCGTAGCGACCGTCATGGCTGCCGTCGGCATCCTCCAGTTGAGGATGGACGAAGAAGGGGAGCGGACCGCGGCTTCCCGGCAGCGGAACGTCGCTGCCGACGTTGAAGACCACCCAGTTCATTTCCCAGACGCCGAAGAGAATCTTGCGCAGGGCGGCGAGCTTGCTGTCCCGGTCGGAAATGCCTTCGAGGGCGATTACCCGCCGCACATCGCTGGGATCGACGGGGATCCAGCCGTAGCCGGGGACGTAGAACTCGGCGCGCACGTGCTGCGCGGCCGTCGCCCGGTCGTCCACCAGGCCGAGGCTGCGAAAGAGGCGGGAAGGGCCGATCCGCAAGCCATAGACGCAGCGGGCCGGGATGCCGATTCCCCGGCACAGCGCCACCAGGAGACCGTTGATGTCGGCCGAGCGGCCCCCATACTGACGGGTCTCCAGCTGCCGCCGGATATCACCGCTCCCGACGCCGGGCATGGCCGGATCGTAGACAGTGTTTTCGATCACCCAGTCGTAAAGCGCCTTCACCTGGGCCACCGGATCCTTGATCCGACCGACGATGCGCTCGCCGAGCCGGTGAGCCTCTTCGTCGTTGGGGATCAGGCGCGAGGCCTGGAGATTGCGCCGCAGGATGTCCTCCCGTTCCGGGGCGACGGTGCGGCGGGTGACGTCGAAATGCCGGTCGGCGGTGGTCACCGTGGTGGTGAGCTTCATCTGGGGCTCGGCACCGCTGCTCCATTCGCAATGGAAGACCTCGAGATCGCCGTCGGGCAGACGGCGCAGGCTTGCAGTCTCCGGATTTCCCTTCCACGAATGGCCCAGGGTGCGCTGAAAGAGCATGTCCTGATTGAGGGGGAGGGGCAGCCACAACCGGGTCGGCCCCAGGGCGCGGCGTAGCTGAACCGTGGTCGTGATTTCGTAGGTCCGCCACTCGTCGGGAGGCTCCTGGGCCTTGACCGGAGGGAGCCGGCTTGCCGACGAACCCTGTGGCGGATGTTCGATGACCGGTGCATCCGCGCTATGGACCACGGGGGCTGCCGGTTTCGGGGGGGATTCGGGGGTCGGCTTGCTCACCCGCCTGGCGCCCGCGCGCGCCTTGGGCGGCGGTGTCGCCGGCTTCTTCTTGGCCGCCAGGACTTCGCTCCCGACCAGGGACGCAGCAGCGGCAGCGAGAAAATGGCGGCGTTTCAAGAGCGTCCTCCGAATGACAGGCTTGGGCAGAAACGAAAAGGCCGTGTCGCTAGACACGGCCCCCAAACATTGGCTCGAATTATAGCACTTCGGCTGCGTGATCGGCGAGGCGCGAGCGCTCTCCCCGCTGCAGGGTGATGTGTCCGGAATGGGGCCATCCCTTGAAACGATCGACGACGTAGGTGAGCCCCGAACTGCCTTCGGTCAGATAGGGAGTGTCGATCTGGGCGATATTGCCCAGGCAGACCACCTTGGTGCCGGGGCCTGCCCGGGTGACCAGGGTTTTCATCTGCTTGGGCGTGAGGTTCTGGGCTTCGTCGATGATCAGGTATTTCTTGATGAAGGTGCGGCCGCGCATGAAATTCAGGGATTTCACCTTGATCCGCGAGCGAATCAGGTCACGGGTGGCCGCGCGACCCCACTCGCCGCCGTAGGGGCCGCCTTCGTCCTCGCTATGATTGAGGACGTCCAGATTGTCCTCGAGAGCGCCCATCCAGGGGGCCATCTTTTCTTCCTCGGTCCCCGGCAGAAAACCGATGTCCTCTCCCACCGGAACCGTGACCCGGGTCATGATGATCTCGGTGTAGAGCTTGGTTTCGAGGACCTGGGTCAGGCCTGCGGCCAGCGTCAGCAGCGTTTTCCCGGTCCCGGCCTGGCCCAGCAGGGTGACGAAGTCGATTTCCGGGTTCATGAGCAGATTCATGGCGAAATTCTGCTCCCGGTTGCGGGCTGTGATGCCCCACACCGCATTCTTGGGATGGGTGTAATCGACCAGGGTTTCCAGGACTGCGGTCTTGCCGCTGGCTTCCTTGACGATGGCCGCAAAGCCGTCGGTTTCCAGCCAGACGAATTCGTTGATCAGCAGATTGGGGCACAGCGGTCCCTTGATTCGATAAAAGGTCTTGCTGTCGCGTTTGCCCGACTCCATCCCCTGGCCGTGCTTGTCCCAGAAATTGTTGGGCAAGGCGCGGGTACCGGTGTAGAGGATGTCTGTGTCCTCAAGCACCTTGTCGTTGAAGTAGTCCTCTGCAGGCAACCCCAGGGAGCGGGCCTTGATCCGCATATTGATGTCTTTGGACACCAGGATGACCGAACGGCTGGGGTGCTTGCGCTGGAGGTGGATGACCACGGCCAGGATCTGGTTGTCCACTTTCGAGGTGGGCAGTGCGGGCGGGAGCTCCGAACTGATGGCTTCGGTCTGCAGAAACAGATGTCCCGATGCCAGCTTGCTTGACGGCTCGTACAGCGGGATGCCGTTGTCGATGGCGTCATCGCCCTTGGCCAGCAGGTCGTCGAGGATGCGGGAAACCTGGCGGGCATTGCGGGCGATTTCCGACATGCCCTTCTTATGATTGTCCAATTCCTCCAAGGTCATCATCGGGATGAAGACGTCGTGTTCCTCGAAGCGGAAAAGGCAACTGGGATCGTGCATCAGCACGTTGGTGTCGAGGACGAAAATCTTGCTGGCTGGATTCTTCTTGGCTGCGTTCTGGCGCGGCATCGGGAATTTTTCCGTTAGTTTTTGGGAGGATTCAAAGAGACTGCACGAATTCGAGCACTTCCTGGACATGTCCGGGGACCTTGACGCCGCGCCACTCGCGGCGCAGTAGACCTTGGCGGTCGGCTACGAAAGTGCTGCGCTCGATTCCGCGTACAGCCTTGCCGTACAGATTCTTCATTTTCATCACGCCAAAGAGCGAACAAGCCGTCTCGTCCGTATCGGAGAGCAGCGCGAAGGGCAGATTCTGCTTGGCCTTGAAGTTTTCATGGGACTTCAGGCTGTCCCGGGATATCCCGACGACGACCGCCCCGGCGGCCGTGAAATCGGTATGCAGGTCGCGAAATTGCTGGGCTTCGGTCGTGCACCCGGGGGTGCTGTCCTTCGGGTAGAAATAGATCACCAGCACCTTTCCGCGAGCGGCGGCTGACGAGAAGCTGCCGCCGCCGGTGGCCGGTAGGGTGAAGTCGGGCAGGGGACTGTCGATCAAGGCGTGCTCCGGAATGTCATTCGGCAGCCAATTGTGGAGACATTCGCGAGCCAGGGTCAAGGGTTCCGGAAATTGGCGCAAGTAGCAGAAAGACCGCCATCGATGTCCAAACAGTCCTTCGCGCCTCGAAAGCGTCTGCCGACAAGTCGCCGTGTTATTATTCTCCGCTTTATTTTTTGCCCCGTAGCCACAAGGATTTTTCATGGAAGCGACTTCCGCCCAAGCCAACGCACTTGAACGCCGCATCGACCTTTCCATCGCCATCGCCGAGGTCGAAAAGAATCTGGACGACCGTCTGAAGCGGATGGGCCGCAATATCAAAATGCCGGGATTCCGGCCGGGCAAGGTTCCTTTCAGCCTGGTCAAGCAGCAGTATGGCGCCCAGGCCCGGCACGAAGTGCTCTCCGAAGCGCTCGATCAGGCGTTCGGCGCTGCGGTGACGGGGCAGAAGTTACGGGTCGCGGGCTATCCGCGCATCGAGCCCAAGGTCAGCGAAAGCACGACCCACCTCGAATTCTCCGCCATTTTCGAGGTCTACCCAGAGTTCGTTCCCGGCGACGTCAGTGTCTGTGAAGTCGAGCGTCCAACCCTGGAGGTGGGTGCAGCCGAAGTGGACAAGACCCTGGATATCCTCCGCAAACAGCGAGTTGAATATGTTGCAGCCGACCGCCCCGCTGCCAAGGAGGATCGTGTGGTCATCGATTTCCTGGGCAAGAAGGATGGCGTTCCCTTCGAGGGCGGCCAAGCATCCGACTACGGCTTCGTCCTCGGCCAGGGCCAGATGCTGCCGGATTTCGAAGCGGCGGTCGAAGGTCTTGGGGCGGGGGGCACGAAGACTTTCGACATGACCTTCCCGGCCGACTACTTCTCCAAGGACTTGGCCGGCCAGACCGTTCAGTTCGAAATCACGGTGAAATCCGTTCTGGCTCCCAGCCTGCCCGAAGTCGACTCAGATTTCGCCCTCTCCATGGGCATTGCAGATGGTGACGTCGCCAAGATGCGAGCCGAAATCGAAGCCAACCTCAAGCGTGAGGTCAAGCGCCGCATCGACAGCAAGGTCAAGGATCAGGTCATGGATGCTCTGCTCAAGGCCAATCCTATCGCTATTCCCAATGCTCTGGTGGAGATGGAAGTGCAGCGTCTGGTCCAGGCGGCAACGCAGGATATGGAACAGCGCGGCATGAAGAGCAAGGATTTTCCGATCAAACCCGAATGGTTCGCCGACCAGGCCAAGCGTCGCGTTAGTCTTGGCCTAATTCTTGCTGAAGTGGTCAAGGCGGAACAACTCCACGCCAAGCCCGATCAGGTCAAGGCGCTGGTGGAGGAGACCGCCCAGAGCTACGAGCATCCCGAGGAGGTGATCCGCTGGTATTACGCCCAGCCCCAACGTCTTGGCGACGTTGAAGGAATCGCCATCGAAAACAATGTGGTTGCCTGGGTTCTGAGTAAGGCTAAGGTGAGTGATAAAGTGGTGGCGTTCGACGATCTGATGGGCCAGAAGGCTTGAGTCACAAAACCGACAAACGTCCGAAATACGACAGAGGAAGCGCGATGAACATCGACCACAGAAGCGATTGGGAGCCCCAGGGCCTGGGCCTGGTGCCCATGGTGATCGAACAGAGCGGTCGCGGTGAGCGCGCCTACGACATCTATTCCCGCTTGTTGCGGGAGCGGGTGGTCTTCCTGGTTGGCCCGGTCAATGACGCCACTGCCAATCTGGTGGTGGCGCAACTTCTGTTCCTGGAAGCGGAGAATCCCGACAAGGACATCTACTTCTACATCAATTCCCCGGGAGGCTCGGTGACGGCAGGTCTGTCGGTATACGACACCATGCAGTTCATCAAACCCGACGTTTCCACCCTCTGTATCGGTCAGGCCGCGTCCATGGGAGCCTTCTTGCTCACCGCCGGCGCCAAGGGCAAGCGTTTCGCCCTGCCGAACTCCAGAATCATGATCCACCAGCCGCTGGGGGGTTTCCAGGGACAGGCCTCGGACATTGCCATTCACGCCAAGGAAATCCTCTCCATCAAGGATAAGCTGAACCGGATCATGGCTGACCATACCGGACAGCCGATCGATCGCATTGAAAAGGATACTGATCGAGATAATTTCCTTTCGGCCGCGGAAGCGGCAGAATACGGATTGATCGACAAGGTCCTGTCCCGTCGCGAGTTGGCCTGACGGGTCAAGAACTAGGGGATATCATGTCCAAAGGCGGCCAGGAAAAACTGCTGTACTGCTCCTTCTGCGGCAAGAGCCAGCACGAAGTGAAGAAACTCATCGCCGGCCCATCGGTGTTCATCTGCGACGAGTGCATCTCGCTATGCAATGACATCATTCGTGATGAACTCCCCGAGGAAGCGGGCAAGGGATCCGGCTCCGATCTCCCGACGCCCAAGGAAATCTGTTCCATCCTCGATCAATACGTCATCGGCCAGGAGGTCGCCAAGCGCATCCTTTCGGTGGCGGTGTATAACCATTACAAGCGCCTGCGTCACCATTCGAAGACTGCCGATGACGTGGAATTGGCCAAGAGCAACATTCTCCTGGTCGGGCCCACCGGATCGGGCAAGACCTTGCTTGCCCAGACCCTGGCGCGGTTGCTCAACGTACCCTTCGTCATGGCAGATGCCACAACCCTCACGGAAGCCGGCTATGTCGGCGAGGACGTGGAAAACATCATCCAGAAGCTGCTGCAAAAGTGCGATTACGACATCGAAAAGGCGCAGCAAGGCATCGTCTATATCGACGAAATCGACAAGATTTCCCGCAAGTCCGACAATCCCTCGATCACCCGCGACGTTTCGGGAGAGGGCGTCCAGCAGGCGCTCCTGAAGCTTATCGAAGGCACCATTGCCTCGATTCCTCCCCAGGGAGGCCGCAAACACCCGAATCAGGATTTCGTTCAGGTCGATACCACCAACATCCTTTTCGTGTGTGGCGGCGCCTTCGATGGCCTGGAAAAGATCATCCGCAATCGCTCGGAAAAGGGCGGTATCGGATTTGCTGCCCAGGTCAAGAGCAAGGATGACCAGAAGGCTGTCGGCGAGATCCTTCGCAGCGTCGAACCCGAGGATTTGATCAAGTTCGGCCTGATCCCGGAATTGATCGGCCGACTTCCTGTGGTGGCCACGCTCCAGGAACTCGAGGAGGCCGCTCTGGTACAAATCCTGATCGAGCCTAAGAATGCCCTCATCAAGCAGTACCAGAAGCTTTTCGGCATGGAAGGCGTCGAACTGGAAGTGCGCCCGTCGGCCCTGTCGGCCATTGCCCGCAAAGCTCTGGAGCGCAAAACCGGCGCCCGGGGCCTGCGTTCCATTCTCGAGCAAGTGCTCTTGGACACCATGTACGAACTCCCCGGCATGGAGAATGTCTCAAAGGTGGTCATCGACGAGAGCACGATCAGCGGCGATAACCAGCCCCTGGTGATTTACGCCGAACAACCGAAAGTTTCCGGCTCCAACTGAGAGCCGCCGGCCGTCAGGCCGCTTGAAATCCAGAATTTCGTCCCCAGTTGCTGGGGACGAACCCCAACCCACAAGGCGTGACAATGTCTAATCCAGAAACGCTCCCGGAAACTGTCGAACTTCCCCTGCTGCCGCTGCGGGACGTCGTCGTCTTCCCTCACATGGTCATTCCTCTCTTTGTGGGCCGCCCCAAATCGATCAAGGCCCTCGAGGTCGCCATGGAGTCGGGTCGGAGTATCCTCCTCGTCGCCCAGAAATCTGCCGCCAAGGATGAGCCCGAAGCCGCCGACCTGTACCGCATCGGGTGCATGGCCAACATTCTCCAGATGCTCAAGCTTCCTGACGGCACCGTGAAAGTACTTGTCGAAGGAACCCAGAGGGCGACGGTCGATTCAATCGACGCCCAACCCGCCCTCTTCATGGCTACGGCAACGCCGCTCACGCCCGCCGGCGTCGAGGATCACGAAATCGAGGCCATGCGCCGCGCCGTGGTGGCGCAGTTCGACCAATTCGTCAAACTGAACAAGAAGATTCCGCCGGAAGTGCTTTCTTCCATTGCGGGTATCGAAGATGCTGGCCGCCTTGCCGATACCATCGCCGCTCATTTGCCCCTAAAACTGGAGCAAAAGCAGGAAATCCTCGAAATGGGCAACGTGCGCGAGCGCATCGACCGCCTGCTTTCCCAGCTGGAAACCGAAATCGACATCCTCCAGGTGGAGAAGCGTATTCGCGGCCGCGTCAAGCGCCAGATGGAGAAGAGTCAGCGCGAGTACTATCTCAACGAGCAGGTCAAGGCGATTCAGAAGGAACTCGGCGAAGGCGAGGAGGGCGCCGACCTGGAAGAACTCGACAAGAAGATCAAGGCCGCCGGCATGAGCAAGGAAGGCCTGGCCAAGGCCCAGGGTGAACTCAAGAAATTGCGGCTGATGTCGCCCATGTCGGCGGAAGCCACCGTGGTGCGCAATTACATCGAGACCTTGATCGGCCTGCCTTGGCGGAAAAAAACCCGCATCAGCAAGGATTTGCGCGAAGCCGAGAAGGTGCTCGACGCGGACCATTATGGTCTGGACAAGGTGAAGGAACGCATCGTCGAATATCTGGCCGTGCAACAGCGTGTCGAAAAGGTCAAGGCTCCTATCCTCTGCCTGGTCGGTCCTCCTGGAGTCGGCAAGACGTCGCTGGGCCAGTCCATCGCCAAGGCGACCAATCGCAAATTCGTGCGCATGGCGCTGGGCGGTGTCCGCGACGAGGCCGAAATCCGCGGCCATCGCCGCACCTACATCGGCTCCATGCCCGGCAAGATCCTGCAAAGCCTGACCAAGGTAGCCGTCCGCAATCCGCTGTTCCTGCTGGACGAGGTGGATAAACTCGGCCAGGATTTCCGCGGCGATCCCTCTTCGGCGCTGCTTGAGGTTCTGGATCCGGAGCAGAACCACACCTTCCAGGACCACTACATCGAGGTGGATTTCGACCTTTCCGACGTCATGTTCGTCGCAACCGCGAACACCTTGAACATCCCGGCGCCGCTTCTGGATCGGATGGAAGTCATCCGTCTTTCGGGATATACGGAGGACGAAAAGGTCAATATCGCCATGCGCTATCTGCTGCCCAAGCAGTTGAAGAACAATGGCGTGAAAAAGGCGGAGCTCACGGTCTCAGACAGTGCGGTACGCGACATTGTCCGCTATTACACCCGGGAGGCCGGCGTGCGGGCTTTGGAGCGCGAGATTTCCAAGATCTGCCGCAAGGTGGTCAAGACCTTGTTGCTCAAAAAGCGAAGCGGCAAGATGGTCGTGAATGCCAAGAACCTCGACAAGTTCATCGGTGTGCGCCGCTACAGCTTCGGCATGGCCGAGAAGGAGAATCAAGTAGGCCAAGTGACGGGGCTGGCATGGACAGAAGTTGGCGGCGAATTGCTGACCATCGAATGCGTCGCCATTCCCGGCAAGGGAAATATTCTGCGCACCGGTTCGCTGGGTGATGTGATGAAGGAATCGGTGGAAGCTGCGAGATCCGTCGTCCGCGCTCGTGCCCGCCGTTTAGGCATCAAGGACGACACCTTCGACAAGCACGACATTCACATCCACGTTCCCGAGGGTGCGACGCCCAAGGACGGCCCATCCGCGGGGATTGCCATGACCACGGCGCTGGTTTCCGCATTTACGGGGATTCCGGTTCGCTGCGAAGTGTGTATGACCGGCGAGATCACTTTGCGCGGCGAAGTCCTCGCCATCGGCGGCCTCAAGGAAAAGCTCCTGGCCGCAGTTCGTGGCGGGCTCAAGACGGCGTTGATTCCGGAAGAGAACGTCAAGGACCTCACCGAAATTCCGGACAACATCAAGAACAAGATCGAGATCGTGCCGGTAAAGTGGATCGACCAAGTGCTCGAAAGGGCTCTCGAGCGGCGCCCTGAAGCCCTTCCCGAAGGGGATGACGGTGCCGTGGTCGCAGCGGGCGAAGCCACACCTTCTCAGACGGTCGTGACCCATTGATTTGGGTAGGCGGTTTCCGGGGAATTTGACAAGGGCATCCCATTCCCCGGAAAAGCAACCGGACAAATCGGTCAGAAACCGCTTGACACAAGGATTTCACCGACGCTATAAAACGCCGGGAAGCTGCATTCAAGTTTTCTATCCACACCACTAAAAAGGGGACATACCATGAATAAATCCGAACTCATCGACCATATTGCGTCGGTATCCGACATATCCAAGGCTGCTGCCGGGCGCGCCCTCGACGCGGCTGTCGAAGCCATCAAGGGCGAACTGAAAAAGGGCGGCACCGTGACCCTGGTCGGTTTTGGCACCTTCTCCACCAGCAAGCGCGCGGCGCGTACCGGTCGCAATCCCCGAACCGGCGCCACCCTCAAGATCAAGGCTGCCAAAGTTCCCAAGTTCAAGCCTGGAAAGGGTTTGAAAGACGCAGTGAATTGATTCGCCGTGCCCGGTCACTCGGGCAGGGGTGCTTAGCTCAGTTGGTAGAGCGCTAGCCTTACAAGCTGGATGTCGGGGGTTCGA
>DAORDK010000110.1:0-10399 GCA_035345935.1 Rhodocyclaceae bacterium | reverse complement strand
GGCGGGAATTGCCCGGCGCGGTCAATGCGCGCCCCTCCCGCCGCTGCACGCCCTGCTCCCCGCAGGAAGCCGAGTGCATCCGCGGCGCTTCCGGGCGGGCAGGCTCATGCCGCCAGGGGCAGCGCACCCGCCGCCGCGCTCGCCCCGCCCCGGGTGCCCGGGCCGGGAATTCCGGCCGCCGCGAGCAGCCGGTCCACGTCGGCCAGGGCCGTCACCGGCCGCAGGGCGCGGTAGAGGGTCTCGGCCTCGGGATAGGCGCGGCGCAGGAGGCCCAGCCACTGCTTGAGGCGGCCCGGCGCGTGGCGCGGCTCAACCTTGTGCCGCACCCCGGACCAGAAATCGGCGAGGGCCGGGGCGATTTCGCCCCACCCGGCCACGGCCTCGCCCCGCAGCCGGCGGGCGAGGAGCGGATCGGCAATGGCGCCGCGACCGAGCATCACGTCGGCGCAACCGGATTCGTCCCGGCAGGCGGCGTAGTCGGCCGGCGTCCAGATTTCGCCGTTGGCGACCACCGGAATCGCGACCGCTTCCCGCACCCGGCCGATCCAGGCCCAGCGGGCGGGCGGACGGTAGCCGTCGACCTTGGTGCGGCCGTGCACGACCAACTGCTCGGCGCCGCCGTCGGCCAGGGCCTGGGCGCAGGCGATGGCAAGTCCGGTATCGGCGATGCCCAGACGCATCTTGGCGGTGAAGGGGATTCCCGCCGGCACTACCTGGCGCACGGCGGCAGCGATGTCATGGAGCAGTTCCGGCTCCCCCAGGAGGGCGGCGCCGCCGCGGTGGCGATTGACGGTGGGCGCCGGGCAGCCGAAATTGAGGTCGATTCCGGCAGGGGCGAGAAGAACGAGTCGGGCGGCGTTGTCGGCCATGCAGGCCGGGTCGGAGCCGAGCAGTTGCACCCGCACCGGGGTGCCGGACGCCGTCCGGCTCCGGTTCAGGAGTTCCGGGCAGACCCGGGTAAAGGTGCGCGCCGGCAACAGAGAGCCCGAGACGCGTACGAATTCGCACACCGCCCAGTCATAGCCGCCCAGGGCGGTGAGGACTCCCCGCAGGACGTCGTCGGCGAGGCCTTCCATGGGGGCGAGGAGAATGCGTGACACGGCTGTGGGGTCTTGAGCAAAATCGCGATTTTACCGCTCCGGCCGCCGTCATGCGCCTCGTCCTCGACACCAACGTCGTGCTCGACCTCCATTACTTCCGCGATACCCGGGCGCTGCCCCTGGAGGCTGCCCGCGCCGCCGGCCGCGTGGTCTTCCTGGCGGACGCTGCCACCCTGGAGGAATTGACGCGGGTGCTCGGCTATCCCGAATTCGGTCTCGCCCCGCCGGCCGCCGCCGCGCTTCTCGCCGCCTACCGCGCCACCGTCGAGGACGTTCCGCCGGGGCCGCCGCCCCGCCTGCCCCGCTGCCGCGACCCCGACGACCAGAAATTTCTGGCCCTCGCCGCCCGGTCCGACACCGATCTCCTGGTCACCAAGGACAAGGCCCTGCTCGGCCTCAAGGGCCGGCAGGGCCTCGCTTTCGCCATCGTCACGCCCGCGGGGGCGGTGGAACGGCTGTCAGGCTAGCGCGGGCGCTCACGCTGCCCGGAAGCGGTCAGAAGCACACGCCGGTCGTGCTGCGCCGGCCGTAGGAATCGGTGCATACCGTGGTGCCGTTGGGTCCCGTGATCACGGCGGTGCTGCCCTTGCGGTCGTAACTGCGGTGATAGATGGTGGGGCCGCTGCGTTGATTCTGGGGTTGATTCGACTCCAGCTGCCTGCCCTGCTCGATCCCGCTGGTGGGGATGCCGGGGCTGTTGTCGTTATAGCCTCCGGGCGGCAACTGGTTCTTCTGGTAGGGATAGAGTCCCGGTGGCGTCTGCTGGGCCTGATACTGGGCGGCGGCCCCGGTGGTGGCGAAGGCGGCGACCAGGGCGACGACGAGAGAGGTGGGGCGCATGACCAACTCCTTGAAAGTGTGCTTCATCAACGCATGATAGACGGAAGCCGCCGACAAATCAGCCCGCCCGGCGGCGGAAGACCCAGTCCCGGTCATTGGAGGCCTCGGGGACGAAGGCATAGCCTTCCCAGTCGAATCCCTGCAGACCTTCCGGCTGCGTCAGGCGATGGGCGATGGCGTAGCGGGCCATGGCGCCCCGCGCCCGCTTGGCGAAGAAGCTCACGATGCGGTAGCGCCCGCCGCTCCAGTCCTCGAAGACCGGTCTCACGACGGGTGTCGCGAAGGGTCCGCCGGCCAGGGCCTTGAAGTATTCCTCGGAGGCCAGATTGACCAGGGCGGCGGCGCCCCCGGACTTGAGGTCGGCATTGGCCAGGCGCCGCAGGCGATCTCCCCAGAAGGCGTAAAGGTCGCGGCCGCGCCGGTTGGCCAGCCGGGTCCCCATTTCCAGGCGATAGGGCTGGATGAGATCGAGGGGACGGAGCCAGCCGTAGAGTCCGGACAGAATGCGCAGGTGATCCTGGGCGAAAGCCAGGTCGGCGGCGGTGAGCGTGGGCGCGGCGAGGCCGTCATAAACATCGCCGTCGAAGGCCAGCACCGCCTGCTTGGCGTTGTCCGGGGTGAAGGGCGGCTTCCATTCGGCGAAGCGGTTGGCGTTCAAGACCGCCAGCTTGTCGGATATCCCCATCAACCCGGCCAGGTCGGCAGGAGACAGCTTGCGCAGGGGCGTCATGAGGCGCTCGGACTCTGCCAGACAGGCCGGCTGGCTATGATCGGAAACCGTGGGCGGCGTGACGAAATCGAGGGATTTGGCGGGGGACAGGACGAGCAGCATGAAACTCTCCGGGAGGCGGCGGCGATTTTACCGGACGCGCCCCTCGCCGAGCCGGCGGTTTTTTGCCAGAATCGCCCCATGCTCGACCAACGCTCCCGCACCCTCCTCAAGGCCCTCGTCGAACACTACATCGCCGACGGCCAGCCGGTGGGGTCCCGTTCGCTTTCACGCTTTTCCGGCCTGGACCTCTCTCCGGCAACGATACGCAACGTGATGGCCGATCTGGAGGAGGCGGGCTTCGTGGCCAGCCCCCACACCTCCGCCGGCCGCATTCCCACTCCGCGCGGTTATCGCCTCTTCGTCGACAGCCTGCTCACCGTCGAACCCCTAGACCGCGCCCGGGTCGATGAAATCGAAGGCGCCCTGCAGGTCGCCCAGCCCCAGCAACTGATCGCCAGCGCGTCCCACCTGCTGTCGAGCCTGACGCACTTCGCCGGCATCGTCGTCGCACCGCGGCGCAACGCGCCCCGCATCCGCCAGATGGAATTCCTCGCCCTGTCGGAGAAGCGCATCCTGCTCATCCTGGTCACCACCGACGGGGACGTCCAGAACCGCATCCTGGCGAGCGAGAAATCCTATTCCTCTGCCGAACTGGTGGCCGCCGCCAACTACCTCAACCAACACTTCGGCGGCCTGGATTTCGAGCAGATCGGCCAAAGACTGAGCGCCGAAATCGAGCAATTGCGCGACGACATCCGGCCGCTGATGACCGCCGCCCTGACCGCGGGAGGCGATGCCCTGTCCGGCAGCGCGGCCCCCTATGTCATCTCGGGCGAACGCAATCTTCTGGACGTCGAAGAGCTGTCGTCCAACATGAAGCGCCTGCGGGAACTCTTCGATCTCTTCGAGCAGCGTTCGAGCCTGATGCGCCTGCTGGACATCTCCCAGCGGGCCGAGGGCGTCCAGATCTTCATCGGCGGCGAGTCGGGGATCGCTCCCCTCGACGAATGCAGCGTCGTCACCGCCCCCTACGAAGTCGGCGGCCAGGTGGTCGGATCGGTGGGCGTCATCGGCCCCACCCGCATGGCCTACGAACGGGTGATCCCCATCGTCGACATCACGGCGCGGCTGCTGTCCAGCGCCCTCACCTACCAGCAAGGCATCTGAGAGCTTGTGAATAAATCTACTGCGCGATCCGATTGCTTCGTTGGGCGGTGCTCACTCCTCGCCTATCAACCCGATATGTCTCGTCGTTGCGCTCCGTCCGCCTCGCACTCGGACCGCTGGCTACGATTTCTTCCCATGCTCTGATGCCCCGATACCTCCCCGAGCCGGCGTTCCGCCACGGAACGCCGCCCCGCACCGCCGTCGTCCTGGTCAACCTGGGCACTCCCGAGGCCCCCACGGCCCCGGCCCTGCGCCGCTACCTCAAGGAATTCCTCTCCGACCCCCGGGTGGTCGAGATTCCGCGCGTCCTGTGGTGGCCCATCCTCAACGGGGTCATCCTCAACGTCCGCCCGGCCAAGTCGGCCGCCAAGTACGCGTCGATCTGGACTCCGGAAGGTTCGCCCCTGAGGGTACACACCGAGCGCCAGGCCAAATTGCTGGGCGGCATTCTCGGCGAGGGCGGCCACCGGCTTACGGTGGCCTGGGCCATGCGCTACGGGCAGCCCTCCCTGCCGGCGGTCCTCGATCGCCTGAAGGCCGAGGGGGCGACCCGCATCCTGGTGGTTCCGCTTTATCCCCAGTACGCCGCCAGCACCACCGCCACGGTGGTCGACAAGCTTGCCTCCTGGCTCGCCAGTGCCCGCAACCAGCCCGAGGTCCGCGCGCTGCGTAGTTTCCCCGACGACGCCGGCTACCTGGCCGCCTTGGAAAAATGCGTGCGGCGCCACTGGCAGACAAACGGCCTGCCCGATGAGCGCTACCGGCTGGTGATGAGTTTCCACGGCCTCCCCCGCCGCAGCCTCACCCTGGGCGACCCCTACCATTGCGAATGCCAGAAGACCGGGCGCCTGCTGGCCGAGCGCCTCGGCCTGTCCGCTGACCGCGCCCTGGTCACCTTCCAGTCCCGCTTCGGTCGGGCGGAGTGGCTGCAACCCTACACCGCGCCCACTCTGGAGAAGCTGGCCCGGTCGGGCATCGAGCGGGTGGATGTGATCTGCCCCGGTTTCGTCGGCGACTGTCTGGAAACCCTGGAGGAAATCGCCCTGGAGGGCAAGGCCTCCTTCCTCGCCGCCGGGGGCAAGACTTTCCATTACATTCCGGCCCTCAACGAGGAACCGGCCTGGATCGCGGCCCTGGCCAGCCTGGTGGAGCGCCATCTGGCGGGGTGGCCAACCCGCGACCGCGACGACGCTGCCGCCCTTGCCGAATCGGCCCGCCGGGCGCGGGATCTGGGCGCGCAAAATTGATTGCCGACGGGCCCTAAACCCTGGCACGCGAGTGCCGTAGAAGAGGGTATCCCACGCGCTTCCGGGAACCCGCCATGCGTATCGCCTCCGCCTCGATCGACCTCGCCGCCGCCTATTCCCGGATGGAAGTCCAGACCCGCGAAGAGCGTCTCAGAGCCTGGGTCCACTTGCCGAATGCGCCAGAGGAACCCCCGAAGGCCGACCCTGCCGGCGACATTTCCGCAGCGGGGCGCGCGGCCCAGGCGAAAGACGAGGATTCGAACTGCGATCCCCGCCTCAATATCATCCGGCTCATCGTCGAAGCCCTCACCGGCCGTTCGATCCGGGTCTTCGATCCCGGCAAGCTCCGCTGCGACGACGCGCCGCCCGCGCTCGAAGCTCCGCCGCCGACGGAGAGCGGTGGGCGCGCAGCGGGTTTCGGTCTCGAATACGACCTGCGGGAAACCACCTTTCGCAGCGAGCAACTCGATTTCAGTGCGTCGGGCTCGATCAAGACCGCCGATGGCCGCTCGATCGACTTCCAGATCGCCTTCTCTCTCCAGCGGGAAACCCTGACCGAAACCAGCGTCAGTCTGCGCCTGGGCGAAGCCGCGAAACAGAAGGACCCCCTGGTCGTCAATTTCTCGGGTAACGCCGCCCAGTTGGATTCCACAGCTTTTGCGTTCGACCTGGACGGCGACGGAACGGTCGAGCACCTGGCCGCGCCGGTGGCGGGGAGCGGTTTCCTGGCCATCGACCGCAACGGCAACGGCACCATCGATCACGGCGGCGAGCTCTTCGGTCCCGCCAGCGGCGACGGTTTCTCCGAACTCGCCGCCCTCGATGCGGACGGCAATGCCTGGATAGACGAGAACGACCCGCAGTTTGCCCAATTGCGCTATTGGAATCCTCTCGCCGACCCGGAAGGAAAGGGCCTCTCCCTCTCCCAGGCAGGAATCGGCGCCCTCTCGCTCAGCCCCGTTGCAACCCCGTTCGATCTCTACGGGAGCAACGCTTCTCTCCTGGGATCGCTACGCAGTACGGGAATTGCTTTGCGCGAAAGTGGCGAGGCTGGCACAATCAGCCACATTGATCTGACCGCCTGACCAAGCATCCGGCGGCGATTGCCGAGGGGCTGGGGACCATGCGCATAGCAGACTGGAAGATTTGGCTGCGGCTGTCGGCCGCGATTTGGGTAGTTCTGGTTGTTGTCTGGGCGGTAGTCATCGTCTGGGCCACCCAGGTCAATCGGGACACCGCCATCCGGCAGGCCGAGGATTTCGCCCAGAGCATCCACGAAATGACCATGGCCGGACTGACCGGCATGATGATCACCGGCACGGTAGGGCAGCGGGAAGTCTTCCTCGACCAGATCAAGCAGCTCTCGATCATCAAGGATCTCCACGTAGCCCGCAGCGAAGCGGTGGTCAAGCTCTTCGGTCCCGACAGCAAGGCCGGCCGCGCACTCGATGCGGTCGAGAACCAGGTGATGTCCACCGGCAAAGCCCACACCTCGGTCGAGCATCAGGCCGGGGGCGCTTACCTGCAGGTCATCAATCCCACCCGGGCATCGAAGAATTATCTGGGCAAGGATTGCATCGCCTGCCACCAGGTTCCCGAAGGGACCGTCCTTGGCGTGGTGAGCATGAAGATCTCCCTCGATTCCGTCGAATCGGCGGTGAGCGATTTCCGCCTCAAGATTGCCGGAGTCGCTTTGCTGGTCATCGGCATCCTACTGGTCATCATCTTCCTGCTGACCCGCCATTTCGTCACCGTTCCTCTGGACAATCTGCGCCAGGGCCTGGAGGACATCGCCCGCGGCGAGGGCGACCTCACCCGGCGCCTGCCGGTCCGCGGCCAGGACGAGGTGGGCCAGGCTTCGGTGGTATTCAACGAAATGATGGAGAATTTCAGCGGTCTGGTCCGCCAGGTGCGCGACGCCGCCGCCCAGGTTTCCGCCAAGGTTGCCTTCCTCTCCGACAGCGCCGACCGCGTCGCGCAAAGTTCCCGCCAACAGGATCAGCAATCCGGTGCCGCGGCCGCCGTCGTCGAGCAGCTCGTCGATAGCATCTCGGCCATCGCCAGCAATGCCGGCCACGTTCAGCGGCAGTCCCAGGAGAGCCTCGCCCGGGCTCAGGAAGGCAGCCGCAATCTCACCACCCTGGTGGGCGAGATGGATGTAGTCGAAAAGGCCGTCCGTGAAATGGCCGAATCGGTCGGCGAGTTCGTTCGCAATACCGAGGCGATCACCCACATGACCCGCGAGGTCAAGGACATTGCCGAACAGACCAATCTGCTTGCCCTGAATGCCGCCATCGAGGCTGCGCGGGCCGGAGAACAGGGCCGCGGATTTGCGGTGGTCGCCGACGAAGTGCGCAAGCTGGCCGAGAAATCGTCCCGGGCCGCCGGCGAAATCGACGCCATTACAGCCACGATCAGCGCCCAGTCGGTCGCCGTCCGCCGCACCATCGACGAGGGTCTGGAACACCTGGAATCGAGCCAGACCGCCGTCGGCTCCGTAGCCAGCGTGCTCGAGGCCACCAATGGGTCGGTCACCGAGGTCGGCCACGGCCTCGACGCCATCGCCAACGCGACCGACCACCAGAGGCGGGCGTCAGGCGAGGTGGCCGGCGGAATCGAGTCCATCGCCGGCATGGCCCGGGACAATCACGGGGCCGTCGAGCAGACTGCCGGCGCAGCCCACGATTTGAGGCAACTGGCCGACGGCCTGCAAAACCTGGTCGGGCGCTTCAAGGTCTAGGCCGACTCCCCGGGGGCGGCCCAGTCCGGCCTCACATCGGGGCGAGTTCCAGATCCAGCCCCGACCCCGGGCTCGAGCGCGAGGCCCCGGACAGCGAACCGGTTCCTACGTCGACTGCGGGCGCCCCCTGGGCGGCCGCGATTTCGTTGACCTTGCGCATGCGGTCTATCATCTTGGCGATGAGGCCATTGCGCATGCGCTCCAGCAGTTCTTCCGACGACAGCGCCAGAGCCGAGGCACTGATTTCCAGAAAAAGGGTGGGCTCCAGGGTCACCACCGAGGCGTGCCGCGTCTTGTTGGTGGGATGGAGATAGGCAATTTCTCCGACCACTTCGCTCGCTCCCAGACGGCACAAGGCCCGTCCATGGATCGAGACTTCGACGAATCCGCGCACGATGATGCCGAAAGTCTGACTGGTCTCGCCTTCCCGGACGATAGCGACTCCCGAGGCCAGTTCCCGCCACACGGCCACCCGCAAGACTTCCCAGAGCTCGACATTCTCGAACTCGGTGAAAAAGTCGAGCTTGCGCAAGGCTTCGAAATGGCGGATGTCCTGCTCGGTATCGTCTTCCTCCCAGATCTGGAAGCGCACCGTCGACAAATCCTTGGCCATCTCCGCACCGTTCTTGTAGCGGGTATAGAGATCCTTCTCGAGGGATTTCTTGATGATCGGATTGACCGACTCGGGCAGACTGGGATTGAGCGCGGTGACGGGCGGCGCGTCGGTGTTGATGATCTTGTAGACCAGGGTGGCCTGATTGTTGGCCCGGAAGGGCAAGCGGCCGGTGAGCATCTGAAAGAGCACGACCCCCAGGGAATAGAGGTCGGTCTTCTGGTTGAGCGCGTAGCCCTTGATCTGCTCCGGCGACATGTAGGCCGGCGACCCCACCCCCATGATGAAGGTCGAATCCCGGTCCATGTCCTTCTGGAGGTTGAGAGCCAGCCCGAAATCGGCGATCTTGGGCTCGTCGTTGGCGGTCAGCATGATGTTGGCCGGCTTGATGTCCCGATGGATCACCCCCTGGCGGTAGGCGTGGTCGAGGGCGAGGCAGCATTTGAAGATGATGGCCACCACCCGGTGCATGGGCAGCAGTTTGTCGATGCGGCAGTGCTTCTCCAGGGATTCGCCCTCGACGTACTCCATCGCCAGATAGGCGTAGTCATCCTCGACGATGGCATCGTAGATGCGGACGATGTTGGGGTGGTCGAGACGGCTGGCCGTCACGCCTTCGGTCTGGAACAGCTTGCGCAGCCGGCGGGACATCGCCGCGTTATCCTTGCCGAAACGGACCAATTTGACCGCTACCTGTTGCTGGGTATCGGGGTCGTCGCACAGATACACCGTCGCCGTGGCGCCCTTGCCCAGTTCCTTGACGACCTTGTATTTACCGATGTTTTTCATGGGGACCGCAGAGCACGGCGAAAATTCAGCCAAAGTCTTTTCATCGTAGCACGGAGAAAATGTTGCTTACAGGCCTTGAAATCAAAAAGACCGGCCCCAGTTAAGCAAGCAGTTTTTCCGGAGAATCCCCATGTCCAACACCGATCACGCCCAGGCTACCGTTCCGGGCGCCGAGCTTTCCTCCTCCGCGCCACCCACCGAGATGCAGGCGGCGGCGCCTGCCCCCGAGACCCCACCCCCGCCGGTGACCGAGGACCCGATCCCCGCCGTCGACACCCTGCCCAGCATGACCGAGCAACTGCGCGATCTTGAACTCAAAGCCGCCGAGCACCACGACGCCTGGCTGCGCGCCAAAGCGGAGACTGAAAATGTGCGGCGGCGAGCCCAGGAAGACGTCGCCAAGGCCCACAAATTCGCAGTGGAGAAATTCGCCGGCGAACTGCTGGCCGTGAAAGACAGCCTGGAAGCTGCTCTCTCGACCCAGGAACAGACCGTGGAGAGTTTGCGCTCCGGCGTCGAGATCACGCTCAAGCAGCTCGTTTCGGCTTTCGAAAAGAACGCCCTGGTGGAAATCAACCCCCTAGGCGAGAAATTCGATCCCCACAAGCATCAGGCCATCGGTATGCTCGAAGCCGACCAGGAACCCAATACCGTGGTGACGGTACTGCAGAAGGGTTACCTGATCGCCGAGCGCACCCTTCGTCCCGCCCTGGTCATGGTGGCCAAGGCCAGGGAAGTCCCGACGACTTGAAATCCGGGGCGGCGCCCCCAAATCCTGAACATCGAAATCAGAACGCTTTCAAAAAAGGAATCATCATGGGCAAGATCATCGGCATCGACCTCGGCACCACCAACTCCTGCGTCGCCATCATGGAAGGCGGCACCCCGAAGGTCATCGAAAATTCGGAGGGCGCGCGCACCACGCCGTCCATCGTCGGCTACACCGACGACGGCGAGATCCTGTGCGGCGCTCCCGCAAAGCGCCAGGCCGTCACCAACCCCAAGAACACTTTGTACGCGGTGAAGCGCCTGATCGGCCGCCGCTTCGAAGAGAAGGAAGTCCAGAAGGACATCGCCCTGATGCCCTTCAAGATCGTCAAGGCCGACAACGGCGACGCCTGGGTCGAAGCC
>DAORDK010000109.1:0-10628 GCA_035345935.1 Rhodocyclaceae bacterium | reverse complement strand
GCTGGCGCGACCCGAGCTATCTGGACGATCCGGACGTCGAATCCTATCTGAATCAGCTTGGCGGCCGTCTCGCGGCGGCGAGCAACGATCCCGGGATCGGTTTCTATTTCTTCGGGGTGAACGATCCTTCGATCAACGCCTTCGCCATGCCCGGCGGGTTCATCGGCGTCAATTCCGGACTGCTCCTGGCCTCCCAGAGCGAGTCCGAACTGGCGGGAGTCCTTGCCCACGAAATTTCCCACGTGACCCAGCGCCACATTGCCCGACAGGTGATGCGCGAGAAGCAATTGTCGATGGGCACCATGCTCGCCATGGTCATCGGCCTGCTCGCAGCCCGCTCCAATTCCCAGGTGGCCAGCGCCACCATTGCCGGCGCCCAGGCAGGAGCGATTTCGGCCCAGCTGGGTTATTCGCGGGATTTCGAGCGGGAGGCGGATCGGTCGGGATTCGATGTCCTCAAGAAGGCCGGATTCGACGTCCGCGGTATGTCATTGTTCTTCGAGCGACTGCAGCGCGCTTCCCGTGTCTATGAAAACAACGCTCCGGTTTACTTGCGGACTCACCCGGTCACCGGCGAGCGGATTTCCGATATGCAGAACCGCGAGCAGGCGGTTCCCTATCGCCAGGTTCCCGATAGCCTGGATTTCCAATTGGTGCGGGCCAAGCTGCGCGCCAAGCAGGGGACGCCGGGCGAGGCCGTCAAGGAGTTGCAGGCGCTGGTCGGGGACCGCAAATTTGCCTCGGAAGCGGCCGCCCGCTTCGGTCTCGCCGTCGCCCTGGGGCGCAATCGCGATTGGGTGGGGGCGGAGGCGCAGATCGATGCCTTGAAGAAGCTTAAGGCCCAGTCGCCCATGATCGACCACCTGCTGGCCGATGCGCGCATCGGCCAGGGCGATGCGGCGGGCGGCCTGGCGGTCTATCGCGACGCCATGACGCGCTTTCCGACCAACTACGCGCTGGTGTATGGCTATGGCGATGCGCTGACCAGCCAGAAACGTTATGCCGAATCCCTCCAGTTCGCCGAAAGCCAGCTTCAGCTCTATCCCGAGGACGTGCGGCTGCACAAGCTGCGGGCGGAGAGCTACGCGGGTCTGGGGCGTCGGGCACAGCAACACCGTGCCCTGGCCGAGGTTTTCGCGCTCCAGGGGCAGACTCCGGCGGCGGTGGAGCAGTTGCAATTGGCCCAGCGGGCCGGCGATGCCAATTTCTACGAGCTGTCCGTGATCGACGCCCGTCTTCGGGAGATGAAAAAACGCCAGGAAGACGAGATGAAGGAAAAACGCCGCTGGTAGCGGTAAGATATGCGCCTTTCCGAAATTCTGGGCGCGTACCATGGAATTCGACCGCGAACTTGACGTCAAGGGGCTGAATTGCCCCCTCCCCATCCTGCGGACCAAGAAGGCCCTCGCCGAGATGGAGACTGGCCAGATCTTGCGTGTGCTGGCCACCGACCCCGGGGCGATCAAGGACTTTGCGGCCTTCTCTCGTCAGACGGGTAACGAACTGCTGGAGCAGCGGGAAGACAACCGCGTTTTCGAATTTTTCCTGAAGCGCAAATAAACGCCGCTGACTTCGCCTTCCTGGAGGATAGGGGGGCGGCTCCCGGAGAGCCGGCAGCTTGGCTGTTCACCGGTCTGGTCGAATCGGTCATCTGCCTGAGTCTCGCCGAAGTCGAAGCGATTTTGGCACGGCAGAGTGCAGGCCATTGGGTCGCTGCGCTCAATTACGAACTGGGTCATGCCCTAGAACCATGCACCGCGCCCGCGTCAGCGGAGACCGGTATCCTGGCCAGATTCTGGCGCTTCGACGACCGTCGCGCGCTTGGTCCTGAGGAGGCCGAAGCCTGGCTGCAAGCGGGGCTCGCCGACCTCGAACCCGAGGCCCGTATCGCCGGGATCGGCGGCCTCACGCCGGGGCTGGCCGAAGACGAACACCGCCGGCGGGTTGGGCGCATCCAGGACTACATCGCGGCCGGCGATTGCTATCAGGTCAATTTCACCTTTACGCGGCGATTCGTCTGGTTCGGCGACCCCCTTGCCCTATATGCGGCGCTGCGCCTCCGTCAACCTGTCCGGTATGGCGGTCTCGTCCGCTGCGGCGGAGCCGCCATCGTTTCGCTTTCTCCGGAGCTTTTCGTCGAGCGCTGGGGTGAGCGTTTGGTAACCCGGCCGATGAAGGGGACCGCTCCCCGGGATCAGCAACCGGAGGCTCTGAGCGCTTCCGAGAAGGACAGAGCGGAAAATCTCATGATTGTGGACCTCCTGCGCAACGACCTCGGTCGAATTGCCGAGACCGGAAGCGTCCGGGTGGACCGCCTTTTCGAAATCGAGGCCTATCCGACGGTGTGGCAGATGGTCTCGGAGGTTTCCGCACGAGCGCCGCAGGTGGGAACAGCGGCCATTCTGAGAGCTCTGTTTCCCTGTGGTTCGGTGACCGGAGCGCCAAAAATTCGCGCCATGCAGATTGCCGGGGAGGTCGAGGAAGGCCGGCGGGGACTCTACACCGGCTCCCTGGGCTGGCTCGATCCGCGCGGAGGTGCGCGCCTCAACGTCGCGATCCGGACGTTGGAGTTGGCGCCCGACCGAAGCGGCACTCTGGGAGTGGGCAGCGGCATCGTCGCCGATTCGGATGCGACTGCCGAACTCAGGGAGTGCGATCTCAAGGCGGCGTTCGTGGTCGACCATGATCCCGGCTTGGTCCTGATCGAGACGCTCCGCCGGGAGGAGGGGGGGTATCCGCGCCTTGCGGGCCATCTGGCAAGGCTTGAGCACTCGGCCGCCTGGTTTGGTTTTCCCTATCGCCGGGAGCACATCGTTGCCGCTCTGGACCGTTGCCCTTCCACCGGTGTCTGGCGGGTACGCCTGACCTTGGGCAAGGCGGGAGTACCGGAGGTCTCCTGGGCTTCCCTGGCGCCGGAGCCTGTCGGAGAACGCTTGGCTCGTCTGGCGAAGGAAACTATCGACGGCAACGATCCGCTGCGCCGCCACAAGACTTCGGTCCGCAGGGCCTACGAACGCGCCCTGGCACGGATCGTCGACCAACCCGAAGTTTTCGACATGATATTTCTCAATCGTCGGGGCGAGGTGGTCGAAGGGGCGCGGAGTAACGTATTCGTTCCCCGCGACGATCTCTTCCTGACGCCACCGGTGGAAAGCGGCGCCTTGCCGGGGGTGCTGCGTGCCGAGTTGCTCGCCTCCGGGCGCGCCCGGGAATCGGTGCTCGTTCCGGAGGACCTGGCCCGCCCATTTCTCCTGGGCAATGCGTTGCGCGGATTGATCTGGGTCCGGTTGGTAGACGGCAGTTCAGACGAGGCGGCCCGCCTGGAAGGCAGGCGCTAGGGGGTTGCCGCCTTTGTCGCGAAGCACAGGCTTATGCACAAACCTCCCGTTTCCGGAGAGTCGACTTCAAGGGATGCTCCGTGAATTTCGGCGATTTCGCGAACTATCGATAGTCCGAGCCCGCAGCCCTCGCCAGGACTCCCGGGAATTCTGTAGAAGCGCTCGAATACGCGTTGGCGCTCGTCAAGAGGAATTCCCGGGCCATCATCCTCGACCTCCAAACGCGCCTGCTCGCCCTTGGCGAGGCTCCGCACGGTGATCGTCCCGCCCGCTGGCGTATAACAGATTGCGTTGTCGATGAGATTGGCCAAGGCTTCGCGCAGCATCCAGGGAATGCCCCACGCGGTTGCCGGCGCGATTTCGTACCCGAGGTCGATACCCTTTCCGAGGGCGCGATCTAGGAAGATTGTGGCGGAATTTTCCGCCAGACGGTCGAGGTGTACCGGTTCGAAGGCCTGCGTCGCGACGGTTGCCGGCTCGGCTCTCGCATACAAGAGCAATTGGTCGATGAGGTGTCCGATGCGGTCGGTTGCCTCCTGTATTCTGGCGAGGCGATCCTCGTCGTCGGCGAACCTGCCTTCGGCGCTGGCGAGATCGAGTTGGGTCTGCAGGCCTGCCAAGGGTGTACGCAACTGGTGGGCGGCATCTGCAAGAAAGCGCTGCTGCGCGGCCGAAGCTTCTCGCAGCATCCCAAAGAGGCCGTTCAGGCGAGCGAGGATGGGTCTGAGCTCCCGTGAAACGGCATTGGCATCGAACTCGTGGAGATCCCGCGGCGAGCGGGAGGCAATCTCGCGCTCCACCGCATCCAGGGGGGCAAGCCCGCGGCGTACTCCGAAATAGACGGCCAGGAGAGTGGCGACTATCAGGGCAAGGCTCGGGAGGATCATCGCAACCAAGATTCGTCGGCTTGCGCGATTCCTCTTGGTCAAGGTTTCCGCCACAGCAATCGTGATGGTTCCGGAAGCCGAATCGACTTGGTGAACGGCGGCCCGGGTCCAGCCGCCGCGAAACTGGAGATCGTGGAATTGAGGTTGATCCAGGGGCCTGACGGCGGGAAAGGGGAGGTCGCTGTCGCCGGCCAGGAGATGCCCGTTTCCGTCGCGAACCGCAAAGTAGATCTTGTCGCTGGAATCGGTGCGCAGCATGGCTTCTGCTTCCGACGAGAGCTCCAGACTGAGTTCGTCGGATCCGGCCTGTATGTGGGACGAGATATCGAGGACCGCATCGGCCAAGGACTGATCGAAGGCGGCGTCTGCCGTCGCTTTGGCAAGGCGATAGTCGAAAACGACACTGATCGCAAAGACGGCGGTCATCGGAAGAAGGATGGCCAGAAGGAGCCGTTGGCGAAGTCCGAGCGCCGAAAAGCGCGAGGGTTTCATCGCCTAGCCGCGTCGATGCGGTACCCGATTCCGCGTACCGTACGGATCTCGATCTGCCCGGCGGCAAGTTTGCCTCGTAGCCGGGAAACGTGGACCTCGACCGCATTGGGGGTGATGTCCTTGTCCCATCCTGCAAGCGATTGGGCCAGCCTCTCCTTGCTCACGACGCTAGGCGAGGCGAGCAACAGGATTTCCAGAATCGCCCATTCGCGGTTCGTCAATTCGACGGACTGGCCACGGAGCGTCGCGGTCCGGCTCCTGGTGTCGAGCATCAGACCGTCGTGCCGCAGACAGGCATCGGCAACCGCGTGGGAGCGGCGGATCAGCGCGCGGATTCGAGCGATGAGTTCCGGCAGCCGAAAAGGCTTCGCGAGATAGTCATCGGCGCCGACGTCGAGACCGCTGACGGTATCTTCCATGCTGCCACGGGCGGAAAGGACCAGGACCGGCAGAGTGTTGCCGCGACTGCGCAGACCGCGAATGAACGACAGTCCGTCTGCCTTGGGGAGACCGATGTCGACAATGGCCAGGTCGAAATTTTCGCCCTGCAGGCACTGACCGGCTTCCTCGGCCGAGCCGGCGAGGTCGACCGTATAGCCGGCTTGGGTGAGTCCCTGTTTGAGGCCGCTGGCGACCAGGCTGTCGTCTTCGACGACGAGAATGCGCATTGCTTATCTCCCGCGCTGAGAATAGCCCGTTTCGATTTCAGGAGCCAGTGCCGGTCGCATCCCGTGGTTCCACCCCTCCGTCGGGTTCCTTGTGGGCGATGCCGTAGTGGCAGTCGATGCAGGTCCTGTCTCCCTCCCTGAGCTTCTGGTGTTGTTTTTGCGCGGTCTTTCCCTGCAGTTCGGAAGCCATGGCCCCCGTATCGTGACAGTTGCGGCATTCCCTCGAATCGGTCTCCTTCATCCGCCGCCAGACCTTCTTGGCCAACTCCAGCCGATGCTCTTCGAATTTTTCTGGGGAATCGATGCGCCCGGCGAAATGCTGATAGACATCGTTCGCGGCTTGGACTTTGCGCACTAAGGTATCGACGAATTCGTGCGGAACGTGGCAGTCCGAGCAGATGGCCTTGACGCCGGTGCGATTGCGGGCGTGGATGGTGTGGCTGTACTCCTTGTAGTTGTTTTCGCGCATCTCGTGGCAAGAGGTGCAGAACTCCAGGGTATTGGTGTGATCGAGAGCGACCTTTCCGGTCCCGGCGACCAAGCCGCCGATAGTCATGAAGAGCAGGGCCTCGACCGCAAGAAATCGGGTCCAGGGTTTCCTCGCCCATATTCGCTGCCAGATGCTCGCCATCGCCTGCTCCCGGAGTTTTGGAAGACACAATGGTGCGGCGGAAAAGCTTGCGAAGACCTGACGTCGGAATATTAGCCAATTCGAAAGTTCGTCAGGGATTCGCAAGCTATGCGGTTCTACAGTGCTCGCCGGAAGTTCCGGGTCGCTGCCCGGACGGCATCTCGACCCCTCCTTTCGAGGACACCTCATGAAATCGACAAGAATTCTCGCCCTGGGACTGCGGCGTGCGACCGGGCTGATGGTCGGCCTGCTCCTGGCAACCGGTCTCGGATCCACGGCTCACGCAGTTCCAAGTTATGCCCGTCAGACCGGGTCCGATTGCGCAGCGTGTCATGTGGGCGGATTCGGCCCACAGCTCACGCCTTACGGAATCAAGTTCAAATTAGGCGGCTACACGGACAGTGACGGCCAGGGAACCAAGGTCCCCCTGTCGGCGATGCTGGTGGCCAACTGGACGCGCACGGCGAAGGACAACCCGGCGCCGGATCCCGCTCTCCATGGCGAGGACAATCACAATGGAGGTGTGCAGGAGGCCTCGCTCTTCCTGGCGGGCCGTCTGACCGACAACATCGGCGCCTTTGTCCAGTCCACCTACGCGGGCTTCGAACGCAAGTCTTCCCTCGATCAGCTCGACATTCGCTATGCGCGGGAATTGAAGCTCGGCGGCCAGGAAGGGATCGTCGGGGTCTCGCTGAATAGCAATCCTACCCTGACCGATCCCTTCAATACCCTGGGTCAATGGCGGTTTCCCTATACTAGCTCGGACTTCGGATTCGGAACGGGGGCGAGTCCGCTCGTCGAGAATCTCGCCGGAGGAGTCCTCGGGCTGAACGCCTACACGCTCTGGGACAACCATTTCTACGGCGAGCTGGGTATCTACAATTCTCTATCGCCATCAGGCGTCAATCGCATCAATACCGACAGCCCGACGACGCCTGGGATCGATCCGGGACGCTTCAAGGGTCCGGGAGTGTATTGGCGGTTTGCCTATTTCAACGATCGCAAACGGGACAATTTTTCGCTTGGCGTCTTCGGCTTTAACGCGGGCATTCGCAACGTGGGCGATCCGGGAACCGCCGACCGCTTCCGCGACCTCGGGGTCGACGCGAGTTACCAGTTTCTGGGGAATCGCGAGCACATCGTCACCCTCAACGCGAGTTACGTAAAGGAATGGCAGAGATACAACTACACCTTCAATACGGCCCTGGCCTCTGAGCATCTTCGGGACACCCTGGATAATGCCCGAGTCGCCCTGTCCTACCACTACAACCAGACCTGGGGCGTCACCGGCAGCCTTTTCGCCGTGCGCGGAACGGCGGATAGCGGCCTTTACGGAGAAAGCGCCTACAACGCCAAGCCCAATACTTCCGGATACATGCTTCAGGCTGACTGGACGCCCTGGGGCAAGGAGTCCTCCTGGGGTGCTCCGTGGGCCAATGTCCGCCTCGGCGTGCAATACACCGGATACAGTCGTTTCAACGGCGGCAGCCACTACATCGACGACAATGGCAACGATCGTCGGGCCAGCGACAATAACACCTGGATGCTGTTTCTCTGGACTGCCATTTAACGGAGGAAACGCATGACGATTAAGAGACTTTTCTGCACCCTGCTCCTCGTCGCCGCAGGAACCGCCCAGGCGCTCGGCGACAGCAAGCGGGGAGCCGACGTGTTTGCCGAGGAATGCGGCGATTGCCATAGCGCAGTCCCCGGCAAGAACAAGAAGGGGCCGACCCTCACCGGCGTAAGCGGCCGCAGGGCGGGTAGCGTCGCCGATTTTGCCGGTTACTCGGACGCGATGAAGCAGAGCGGGATCACCTGGGCGCCAGACAAGATCGATGCCTATATTGCCGCCCCGAAGAAGATCGTTCCAGGCGGCAAGATGAAGTATGACGGGTTGCCGGATCCCGCGGCTCGCGCCGATGTCATTGCCTACATTCTGTCCCTCAAATAGGTCCGGGGAGCTCGCCTGGGCTGCGGGACGCGGGAATGCGGTATGCTTGCCGGCCTTCGCTCACATGCCAATAGTCGATCATGCGCCTCGTTCCTTTCGGCCAGCTTGCCCTGGTGGCGATGCTGGTCATGGCGGAGCTGGCCGCCGGCCATCCCGCCCATGCCAAGTCACCCGCCCCTCGTGAAGTCGATGTTCGAGCGGTAACCCCGCGGGGGCCGCTGACGTCGGAAGAGAATTCCACCATCGCCATCTTCAGGAAGGCGAGTCCTTCGGTGGTTTACATCACGACCCTGGATCGGGTCATCAACCTGTGGACGATGAACGTCAGGGAAGTTCCGCGAGGAACCGGATCCGGGTTCGTCTGGGACGATCAGGGGCACATCGTCACCAACTATCACGTGGTTGCCGGAGCCCGGGGCGCTCAAGTGCGCTTGTCCGACCAGCGGGGGTTCGCAGCGGAATTGGTCGGTGTGAGCCCCGATCACGATCTGGCAGTTCTTAAGATCGCGGTTCCGGATCGCCGCCCAGCGCCACTGCCCCTCGGGGCCAGTGCCGACCTCCAGGTCGGCCAGAAGGTACTGGCGATCGGCAATCCCTTCGGATTCGATCATACGCTCACCACCGGGGTCATTTCGGCGCTCAACCGATCGATAGACGGCGAGGACGGCAATGCCATCCACCGCCTCATCCAGATCGACGCGGCGATCAATCCCGGCAATTCGGGCGGGCCCCTCCTGGACAGTGCCGGGCGGTTGATTGGGGTCAATACCGCCATCTACAGTCCCTCGGGGGCGAGCGCCGGCATCGGTTTCTCGGTCCCGGTGGATACCGTCAACCGGGTGGTTCCCGAACTGATCGCCTTCGGCTATTACCGCCGTCCGACTGCCGGATTCAACGTCATCGATCGGGTGAGCGCGGTGGTCCTGCAGCAGATGGGGGTCAAAGGAGTGCTGGTCCTCGACATCGCCCCCGGTTCGCCAGCAGCCCAGGCCGGATTGCGGGGCTCGAAGGTCGGTCGCGATGGCAGCGTGGCGCTGGGCGACGTGCTCCAGTCCATCGACGGCGTCCCGGTCTTCAATTCGACCGACATCGACCGCATCCTGGGCGGCAAGAAGATCGGCGATCGGGTGACCCTAGGCATCCTGCGCGAGGGCAAGACCTTGCAACTGGCCCTGACTCTGGCCGAAGGCCGCGACTGATCAGCCCCGCAGCTTGCGCAGATACAGTCCGACCATCATGAATATGGCGGCGCCCATGGCGTAGGTAAAGGCTCGGCCGACGTCGACATCCTGGTAGGCGACCAGGAGCGGCGCGTCGTTTTCGATGCGGTAGCGGACAGTGGTCTGGAAGTGCCAGGACGATGCCTTGACCTCATAGACACCGCTATCCTGCTTCCAGCGCAGCCAGTTGGCAGGCTCCTCGATTTCGCCAGCATTGCCAGCGAGGGCCAGACCGGAGACGCGGCCCTGGCTGCGGGCGTCGCTCAGTTCCTTCCAGGCGATGCCACAGGCTTCCTTTTTTTCCCCGCAGGCCACCACCAGGCGGAAGTCGGGCTTCCAGGCCGGATTGTCCTTTTCCCAGGGCCAGGCGGTAATGAACGCGACGGAGCACACGCCGACCAGAAAGGAAAAGATCATCAAGGCGGTGAACACCTTGGTGAAGAAGCTGCGGTTGTCTTGCATCGGGGTCTCCGGGTTTAGCCAAGTCTGGCAAGCTGAAGCTGCAACTTTTCCAGGGTGGCGGAAAATTCGGCCACTCGCTGCCGGGTCTGCTCCACTACGGCGGCAGGAGCGCGGCCGACGAAGCTTTCGTTGGACAGCTTGGCGTTGTCGCTGGCGATCTGCTTTTCCAGTTTCTCGATTTCCTTGGTCAGGCGTTCGCGTTCGGCGGCGACGTCGATTTCCACCTTGAGCATGAGACGGGCATCGCCGACGACAGCCACCGGCGCCAGGGCATCGGCCGGCATGTCGCCCACGATTTGTACCTCGGAGAGCTTACCCAGAGCTTGCAGGATGGGGGCGAACTCGGAAATGTCGTCACCGCCGCCGGCCACCAGGAGCGGCATGCGCTGGGCCGGCGAGACGCCCATCTCGCCCCGCAGGTTGCGGCAGGCGTAGGCGAGGGCCTTGAGGCGCTCGACCTTGGCCTCAGAGGCAGCGTCGATGCGGCTGGGCTCCGAACGGGGGTAGGGGGCCAGCATGATGGAGTCGTGGGTCTTCTTGCCGGCGATGGGGGCCACGGTCTGCCACAGTTCTTCGGTGATGAAGGGCAGCAGGGGGTGGGCGAGGCGCAGGATGGCTTCCAGCACGCGCACTAGGGTGCGGCGGGCGCCCCGGGCGGCGGCCTCGTCGCCCTGCTGCATCTCGACCTTGGCGATTTCCAGGTACCAGTCGCAGAACTCGTCCCAGACGAACTTGTAGATGGCGTGGGCCAGGAGGTCGAAGCGGTAGTCGGTGAAATGCTGCTCGACCTCGGCTTCGACCCGCTGCAACAGGCTGACGATCCAGCGGTCCGCGAAGCTGAACTTCAAGCGCGGCTCGCCGGCGGGCGCCGGGCAGGCACCGTCGGCCTGCTGCTGGTGGTCAAGGGCCAGATCGTGGCCGTCGACGTTCATCAGCACGAAGCGGGTGGCGTTCCACAGCTTGTTGCAGAAGTTGC
>DAORDK010000108.1:0-10875 GCA_035345935.1 Rhodocyclaceae bacterium | reverse complement strand
CAACGGCATCGTCGATTTCCACCAGGAAAACTGCATCGGCTGCGGCTACTGCGTCACCGGCTGCCCCTTCAACATCCCGCGCATTTCCAAGAAGGACAGCAAGGCCTACAAGTGCACCCTGTGCTCCGACCGGGTGGCGGTGAATCAGGCGCCGGCCTGCGCCAAGGTCTGCCCGACCGGGGCCATCCAGTTTGGCAGCAAGGAGGACATGAAGGACTACGCCGAGCATCGGATCGCCGATCTCAAGGAGCGGGGCTTCGACAAGGCCGGGCTGTACGATCCGGAAGGGGTCGGTGGCACCCATGTGATGTACGTGCTGCACCACGCCGACCAGCCCAGCCTGTACGCCGGTCTGCCGGCCAATCCGTCGATCAGCCCGCTGGTGTCCCTGTGGAAGGGGTTCAGCAAACCCCTCGCCACGCTGGCCCTGGCCGGGGTGGCCCTGGGTAGCCTCTTCCACTACGTCACCAAGGGGCCGAACGAGGTCTCCAAGGAGGTTGAGGACGAGATCGAAAAGGAGGATCTATGAAGACCTGTCCCCCGTCCCCTTTCCCGCGGAAAGGGGTGATTTCGGTTCAGCCGCCGAGCGGCTTCCATGTCGTTGAATCGTCGCCTCCTTGGGGCGGCCCTACGGAGGCGACACCATGATCCGCGATCCCAAAGACCTGCAACGCTACTCGGCGTCCGAGCGGGCCAATCACTGGGTGGTGGGCATCAGCTTCATCCTGCTCGCCCTCTCCGGTCTGGCCTTCTTCCACCCCGCCTTCTTCCCGCTGACCCAATTGTTTGGCGGCGGAGTCTGGGCCCGTATCCTGCACCCCTTCATCGGCGTGCTGATGGCGGTGAGCTTTTTGGCCCTCTTCCTGCGCTTCAAGCATCTCAACGCCATGACGCCGGCCGACAAGGCATGGCTCTCAAGAGTCGGAGAGATGGTCAATGGCGATGATCACGCCATGCCGGAACAGGGCAAATACAACGGCGGCCAGAAGGCGCTCTTCTGGGCATTGGCCCTTTGCATGCTGTTGATGACGGTGTCCGGCATCCTCATCTGGCGCGCCTACTTCGGCTTCGACATCACCCTGGTGCGCCTGGGGGCCGTCGTCCATGCCGCCACCGGCGCCGTGGTGATCGCCCTCATCATGGTCCATGTGTACGCCGCCATCTGGGTCAAGGGCACCCTCCGCGCCATGTGGTACGGGACGGTAACCCGGGCCTGGGCCAAACAGCATCACCGGGGTTGGTACCGGCAGGTGACGGGGAAGTAAAGCGGGATGGGTCGAGTTTGCGGGCTCGGCCCCCTCCTGTAATTCGCGGCCTTCGGCCAGGACGGTTCGTCCAGCTTGGCGTCGCGGGGGCGCTCCCTTCAATGGCCCCAGATACCCCTTGAATTGGCTCTGAAATTCCTACCGCCACCCTCAGATCAAATTTGTCGGCGCCTTGCTGGGTGTATTCGAAGACCGAGGAAATGGTCTGGTCAATAGGAGAGGCAAGGCCCTAGGCGTCGAATTTCTCAGGGGCGCCCTCGCCAGGTAGTAAGGCTGGCCCCCCGGGGTGTGGGATCAGCGGGCGACTTCGGCGATAGGGAAGTCGGGCACCGTGAACAACACGGGGGTGACCGGAGTTTGCAGGCCCTCGGTCAGTTCTGCCACCCGATCGGCGACGTAGGCGTCGAGCTGCTTGTAGGTAACGCGCCCGCGGCGCTTGAAATCGGCCCCGCCTCGCAGGCCCTCGATGAGCGCCTTGGTGAAGGCCCCGTTTCCCCAATCTGCGTTCTCCAGAGATTCCTGGTCTCCCGAAGACGAGGCGAAGACGATGATGTTGTTCTCGGCACTGGCAATTTCATTGATTGCCGCGGAGTTGTTGCGGGTGAAGCCGGTCGCCAACCCGCCGAGGACGTTACCCGCATGGCAGGTATCTACGAAGAGCAGATTGCGCCCCGGAAGTTCGGCCAGAGCTTGGCGAATCTTGCGGAAAGACACGCCGGTGTCGGGAAGGCGCTTGAGGTCAGCGTCGCGACCCATGAAGTAGTAGCCGCTGCGCGGATCGTTGATGCCGTGTCCGGCCAGGAAGACAAAGGTGGTGTCCTCGGGCCTGACCAATCCGACGAGACCGTCTAGCGCCTTTTCGGTTGCCAGTTTCCCGGCCTCACGATCGGTCAGCAAGTGCAATTCCACCTTTTCGTACAAGCGTCCCTGCTGACCGGAAAAAAGCTGGCCAAAATCCCGCGCATCTTTGGCTGCCAGGTTGAGACGGTAGCGGGGGTTGTCGTATTCCGAAACACCGATCGCCAGGATGCGCAGCGTGCCACGGCCGATAGCGGTCTTTTGCCCGGCGTAGCGTACCCGCACGACCTTGGGCACGGAACTGCCCCAGCGATTTTCGGCGACGATCTGGATTTCGGCATCTTCCGGCGGGATCTGCACGTGCAGCATCTGCTCTTCGCTTGCCACATTGGCGTGCAGACCGCGGGCCGTGCGGCCAGCCGATATGACCCGGCTGTAGAGTCGGGTAACGGGGGCTCCGGGAGGGGTATGCACGCGCAGTTTGATAGTCAGGCCAGGCTGAGTGGCCGTGGCTTCGAATCCGGGGCTGAGGATGTCCACGGTCGGTGGCAGCTGATCGAGCTGGGGGGCGGCGATGGCGACTGATTCCGGGGGCAATATTTCGGCTGGGGAGGACGGGACGGTAAGCGCAACCGGCGGCGGTGACGACCCGCCTCGCTCGGAGGCTATAGCCTGAACGGCAGCGGCGACATCGCCTCGGGCCAGGACTTCGCGGGCAAGCCCCGGGGCCAGAAACTGGGTCCTGAAGCGGGACATGGGGAAGAATTCGGGGAGTTGCGCTGCGTTTTGGCTCACTACCCAGCCCCCCAGGTCCTCACCTCCGGTACTGGCGTCGTAGTAGCCGTTTTCGGCGATTGCAAGCCACTTGCGCTCGTTAGGCTGCAAGTAGTACGTCAGTAGGACAACCCCATCGCGGCCGCGAATGACGCGCAGAAGTCCGTCAGCGGTCGCAACGATCACAATATCTCTGGATTCGATCAGGTTGATGCCAACCACGTCGGCTCCCAATTGCCGGACCCACATCATCAGGCTCTGTCGGGCCGGATAGCGGGGCCCGGAGGGCACTCCGGCAGTCGCCTTGTAGAGCCGCCCGGCATCGCTGCCATAGTAAAAATTATCGACAGCGGAATGCACGGTGGCCGACAGGGAGCGCTCGCCCCGACTCTTGAAGGGGAAATAGTTGCCATTGGCGGATCCATTGGCGGAATTCCGCCACGCCAGCAAATTCAGTCCGCGCCGTCCAGTCAGGGGCTCTCGCCAGCCAGAAATCGCGGATACCGGAGAAAATCGCCCACTCGGCAGATGAAAGGCAGTGTCCTGTATGCCCTCGCGGCCTTCGTAGGGAAGGCTGACCCATTCTCCGTCAGTCGATACCCGCAGACGGTCCGGCTGGGTGCGCAGGGCGACGGCATTGGCAGCGTGACGCCAGCGAATCGTTCCGTTCGCCTCCAAGAGCGCGACACTGCCGTTGTCGCTGACGTAGGCCACGCGGCCATCGGCGAAGGCGACGAGATCGTTGATCACCGCATCGGGAAGGCGGCTTTCGTGATGGAGCGCGAGCAATCCACCCGCATCATAGACGCGCAGGAACCCCGGGCCGCCTGTTTCGGCAGAAGCGGCCAGCCAGTAGCGACCCGCGGAGGCGCGGCGGATGATGCCTAGGGGCTGGCCCTCGGGCAGTTGCATACTACCTCGCTGTTCGGCGAGGTCGGCCGCCGAGTAGATCCCACTGCCGGCCAGTTCCAGGCCGTGGCCGTCCGCCGCCCAGGCCAGGCGGGAAGCGCTGTGGCGTTGAATGTCGGCCCTGGCCACACGAAGGAAGCGTCCTCCTTCGTTAGCATAGACGGCGATTTGCCCCAGCCCAGGCGCTTCCTGAGTCCCTACCGCCAAGCGCCCCCCGGGACCAAAGGCAAGGTCGCTGACGACACCGCTACTCAGCGGGTCGGCAAAAACCTCATGCCAGTCCGTCGTACGGTAGATGCGCAAGCCGGTCTCGATCGCGTTGCCCCCGACATGGGCGGAGGCGATCAAACCGGCGAGGTCGCCGACGGCGCTTTGCGTGACTTCCCTGGGTCCTGCAAATCCGATCGCCAGCAGGCTACCGTCGGGAGAGAAGGCGAGGCTGCCGACACGGGCATGGAGACGACCCAGCGCACGAACGATCTGACCGGTGCGCAAGGCGATGACGAGTACGGCGCCTTCGCCGGCGCTGCTTACGTCGCCGCCCACGGCCAGCCATTCGCCGTCAGGGGAAAGCGCCAAAGCATGGATGCGGTCGTCGCCATTCGGCAGAACCCAGCGCTGCACAGGACGTCCGCTGGCCGTTTCCCAGAGGCGCACCGTGTGGTCGAAGCCCGCGGTCACCAGATGGCGTTCGTCTGCCGTCAGAGCCACCCGCAGTATGCGTCCAACATGTGTCGGTGAGTCGATGTGGAAGAGAGGGACGCTTTCACTGGCCAAGACTGGCGTCAGCCAACTCAGGAAGAGCAGGACGAGGGTACTGCGGAAGTGCGCAAGGCAGCGTGGCATGGGTTCAGGTGACCGAAGGTTTGTAGACCGTGGCGTTGCGACACGACCATGGCATGTGGCGAACTATAGGTTGGTTCAGCGCGCCCAGGCAAGGCTGGAGCGGAGTGTCCCAATACCGGTACGCCGTAGCGAATCCGGGCTATTGCCTTGGACGGTCGGGCAAATGAATGCCACATCTGAAGACAAGAAACGCGCATTGCAAGCAAGCCCCCCAGCCCGACCCCGCACAACGAGCAGCCGCAGATCCGCCTGACATTCAAGCCGGCGCCCGGCCTTGCCTAGTTCGTTTGTTCAGCTTGCGCTCAAGGGGCGCCCGGGTCATCATCCCGGCGCCCCTTCTCCTTTCTCTGCCATGACCTCCAAAGTCTTCACCATCACTCCCGCGGGCGACGTTCCCGCCATCCGCCTGCCCGACCCGGCGCGCGTCTTCCTCGACCGCGCCGAGCGTTTCGACGCCCTGGCCAAGGACCACAGCCTGGGCGAGTGGCTGGCTTTCCTCGGTCGCCTGTCCCGGGCCCAGCACGAGGCCCTGGAGGAGGTCGCCGACGTCGGCCTGCCCGACGCCGATGAACTCGACCGCGCGCGCACCCACGGCATGCCGCCGCTCACCGCCGCCTCCTACAAGCGTCCCCCCGCCTGGCGCGCCGCCCTCGGCCGCATCGTCGAAGCGCTGCAGCAGGACGCTCCCGAAGGCCTGCGCGACACCCTCGCCACCCTCCTGGTCACCAGCAGCGACGGCCTGGAGAAACTGGCCGACCAGCTCCTCTCCAGCGAGCCGGACAAGAACGATCTGAGCCGGCTGCCCCTGGTGGCCGCCGCCGTGCAGGTGCTGTTCACCCACCTCGCCAGCCAACTCGATGCCGACCGCCTGCCGCCCATGGAAGCCCGCAGCATCTGCCCCTGCTGCGGCAGCCTGCCCGTGGCCAGCATCGTCCGTGCCGACGGCCCGGTGGAGAATCTGCGCTACGCCCACTGCACCCTGTGCAACACCGAGTGGAACGTCCCGCGCGCCACCTGCGTCATGTGCGGCGATGACGAAAAGGTCGCCCTGCACGAAATCGACGGTGACGACGGTATCGCCCGGGCCGAATCCTGCGACGCCTGCCACAGCTACCTCAAGATCATCTACCAGGGCCACAATGCCCACGTGGACCCGGTGGCCGACGACCTCGCCTCCATCGCCCTCGACATGCTGGTGGACGAAGCCGGTTTCGAGCGCGCCGGCCCCAACCTGCTCCTCATCGGCGCCGGTAGCGAGTAGACTTTCTTCCTTCCAACGCTTTCTGCCCGGTCCGGGTGAAAACGATGACCTCACAAAAGCTCCACCTCCCTTCCGTCGACCGCCTGCTGCAGCAATTGGCCGACGCCATCGATCGCCACGGCCGCCAGCCGGTCACCGCTTGCGTCCGCGCCGAACTGGCCGCCGCCCGGGAGGGGGCCCGCGGCGGCCTGCCGCTCCCGGACGATACCGCACTGCTCGCCGCCATCCGCCGTCGGGCCGACGCCACGGGCCGCGCCAGTCTGCGCCCCGTCTTCAACCTCACCGGCACCGTGCTCCACACCAACCTGGGCCGCGCGCCTCTGGCCGAAGAGGCCATCGCCCTGATGGTCGAAGCTGCCCGCGCCCCCTGCGCCCTGGAATACGATCTGGCCTCCGGCGGGCGGGGCGACCGGGATGACCTGGTGTCGCCCCTGCTGGCCGAGATCGTCGCCGGCAGCGACCCGGCCATTGCCGCCACGGTGGTCAATAACAACGCCGCTGCCGTGCTGCTCTGCCTCAATGCCCTGGCCCAGGGCAAGGAAGCCGTGGTTTCCCGCGGCGAGCTGGTGGAAATCGGCGGTGCCTTCCGCATCCCCGACGTCATGCGCCGGGCTCAGGTGAAGCTGGTGGAGATCGGGACGACCAATCGCACCCACGCCCGGGACTACGAGGAAGCCATCGGGCCCAAGACGGCGCTGCTCATGAAGGTGCACACCAGCAACTACGCCGTGACCGGCTTCACCGCGGCGGTGCCCGAGGCCGAGGTGGCGCGCATCGCCCAGGGCGCCGGACTGCCCTTCCTGGTGGACCTGGGCAGCGGGAGCCTCTGCGACTTCGCCGCCTGCGGCCTCCCTGCCGAACCGACGCCGCAACAGTCCCTGGCCGCCGGAGCCGACATCGTCACCTTCTCCGGCGACAAGCTCCTCGGCGGCCCCCAGGCCGGCCTCATTGTCGGCCGCAAGGACCTGATCGCGAAGATCAAGAAAAATCCCCTCAAGCGCGCCCTGCGGGTCGGCAAAACAACCTTGGCCGCCCTCGAGGCGACCTTGCGGCTTTACCGCGACCCGGACCGGTTGCGCGAACGCCTCCCGACGCTACGCCTGCTCACCCGACCCGCCGACGCCATCGCCGCCACCGGCGAACGCCTGTTGCCCGCTGTCCAGGCCGCCCTCGGCGCCTTCGCCACGGCAAGCGTCGAACCTTGCGCCAGCCAGATCGGCAGCGGCGCCCTGCCGGTGGAGCGCCTTGCCTCGGCGGCCCTGGTACTGCGGCCGACGGCCCGTCGCCCGGGCAAGGCCCTGCTCGCCCTGGAAGCGGCATTCCGCGCCCTGCCGGTTCCCGTCATCGGTTCCATCCGGGAAGACGCCTATCGCCTGGACCTGCGTTGTCTCGAGGAAGCCGACGAAATCCGCTTCCTCGACCAATTGCCGCAATTGGAGCTGCCATGAAGCAAACCATCAGTTTCGTCACCCTGGGGGTTCGCGATCTGGAGCGCAGCCGCCGTTTTTACCGCGATCTCGGCTGGCGGGAATCCTCCGGCAGCCAGGCGGCGGTCGCTTTCTTTCAGGCCGGCAGCGTCGCTTTCGCGCTCTTCGGCCTCGACGCCCTCGCCGAGGATGCCGGCGTCTCCGCCGCCGGGTCCGGGTTTCCCGGTTTTACCCTGGCCCACAACGTGGCGTCGGAGGCGGCGGTCGATGCCACCCTGGCCGAGGCGGTCGCCGCCGGGGGCACCCGCGTGCTCGCCGGAGAGCGGGCTCCCTGGGGCGGCTTTCGCGGCTATTTCGCCGACCCCGACGGTTTTCTGTGGGAGGTTTGCTTCAATCCTTTTTTCCCGCTCGACGCGGATGGCTTCGTCCATTTGCCGGAATAGCGCGCCATGATCGTCGGCACGGCCGGCCACATCGACCACGGCAAGACCACCTTGGTGAAGGCCCTCACCGGGGTGGACTGCGACCGGCTCAAGGAGGAGAAGGCCCGCGGCATCACCCTCGATCTCGGCTACGCCTATACGCCCCTGCCCGACGGCGGCGTCCTCGGCTTCATCGACGTTCCCGGCCACGAAAAGCTCATCCACAACATGCTGGCCGGGGCCACCGGCATCGACTTCGCCCTCCTGGTGGTGGCCGCCGACGACGGTCCCATGCCCCAGACCCGCGAGCATCTGGAAATCCTCGAACTCCTGGGCATCCGCAAAGGCGCCGTGGCGCTGACCAAGATCGACGCCGTGGCGCCGGAGCGCATCGCCGCGGCCCAGGCCGAGATCGCGCAACTGCTGGCGCCGACCGCCCTGGCGGACGCACCGGTCTTTCCCCTGTCCGCCGCCACAGGTACCGGAATCGCCGAACTGCGCGCCCATCTCGACGCCACCGCCGCGGCCCTCGGGAAGCGTCAGGCGGCAGGCAGCTTCCGCCTGGCCGTGGACCGCTGCTTCACGCTGAGCGGCATCGGAACCGTGGTCACCGGGACCGTCTTTTCGGGCCGTGTCTGCGAAGGCGATCTTCTGGTCGTCTCGCCTCCCGGCCGCTCGGTGCGGGTGCGCAGCCTACGCGTCCAGGACCGGCCTGCTGCGGCCGGCCGGGCGGGTCAGCGGGTCGCCCTGGCCCTGGCCGGAGTGGAAAAGCAGGACGTCGAGCGGGGCATGTGGGTTCTGGCGGCCGACCGGCACGAACCGATCCGCCGTTTCGATGCGGAAGTGCGCGTCCTTCCAGGACAGCCTCCCCTCCGTCACGGCGTCCCGGTCCACCTGCATATCGGCGCCCTCGACACCACCGCCCGCATCATCCTTCTGGCCGGTGACGTCATCGCTCCCGGCAGTAGCGGCTACGCCCTGATTCAGGTCGATCGCGACATCGGCGCCCTGGGCGGCGACCGCTTCATCCTGCGCGATGCCGCCGCCCGCCGCACCCTCGCCGGCGGACGGGTCCTCGACATCTTTCCTCCCAGCCGCCACCGGCGCACGCCGGAACGCCTGGCCTTCCTTGCCGCCCTGGCCGACCCCGATCCGCAGACCGCCCTCGCCCAGGCCGCCGCGAGCCGGTCTGCGGGCGTGGATCTGGCGCGCTACGGGTGCAACCGCAATGTGGACGCGGTCGCCCTCGCCGGTGGCCTGGGACTGACCGTAGTGGGCGGTACCGCGCTCGCCCCGGCCCGGTGGCGGGAACTGCGGGAGCGTGTCCTCGCCGCCCTCGCCGCCGAGCACGATCGCGCCCCCGACCTCGCCGGCGTGGAGCGCGACCGCCTGCGTCGCCTCACCTTGCCCACCCTGGAGCGGGAGACTTTCGCCGCTGTGCTCGGCGAACTCGCGGGCGAAGGTGCCATCGCCCAAACCGGCGCCTGGCTGCATCTCCCGCACCACCGGGTTCAGTTGGCCCCCGGCGACCGCGATTTGTGGCACACCCTGCAACCCCTGCTCGCTGCCGAGCGCTACAACCCGCCGCGGGTGCGCGACGTCGCCAAAACGACCGGGATCGCCGAAGACCGGGTCCGCTCCCTGTTCAAACGGGTCGCCCGGATCGGCGAAGCCTTTCCGGTCGCCCACGACCACTATTTCACCGCGGAAGCCGTCGCCGAACTCGCCCAGCAGGTCGCTGATCTGGCAAACCGGGACGGAACCGTCCGCGCTGCTACCCTGCGCGACGCCATCGGCGGAGGCCGCAAGGTGGCCATCCAGATCCTGGAATTCTTCGACCGCATCGGATACACGCGCCGGGTGCGGGACCATCATGTCCTGCGGGGCGCGGCGGGACGGAGCGCGTGGTTCGGCTGAACCAATCGGGCCGAGCGGCTTCCTAACGCTAAGACCCGCTGCGGAAATGGAGGTCGCCATGGGAACCCTCGCGGGCGAGGCCAAGGGGCTCCTCGCCGGATTCGGCGTCGCAGCGCCCCTCGCCTCCGGCGACTTGATCGTTCGCTCGCCCATCGACGGCAGCCTGCTTGCCCGATTGCAGCCCGTCGATAGCGCCCAAACCGCCCGGGCTGTCGCCACAGCCCAGGCGGCCTTCCTGGCCTGGCGCGAAGTGCCGGCGCCGCGCCGCGGCGAGCTGGTTCGCCGCTTCGCCGACCGTTTGCGTCGAAGCAAAACCGAATTGGCCCAGCTGGTCACCCTGGAGTGCGGCAAGATTCGCAGCGAAGCCCTGGGCGAAGTACAGGAGATGATCGACATCGCCGACTTCGCCGTCGGACTCTCCCGCCAGCTCCAGGGTTTGACGCTACCCAGCGAGCGCCCCGGCCACCGGCTGATGGAGACCTGGCATCCTCTGGGCGTATGCGCCGTGGTCACCGCCTTCAATTTCCCGGTCGCGGTGTGGGCCTGGAATATGGCCTTGGCCTTGGTCTGCGGCGATCCGGTGGTGTGGAAGCCCTCGGAAAAGACACCTCTCTGCGCCCTGGCCTGCCAGGCTTTGCTCGACCAGGTCGCCGCCGAGATGCCCGAGGCGCCGCCTGGACTGGCGACCGTCCTGGTCGGTGGGCGAGAGGTGGCGACGGCCCTCGCGGATCACCCCGACGTCGCCCTCGTATCCGCCACCGGCTCAACCGCCATGGGCCGCGCCCTGGCGCCCCGGGTGGCCGCCCGCTTCGGCCGCAGCCTCCTCGAACTGGGCGGCAACAACGGCATGATCGTCACCCCCAGCGCCGACCTCGACCTCGCCCTGCGCGCCATCGTCTTCGCAGCGGCCGGAACCGCCGGGCAGCGCTGTACCACGTTGCGCCGGCTGCTCGTTCACGAGTCTGTGGCGGAGTCCTTGCATGGGCGCCTGAGCACTGCCTTCACCAGTCTGCCCGTGGGCGACCCGCGCCTGGACGGCACCCTCGTAGGTCCGCTGATCGACCGCGCAGCCGGCAAGGCCCATCGGGCTGCCTTGGCCGCAGCGATCGCCGAGGGCGGGGAAGTCTGCGGCGGGCAAGCGCAGGAGGTGCCAGGACTCGCCGGGGGATGTTACGTGCGTCCGGCCCTGGTGCGCATGCCGGGTCAATCCGAGGTCGTGCGGCGGGAAACCTTTTCCCCCATCCTCTACCTCATGG
>DAORDK010000107.1:0-10954 GCA_035345935.1 Rhodocyclaceae bacterium | reverse complement strand
GCCGACCCGCTGCAACTGGCCGCCGGAGAGGCAGTCGCAACGCTGGAAGAGTTTGTCCGCCAGGTCGAGTCGGGCCAGGACCGCGTGCGCACCGGCGATGTCCACGGGATAAAGGAGCGAGGCCAGGGCTTTCCAAGCCGGCCATCGGCCCAGGCGACCGGCGAGCACCGCAGTCACCGCTCGCTGCCGCCCGGGAAGCGGCGGCGCCTGATGTACCGTGCCAATCCGACAACGCAGGCGACGCAGGGCCGCTTCGCCCTGCCCTCCGGGGGCGACGCCAAGGACCTCGACCTGCCCGGATGCCGGGCGCAGGGCAGTTCCGATCACTCCTAAGAGAGTGGTCTTCCCCGCCCCGGAGGGGCCCACCAGGGCGATCTGCTCGCCTTGGTCCGCGACCAGACGGATATCGTCGAGGGCGGTGACGCTCTTGACGTAGGTCAGGCCCACCCCGGCGAGGGAAAAACTCACTTCAGGAGGCCCGCCGCCTGAGCTGCTTTCTCGATCCCTTCGTAATTTTCCTTGCGGGTGGGAATGAATTTCGAGGCCCGCTGCAAGGCCATGATCTCCTTGTGCTCCGGATTGGCGGGGTCGAGCTTGAGGAAGGCGTCGGCAATCTTCTTTACCAGGGCCGGGTCGAGGTCGCCGCGCACCGTCCAGTTGTAATCGAAGTAAGGCGGCGTGGTGGCGAAGACACGGACTTTCTCCGGATCCACCTTCTTCTGCTCCACCAGTTTCTCCCACACCGAGGCGTTCAGCACTCCCGCCTCGGCTTTTCCGGCAGCGACGAAGGCGACGGTGGCGTCGTGGGCGCCGGAGAAGGCGATGGTCTTGAAATCCCGATCCGGGTTGAGGTTGGCCTGCTGCAGGAAATAGCGCGGCATCAGGTGGCCCGAGGTGGACGATGGGGAGCCGAAGGCGAAGGTCTTGCCTTTCAAGTCGGCCAGTGAGGTGATGGCCGGGTCGGCGGTGATGAAGCGCGAGGTGAATTTGGCGTCCTCTTCCCGCTGCACGAGGGGGATGGCCGTGCCGCCGGTGCGGATCTTGGCCTGCACATAGGTGAAGCCCCCCAGCCAGGCGAGGTCGATCTTGCGGCTGGCCAAGGATTCGACCACCGCTGCGTAATCGGAGACCGGGGTGAAGACGACTTTCACGCCGGTCTGGCCTTCCAGGTACTTGCCCAGGGGGGCGAACTTGCGCTGCAGTTCGGTGGGCGCTTCGTCGGGAATGGCGGAAACGCGAAGAATGTCTTCGGCGAGGACGGGAAGGGGGGCGAGAGCGAGGGCCGCGGCGCAAGCCAGCGCGCCCTGCAGCGCCAGACGGCGCAAAGCGGGACGGTTCATGTTTTCTCCGAATTGACTGCAACCGCCACCCCGCGGATGTCGAAGCGGCTTACGGTGCGCACAAGGCGCGGGATACCTGGGGCGGTACGCAGACCGCTGTGCCCATTATACGGGTGCGCGCCGTGGCAACTGGAACGGGAAATGCTTGTCAGAAAATACGAGGGCTTTCCTCAACCCGGGAAGCTCGGCCGTCGTTATACAAGCTAAGTCCCCTGAGAGGAGAGCATCATGGCAACCCGCGAAATCAGGCTTTCGGTCGCTGAAGAGCGCACCATCTATTACGTGGCTGACGTGGATCGCGCCATGGAGGAAAGCGCCGGCGCCCGCAACGAAGCGCTCGCTGCCCTCTACGAGAAGATGAGGTTGCGCGGAGGCGGGCGCTTCCTGGTACGCCCCTCGGGTGCCGATACGCTGGATGGCCTTTACGACACCTGTCCGAATTTTGTCGCCGTGATTGACGAATTGCGCAAGTACGTCGCGCTGGCGGTGGCCGGGAATGAACCCATGAGTTTCACCCCCATCCTGCTTCTAGGCGAACCCGGCGTGGGCAAGACCCATTTCGCCAAGGAACTTGCCCGAGCGCTGGGGACCGGACACGAATTCATCTCCATGAGTTCGCTCACTGCGGGATGGATTCTCTCAGGCGCCTCTTCCCAGTGGAACAACGCCAAGCCCGGCAAGGTGGCGCACACCCTGGTGCATGGCGAGTTCGCCAACCCCATCGTGGTGCTCGACGAGGTGGACAAGGCGGGCGGCGATTCCCGCTACGATCCCATGGGTGCCCTCTACGGCTTGCTGGAAAAAGAGACGGCACGCCATTTCAAGGACGAATTCGTCGAGATCGACATGGATGCCTCCCATATTCTCTGGGTCTCCACCGCCAACGACGAACGGTCGATTCCCGAACCCATCCTCAATCGGATGAACGTGTATGAAGTACCGCGCCCCGACCGCGACGGCGCCCGCCGCATTGCGGCCACTCTCTACCGGGAAACCGTCACCAGCCACGATTGGGGCTTTCCTCCGGAAGCCGACGAAGAGGTCCTCGACTGTCTCTCCGGCCTGCCTCCCCGAGACATGAAGAAGCGCCTGCTGGCGGCCTTCGGCACTGCCAAGCTCGCCGGTCGCAGTACGCTCGAATCGCGAGATTTCGACGCGGCGCCGTCGGGACGCAGCCGGAAGATCGGGTTTTAGACGACGGCTCATCTGCTCGCCTGCACCGCGGCCCTCGGTGCAGGGGGCACACCCTGCGCGGGGGGACCGGTGCATGGTTCCTCATGCCTGCCAATGAGTTACCGCGTTTGCCAAATGTTCCGACGGTACCGAACGAGCACTGTGTCGCACACAAAATCAGGGGCTTACAAGGTGATTTGGTGAGCCGAAGTGCTTGGTGGCAGATGGTTCAGGGAATTTTCCGAGCTCGCGACGCTTTGAAAAAAATTCACTAATAACTTTCAAAGCATGTAATCTGAAGCAAATTGTTTTCCAATCGCCTGGTGGCTTTGAAAATTTTCAAGGCTAATTTTTCAAAGCCACCAGAAGTTTGAAAGAAACTTTCGATAGATGCGATAACACAATGAATAAAAAGGAATTTTCGCAAAGGCTCAGTGGCCGCCTGATAGACACTCAGCAAGGGTATACAGCATTCATTCCTAACCCTTTGCCGCCACCCATTGATTTCGACATGGGGCTGGCTCTCGCCTTGTCAAAGGCGGATGCGGCGCTGTCTGAACTCTCTGGGCTCGGGGGGCAACTCCTCAACCCGCACCTGCTCATTTCTCCCTACATCAAGAGAGAGGCAGTCCTATCGTCCCGGATTGAGGGCACCAAGGCCAGCCTCTCGGACCTTCTGATAGACGAAATCGATGGCAGCAGCACCAAGCGCACCAGCACCGATGACATCAAGGAAGTCCGTAACTACGTCACGGCGTTGGAACATGGCATAAGGCTGCTGGATGAGTTGCCCCTATCGCTGAGATTGATACGAGAGATTCACGCCAAACTCATGCAAGGGGTGCGTGGCGATAAGGCAACTCCTGGAGAATTCCGCAGAACTCAGAACTGGATTGGCCCGGCTGGTAGTACGCCGGCAACCGCCGCTTTTGTTCCCCCTCCGGTTGAGGACATGATGCTCTGCCTGGGGGATTGGGAGAAGTTCCTGCATGTCCGCGATGCCATCCCGGACCTCATCCAATGCGCGATGATGCACATTCAGTTCGAGACAATTCACCCATTCCTGGACGGTAATGGCCGCGTTGGGCGGTTGCTCGTTACCTTTTTTCTCCTGGAGCGGAAGAGATTGTCGCAACCCCTGCTGTATCTGTCGGCTTTCATCGATGCGCACAAGAGTGACTACTACGCCTTGCTGCAGCGCGTCCGTACCCATGGCGAGTGGGTGCCGTGGTTCCGTTACTTTCTCCAGGGTGTCAGCGAGATTGCCACAGAGGCCGGGCAACAGGCGAAGGAATTGCACAAGCTGCGGGAGATCTATAGGGCGCAATTACGCGACAAGCCGAATGCGCTGGGACTCGTGGATGAGTTGTTCATCAATCCATACATGACAATCGGCCGCGCTGTGAAGGTACTCGGAAAAACACACCCAACAGCCAATACGGCAATCAAAGCGCTTGAGAAGGACGGCATATTGAAAGAAGTTAGCGGCAGGCAATGGGGGCGCTATTACGTGTGTCCGCCTATTCTCGAAGCTCTGGATAAGCCGTTCGAGTGATCCGGTGCGGCATCATCCAAGGCCATGGCGGCAGGAGGTCAGCCTGGAAAGCAGGCCGGCGGTGCGGTGGATACTGCGGGGAGCAATTTGCCAGGAATGCGGGCCAGAACTTTGACGGCCGGAGATTTGGCGGGCGATCGTTCTCCCCTTGAATAATCCCCTGGGTCTTCGCCTGCCGGCCGTGGGCTGATCAGTGGGCGAGGCTGCCGCCACGCTACCGTGGTACCGTCATCAGCAAGCACCTCTTGCACGACGAATCTCATGTCGGACGGGCCTGCGGTCCAGCACCGCCACCTGTGCCAGGGCGCGGGATAAAGCCGGCATCACGTGGCCGGAACGCAAGACCCCGCGTACCCTTCACGAAATCCACTCCCTGGCGGTCAGGCTCTACGACGCGCAGGGACCAGATGCCCAGGCGCTCCTGGGACACAAGTCACTGGACATGACATCCGTCTATCGGGAAGTGCGCGGGGCTGAGTGGATCGAGGTCAAAATGGCCTGATTTCCGCCAGGATTCGGTTAACTTTTGGCGAACAGTCCGGAAACTCTTGCCAATAGGGCGTTTCCGGCTAATGAACCGTACACACCATGCACGGATCGAAGGAGCGCACGACATGCTGGACCAGGGGAGGTGCGCCTTCGCCGGCCGGCAAGCCGACGAGGGCTTGTTCCAGAGGGCCCGGGCGGCCCTCGCGGTCCCGCGGGGAGAAATTCCAAGTCGTTGGGGCGACGATCTGGTAGCGGGCAATGCGACCGCGGCGGATGGCGATCCAGTGTCCCAGACTACCGCGGGCGGCTTCGACCAGGCCGGCGCCTTCGGCTTCGTCGGTTTGCGGGCCGTGGGTGCAGAAGGGCTCTCCCGGCGCTAGCTCCCGGACCCAGGATTCCATGGCCGGCAAGATGGTGGCCAGCTCGATCATACGGGCGGTGACGCGGGCGGTCACGCTACCACCATGGCGGAGCACAAGGTCGCGCAACAGGGGCTGCGCGCCGACCAGCTGGCGCGCCAGGGCACCCACCTCTAGGGCTGTGCCGCCGTATCGGGGCGCCTTGCACCAGGTGTAGGCATCGGGCTTTTCAGCATCGACCAGGGTCTCGCCCCGGGTGGGGTGGAGCGCGTCGCCGTCTGCCAGCCAGGCATGGCAGGTATCTTCGGAGATCCTACCGGGGTCGAGGGGTGATGCCTCGGTGCCAGCGCACCAGGTGCCGGCGGGAAACAGACCGTAGGCGCCGTAGGACATGAAACAGCCGCTGCCTTGGCCCAGGGTTTCCAATCCCAGATCGGCCGCTGCGGCGAGAAAAGCCGGGAAATCTCCGGGTCGGCCGGCAGCCCAGGCGGCAAGGGCGTCTTCCGAAGGGAGGGCGGACACCGCCTCCAGGCGGTCGCCGAGCAGCCGCCCCTCGAGGAAAGCCCGGAAATCCCGCAGCAGGGCCAGGATGCGGATGCGTTCGGCGGCGGACATGGCCCGCGTGCTGCCGCCCGGCTGCAGCGCGAGGCTGTGGGGCCATTTGCCGGCGAGAAAGCCCATCATTTTGAGGAAATTGGCCCGGGCCGGGAGCACTTCCTCCGCTGCGCTGCCCTTGACCGCGGCGAAGCGGTCGGCCATCGCCGGGTACCAGCTGCGCTCGGCGTAGGCGGCCCGGGCGAAATCGGGCATGAAGAAAAGATAGAAATGGGTCAGGTGGTCAGCCAGGTTTTCGGTGGCCTGGATCAGGTTGCGGGCCAGGACGCCGTTGGGGGCCGGTGTCAGGCCCATGGCATCGGCCAGGGCGGAAGCGGCGGCGGCGGACTGGGCGACCGAGCAGATGCCGCAGATGCGTGGAACGATGGCCAGGGCATCGGCGGGAGCTCGCCCGATCAGAATGTTCTCGAAGCCGCGAAAGAGTGGTGAATTGACCCGGGCGTCCTGCACTTCGCCGGCACTGTCGAGGTCGAGATGGACTTCCAGGTCGCCCTCGACCCGATTGAAGGGCCCCAGGGTTATGCGCACGAAACTGCCATTGCAGTCATTTCAGCCCCGTCTTGCGGACGGCGGGACGAATCACGGGATGATCCTCGACTGCGTTGTCCCGCACCCGTTTGGGCGTAGCGGACTTGGACAGCGCCGCCAGGGCGACGAACCAGGCCTTGGGCATGTCGGTGGGCAGGCCGATGGGGATTCCTGCGAGTTTGGGGGTTTCCTGGAAAGGATGCCCGGGGGCTTCAAAACCCGGTTCGGTACAGGAAATACAGGCGTAGCCGCCGCGCAGGCAGGAACCGGACCCGTTCCACGGCCGGAGGTTGCAGTCCGCATGGGCCTGGGTACCTTTGCAGCCAAGGTTTTCCATCAGGCAGCCCAAGTCCGAGGTCTTGAGCGCACTGGCCTTGAATTCGTAATACTCGTTTCGCGGGCAGCCGTGGTGGACCAATTCCTCGGCATACAGAAGGGGCCGGCGAAATTCGTCGAGGTCCTCCAGGGCAAGACCTTCGAGGGCGACCTTTTCCAGCGTGTCGACCACCCAGCCGGGATGGACGGGACAGCCCGCGATATTGACCACCGGCAGACCCGCGGCGGATCGGAACTGATCTCCCAGCAGGCCGCCCGCCTCGTCGCCTTCGTATTGCAGGCCGCTGGCCTCCAGTGGGTTGCCTGGAGTCGCAGCAGAGAACCCGCCAAAAGCCGAACAGGAACCGATGGCAAAAACCCAGCGGGCACGGCGGGCCAGGCGGTCCACCCAGGCGGTCAATGGACGGCCGTCGCCCGACATGAGGTGGAACTTTCCGCTGCCCCCCGGTCCCCGCAGCATGGCCCCCTCGACGCAGAGAATGTCGAAATGGCGTTCGCCGGACGCGCAGGCCTCCAGGACAGCCAGGGCCTCGGACCCGCTTTCGACCGACAAGGCGGGATGCCAGACGAATTCGATCCCGGCGTCGCGCAACTCCGCAAACAGGGGCCGCGGCTCGGCACACAGGAGGGACTGGGTGCAGCCGCCGCAGCCGCCGCTCTGAAGCCAGACGATCGAGATCATCGGCGCGTCCACCGGCTGACGGTCAGCAGGCGTTGCGGGCGTCTCATTGGGGTTCCAGCCCATAGCGGACGAGCTTGCTGCGCAGTCCGACGCGGGAGAGTCCCAGTTCCCGGGAGGCCCGGGACTTGTTCCAGCGGTGGCGGATCAGGGATTCCTTGAGCACTTGCGCCTCGAGTTGCTCCATGCGTTCCTTGAGCCCGCCCGAGAGGCTGCCCAGCCAGGCCAGTTCGGCCGCCTGGGTTTCGCCCACCGGGGCGCGCAGGACGCGGGAAGAGAGCAGGTCGGCGCCCAGCCGGGGACCGTCGGAAAGGGCCACCATGCGCAGAATTTCGTTGCGTAGCTCGCGCACGTTGCCGGGCCAGCGGTAGGCCGCCAGACAGGCCAGGGCCTCACCCGTAAACCCCTCCAGCTTGCGGCCCAGGGTCCGGCATGCGGAATCGAGGAGGCGCTGGACCAGGAGGGGAACGTCCATGGGCCGGTCGCGCAAGGGAGGCACGTGGACCGGGAAGGTGGCAAGGCGGTAGTAAAGATCCTCCCGGAAGCGCCCTGCTCTCACCTCCTCTTCCAGGTCGCGATTGGTGGCGGCGATGACCCGGACGTCGACAGTCACCGGGCGGGAGCTGCCCAGGGAGCGGAACTCTCCTTCCTGAAGCACCCGCAGCAGCTTGACCTGGAAGGCTGCGCTGGTCTCGCCGATTTCATCGAGGAACAGGGTACCGCCGTCGGCCTGCTGGAAAAGGCCGATGCGGTCCTCGACGGCTCCGGTGAAAGCCCCCCTTCGGTGGCCGAAGAGTTCGGCTTCCAGCAGGGTGTCGGGAACGGCGCCGCAGTTGGTGGCGATGAAAGGCTTGGACGAACGGCGACTTTCGTAGTGGATCGCCCGGGCGATCATTTCCTTGCCGGTGCCGGATTCGCCGGTGATCATCACCGAGAGGTCGTAGGGCGCGACCCGGGCCGCGAGATTGCAGACGGCGTTGAGGGGGCTATCCTTGGCTCGGGTCAGGCCGGCGATGCCGAAGCTTTCCCGCGCCTGGTCGACTTTGCCGGCAACCCGGGTACGCAGTTCGGGAAGCGCGGTGCGCAGTTCGAGGGTCAGGCGCTGATTGTCCTGCTGCAGGCGCCAAAGTTCGGCGGCCCGTTTGAGGGTGAGAAGCATCTGCTCAGGCTGCCAGGGCTTGAGGAGGTACTGCCAGATCCCGGCATCGTTGACCCCGGTGATGATGTCTTCGGCCTCGGTATATCCGGAGAGGACGATGCGCACCGCGTCGGGCCACCGGTTGCGGACTTCCCGGAGGAACTCGACCCCCGTCACGCCGGGCATGCGCTGGTCGCAGAGCACGATCTGAACCCACTCCCGCTGCATGATTTCCCTGCCCTCCTCGGCCGAGGAGGCGCAGTAGACCTCGAAATCCTCTTCCAGGGTGCGGCGCAGCGCTTCCTGGGAGCGGACCTCGTCGTCGATCACCAGGACGACGGGAAGTTTGGGGGAAATCGGGAGGGCGTTACGGTTCATTCCGGCGGAACCCAGTTCAGGTCACGATGGCGGGCGAGGTGGCGCGGAGTCCAGGAATGGGGCGACTTCGCGACGAAATGATAGCGCGCCACGTGATAAGAGGGGTCGAAACCGTAAAAATTGCGACGCATTTCCTTCAATTCTTCGGCGCGATACGCCGCCAGCGGCTTGGTTGCCTCATCCCTCGCCCGTTTTTCCGCCTTGGCCGCCAGCGAAGCGGCGAAATCCGGTGCACCCGCCAGTTCGGTAGCCCGCCGTGCCACATCCACCCGGAAAGCCGCCGCCGGGCCTGGGAGGCAGACGTCGTAGAACCCCAGGGCCACGGACTCCCGGGCGGTCATCGGCAGGCGGTGCCTGAGAATCGCCCGGGCACCCTCTTCGCCGACGCGGGGCGGCAGGAGATAGGTCCAGTATTCCGAACCATAGAGGTTGCCCATATTCTTGTAGTGGGGGTTGAGCATCACCCCGTCCCGCACCCAGACCCGGTCGGTGGCCCGGGCGAGGAAGCAGCCCCCGGCGCCGGCATTGCCGCGCAGGGCGGCGATGGTCAAATGGGTGGCGCAGGTGAGGATGGTTTCCGCCAGGTCGTCGATGGCGTTGATGTTGGCCCAGGACTCGTCGGCGGGGCTCTCAGCCGCTTCGATCAGGTTGAGGTGGATGCCGTTGGACCAGAAATCCTCCCCCCCGAAGAGGACGATGACCCGAGTGGGCTGGGTCGCGGCCCAACGGAACGCGGCGGCGAGCCGGCGGCACTGGTCGGTGCCCATGGCGCCGTTGGTGAATTCGAAGCTGAGGAACCCCACCCCGCCGGATTCCTCGTAGGCAATGTCCTGCCAGGTGGCTTCGGGCCGCTTCCACCAGCCCTCAAGAGGAGACTCCGGCAAATCCATTGCCTGGGGGAAGGCTAAGGTTGTCGGCAGCTTGAACGCCTCGGCAGCATCCCTCCGGACGTGGCCGATCCATAGGGCGCCGTCCGCGGTGGCACGGCAGACCGCTCCTTCCCGCCGAGCGAGCAGCTTGCCGGGAGTGCCCTTGAGCGCTGCCTCCGGCCAGGCGTCGAAGAGGCGGCAGGGTTCACCGAACAAGGTGTCGGCGACGCCGGGAAATCCGTCCGCTGCATTGATCCGGGCAACGATTTCGGTGGTTCGGGTCGTAGACCAGTCGATGTGGCGATCCGTCTGCCGCATAAGAGGCCGTTCCCGGCCTCGGGCTTCGCTCCCCGGCCGTTGGGGGACGAAATCCCCGGACTCCCATCGGATGATCGCCTGCATGACCGCTACCACCGCCGCCTCGGTCACTTCGTTACGATAAATCGACGATTTACGCGCCCGGCGTAAAGGAAATTCGGCGCTCGCCCAAACCGGGCCGGCGTCCATTTCGGCCTCCGCCTGAAGGACGGTGACACCCCAGGTCGTCTCCCCCTCGCTGATGGCCCAGTCGAGAGCCGACGGACCGCGGTCGCCGACGATCCCCGGATGCACCACCAGACAGGGTAGGCGCCGCCAGATGGCCTCGGGGATCGCGCGTTTGAGGTAGGGGGCGATCAGCACTTGGGGTCGAAACAGCTCCACCGCTTCGCTTGAAACCGAGTCGGCCACGTCCAGTTCGACGCTGACGGAGTGGCCGCGGGACGCCAATTCGCAGTAAATCCGCTGGGAGAGACTGTTGAAAGCGTGAGTGAGGATCAGAATTCGCATACCGAGAGGGTTTTTTTGGGTTAGGCCAAAATAGCAATGCCGCACTGCACAAGGGATTCCGCAGGGGGGCTTCCCAAAGCGCATAAATCTATTACTTTCGCCTTATTTTTCAGTTGCTTAGCTTTGGTTAAGATGGGTTCCAAGAAGCAATTCAAATCTGCCAGGGAGCAACCGTCATGACCGCAAAACCGAATTCCGGAGCCGGCACCAAAGCCAGCCGACGGGTGGGGCGACGCCCCTCCGAATATATTGCCGCTGTACGCTACCACGATGGGACCCGTGATCTGGTCAGGGTCCGTAACGCCGACGATATGGCCGACGCCCGCGCCATGGTGCTTGACGAACTCGAGGGCGTGCGGGCAGTCGTCATCGCCCTGCGCCACTGAAGAGCCCGTTCCGGACCGCTCCGCGGCATCATCAGCAGATCCGCGGCAGTTGTTCGCCGGAGAGCCAGTCCACGATGCGCCGGCCGCCGAAAGCGGTGGTCATCTGGACGAAATGATGGGCATCCTCCCGCACCTCGCCGATGATGGCGGCGTCGACGCCCAGGGGATGCGCCTTTAGGGCGGCCAGCAGCTTTTCCGCGTCGCCCCCGGCGCAAAGGGCAATCAACTTGCCCTCGTTGGCCACGTAGAGCGGGTCCAGGCCCAGGAACTCGCAGGCCGCC
>DAORDK010000106.1:0-10965 GCA_035345935.1 Rhodocyclaceae bacterium | reverse complement strand
GTACGCGGCGATGCGCAGGGGAAGGCCGGGAACGCCGATGTTATCCGGAAGATTGGCATCGGCTCCGGCCTCGAGGGCAGCGGTGACGCCGGAAAGGTCACCGGTGCGCAGGGAAGCGATCAGCTGGTCGGTCGGTCTCATCATCAATGCGGGAAGCTTCTGGGGGAACCCACACGCCAATTATCCTCGAATTTTCCGGATCGGCGTAAGGGCGAATCAATACTCGGCATCAGGCCCGCGGTTCCAGGTATTCGACGGTGAGTTGGGGACTCTGGACGCCCATGAATTCATTGATCGCCAAGCGGAAAGCGATCCGGGCCCGGGCTCCCGGCTGGGCCGAGTAATTGAACTGGATGGCCTCGATCCGCGAATTGCCCTTGCGCAACTTCATTTTGAGATGCTTTTCCTTGAGGATCTTCTGCTGCTCGACCTCGAACTCGTCGAGGAAGAGCGGTGGCGGGAATCCCTGACCCCAGATCTCCCGCTCCAGGAGCCGGGCAACCTCCAGTGACAGGTAACCGGATTCCAGGCTGCCGTCGGTTTCCAGCGTTCGGGTGAGTTGGGCTGAATCGAGCAGTTCGGACGCCACCGTGGCGAAAAGTTCGGAAAAGCGAGGGTAGTCGTCTTCGCGCAGGGTCGCGCCGGCAGCCATGGCGTGTCCGCCAAAGCGCAGCAAGAGTCCCGGCGCCCGCTTGGCGATCAAATCCAGGGCATCGCGGAGATGGAGCCCGGGAATCGAGCGGCCGGACCCCTTGAGCAGTCCCGATTCTCCCCGGGCAAAGGCAAAAACCGGCCGATGCAGGCGGTCCTTGAGCCGGGCGGCGAGGATTCCCACGACCCCTTCGTGCCAGGCCGGGTCGAAGAGCGCCACGCCCGGGGCGTCCCCCGCGTCGCCCAGGGTATCGAGAAGTTCGAGGGCCTGGGCCTGCATGCCGGCTTCAATCTCCCGTCGCTCCCGGTTCAGCGCGTCGAGTTGCTGGGCAATGGCCAAGGCCCGGCCAGGATCGTCGGTGGTCAGGCATTCGATGCCCAGTCCCATGTCGGCCAGGCGTCCGGCGGCATTGAGGCGCGGTCCGAGGACGAAGCCGAGGTCGAAGGCGGTGGCGGTGGCGGGATCGCGCCCGCAGGCGGCAAAGAGCGCGGCGAGGCCAGGCTGCAGGCGTCCCTGTCGCATGCGGGCGAGGCCCTGGCTGACCAGGATGCGATTGTTGCGGTCCAGGCGCACCACGTCGGCGACGGTCCCCAGGGCGACCAGATCGAGGAGATTGCCGAGGTTGGGTTCGGGGCGGTCGGCGAACCAGTTCCGGCGACGCAACTCGGCGCGCAGCGCGAGCATGACGTAGAACATCACGCCGCAGCCGGCCATCGCCTTGGAAGCGAAGCCGCAGCCCGGTTGATTGGGATTGACGATGCATTCGGCGTCGGGCAGGTGCTCTCCCGGCAGATGGTGATCGGTGATCAGAACTGCGATACCCAGCTCCTGCGCGCGGGCAACGCCTTCGATGCTGGCGATGCCGTTGTCCACCGTGATGATGAGGTCGGGCTCGCGGCGGGATGCGAGGTCGACGATTTCCGGCGAGAGGCCGTAACCCAGCTTGAAGCGGTCGGGAACCAGGGATTCGACGGTGGCTCCGAGGCCGCGCAGGGCGCGCAGGCCGACTGCGCAGGCGGTGGCGCCGTCGCAATCGTAGTCGGCGACGATGAGCAGGCGGGCGCCCGCCTCGATGGCGTCGGCCAGCAAGGCGGCAGCTTCCTCGGCCCGGGTGAGGCTGGCCGGTGGCAACAGGTGCTTGAGATCGTAGTCGAGCTCGCTGCGATCGCCGATGCCGCGGGCGGCGTAGAGGCGGGCAAGGAGGGGATGGAGTCCCTGTTGTTCGAGCTGCCAGGCTTGGCGGCTGGGGACCTTGCGGGAAACGAGGTGGGTCATGCGGCGAGGCTCCGGGCCAGGTAGGCGGGATCGACCGGACGGCGCCAGATGCGCCAGCGGTCGCCGGCGCACAGGTTCCAATGGAGGACGCCGTAGAGGGTCGGCGCGCTCAGCGTGAGGGATCGGAGAGAGCGTCCCAGAGCGCGGCTGGCGGGGGCGAACCACGTGGCGTCGAGTTCGGCCATGACGGTCCGCCAGCGCGTTGCGTCTTCGTAGAGGACGGGCGCCAGGGCGGCGTCGAGGACGACGAGGCAACTCCCGGCAGGGGCGGCAGCCATGAGGGCATCCAGATTCTCAGGGAGTCGAATCGCGTTCGCGCCCGCCGCCCGGGCAAGGCCTGCCGCCAGTGGAGTCGTGCCTGCGGCCAGAGCGAAGGGAGCAGCGGGAGCCTGATCGAGCGCGCCGCTCCCCCAGAGCCAGAGCCCGTTGACCGTGGGCAGTCCGCTGGCCGCGCGCGCCGCATTGACCGGGTGGCCGTGGAGCATCATTTGGATTTCGTTCTGGACGGCCCGCAGTGTCGAGGCGGAACCGGGCGCATCGCGATCAAGGCGGCGGCCGGCAACCGCTGAAAGCGGAGGCGCCGGGTGCAACGCCGGTTGGTTGAGGCGTAGGTGCCAACGCCGTGGGTCGGTGGCGTGAAAGTGCCCGAGCTCGGCAAATTCCCGATTGAGGTCGGTGACCAGGGCAGCGGCCTCTGCCGCGGAGAGTTCAAAAGCGCCAGCGTCGGCGAGGACGATGCGCTCGTGATGGAAGCGCAGGTGAACGGGATCGGCACAGACCCAGACGCCCTCGGTCGCCAAGCTTCCCGTGACGGACTCGCCCAGCAGGCGCAAGGCAGCCAGAGGGGCCTCGGGACTCCGGTTCCAGGCGGCGGCAAGGCAGTGCTCGAAGGGTAGGGGAGGAGCCCTGTGCAGGGTGCTGCGACCGAGTATCCACTCCAGGCCGGGCAGGCGGAGGTCGTCCCAGGCGGCCGTATCGGCGGGCTCCGGCCAGAGGAGCTCGGGGACGAGGAGGGTGAGGTGCATCGGGGAGGGCGGTGGGCAGGGCGATTCTGAGGGGGCGGGAACAGTGTACCATGGCGGCTTCGCCCGCTTCCGGCGCCCGCCCGTCCTCATGGCCCTGCCTTACGAACTGCTGATCGGTCTGCGCTATACCCGCGCCAAGCGCCGCAACCACTTCATTTCCTTCATTTCGCTCATCTCCATGCTGGGGATCGGTCTCGGCGTGATGGCCCTGATTGTGGTCCTCTCCGTGATGAACGGTTTCCAGACCGAACTGCGTACCCGCATTCTGGGCGTGGCCTCCCATATCCAGATCACCGGAGTGTCGGGCGAACTCTCCGATTGGCCGCGAGTGGCCAGCGAGGCGGCACGCCACCCCGCCGTTCGGGCCAGCGCGCCTTTCGTCCAGTCCCAGGCTATGTTCGCGGTGGACAACGGAGTGCGCGGTGCGATCGTCCGGGGAATCATTCCGGACCTCGAAGAAGGCGTCGCAGACTTCGACCACTCGATGAAGAGCGGCCATCTCGCCGATCTCAAGCCGGGGGGCTTCGGAGTCATCCTGGGTGCCGAACTGGCTCGGGGAATCGGCGTCTTCGTGGGCGACAAGGTGACCCTCATCGCGCCCCAGGGAACCGTGACCCCGGCGGGTGTCGTGCCCCGACTCAAGACCTTCACCGTCGTCGGCATTTTCGAGGTCGGCATGTATGAGTACGACAACGGCTTGGCCCTCATCCACCTGGAAGATGCCCAGAAACTCTATCGCCTCGAGGACCGGGTGACGGGAATCAGGCTCAAGATAGACGATCTTTGGGCGGCTCCCCGCGTCACCCGGGAGATCGCCCCGATGATTTCCGCCGACGCCTACCTCTACGACTGGACAAAGAGCCACGCCAATTTCTTCCGGGCCGTCCAGATCGAAAAGACGATGATGTTCATCATCCTTTCCCTGATAGTCGCCGTCGCCGCCTTCAATTTGGTATCCACTCTGGTTATGGCGGTGACCGACAAGGAGGCCGATATCGCCATTCTGCGCACCCTTGGCGCCCGGCCGGGTTCCATCCTCGCGATCTTCGTCGTGCAGGGAGCCCTGGTGGGGGTGGTCGGCCTCGGCCTCGGAATCGCCGGTGGCGTCGCCCTGGCGCAGAACATCGACGTCGTGGTACCGGCCCTTGAACGCTTGCTGGGAGTGCACTTCCTGTCTAAGGATGTCTATTACATCTCGGAATTGCCGTCGGAACTGCAATGGACGGATGTCTGGGGCGTCACCGGCATCGCCTTCGTCCTCTCCCTCGTGGCGACCCTTTACCCGAGCTGGCGGGCGTCCCGGGTCAATCCGGCGGAGGCGCTACGCTATGAGTGAAGTCGTCCTCGCCGCGCGTGGGCTGGCCAAAACGTTCAAGAGCGGAAATTTGGTGGTACCGGTGTTGCGCGGCATAGACCTGGAGGTCGGCGCCGGCGAGACGGTGGCGGTGGTGGGGGCCTCCGGCTCCGGGAAAAGCACGCTGCTCCACCTCCTGGGCGGGCTCGATGCGCCTTCGGCGGGCAGCGTGAGCCTGCTGGGGGAGGATTTTTCCGCCTTGGGTGAAGCAGCGCGGGGTGATTGGCGCAACCGCCACCTCGGCTTCGTCTATCAATTTCATCACCTGCTGCCTGAATTCACTGCCCTTGAGAACGTTGCCATGCCGCTCCTCATCCGCCGAACGCCAAGGGAAGAAGCGGAAACGGTTGCTGCAGAGTTGCTTCACGCCGTGGGTCTCGGCCACCGGGTCGCCCATCGTCCGGGCGAACTGTCCGGCGGCGAGCGGCAGCGGGCAGCCATCGCCCGGGCACTCGTCACCCGTCCGGCGTGCCTGCTGGCCGATGAGCCGACCGGTAATCTGGATCGGGGAACCGCCGGTGCGGTCTTCGATTTGCTGGTGAGCGAAACGGCCTCGCGCGGTGCGGCGCTGGTGCTCGTGACCCACGATCCCGGATTGGCAGAGCGTGCGGGTCGAACGATGCACTTGAATGACGGCACGATTACGCGTTAGATTCTGGCGTGCGTGGTCGAAGATGCTCAAAACGAATCAATAACAATGGGGAAGACGTCGATGCAAGCTCTCTTCAAGCCTTCGGTGGCAATTCTCGACCGGTTGCGCTATCCGGTGAAGTTCATGCTTATCGGGTCGGTGGTGGCCGTGATCCTGGCGATCTTCCTCTTCACCCTCAATGACCAGCTCAGTCGGGACATCGCGTCGGCCCGTGCCGAGCGTGCCGGCTTGGCCATGCTCAGGCCCATGAATCAAGCGGTGCAAATGTTGCAGCAGCATCGCGGTCTGTCGTCCGGCGTCTTGAACGGCAACGAGGCCATGAAGGACAAGCGCGCCGCCAAGGAGAAGGAGGCGTCCGACGCGCTCGCCGCAACCGATGCGGCGCTTTCCACCGAACTGAGGAGCCATGCCGATTGGAAGGCGATCCGTGAGGACTGGGAGGCGGTCCGTTCCCAGGGGCTCTCCTGGAGCGCAGCGGATAACGTCAAGCGGCATTCGGCGATCATCGACAAGGCGCTCCTGTTCATGGTGACGGTGGCCGATAACACCAGCCTGACCCTGGATCCGGAAATGGATACTTATTACATGATGGATACCGTGGTCCAGAAGATGCCCGCCTTGCTGGAACCTCTCGGGATCACGCGCGCCCGGGGGACGGGGGTTCTGACCAAGAAGGAGATCGCTCCGGAAATGAAGGTCGCCCTGGCTGCCAGCCTTGGGCAATTGGGCCAGACCCTGCGGGCCCAAAACATCAACCTGACCAAGGTGATGGATAAGGTTCCGGCCACCCGCCCCAGCTTGGAACCCGCGGCACGCGAATTGACTGCCGAGGTGGAGAAGCTTCTCGCCCTGGTGCGCGAGGATGTCCTTGCCGAGCACTTCCAGACCGAACCCGACAGCTATTTCAAGCAGGCGACCGGGGTCATCGACCAGGGATACAAGGTCATGTACGAGACCTTGATCCCGCAATTCGAACAAATGCTCGCCGCCCGCCAGGCCGATGCAGAACGGCTACGGGCAGCCTACATCGTGGGTACGCTGCTTGGTCTTGGGATTGCCGCCTATCTGGCGGCAGGCGCGTATTTCTCCGTTCTCAACAGCGTCGCCGTCTTTTCCCGGGGCGCCGCCCAGCTTGCGGGGGGCGATCTGACGGCGCGCTTCGACCTCGAGGGCAATGACGAACTCCATGCGGCAGCCGATCACTTCAACGAGATGGCGGGAGCGTTCCGCAAACTGCTCGGCAACATACAAAGCGGCGTCATGCAGTTGCGTACCGCCACCGAGCAACTCGCCAACTCAAGCAAGGAGATTGCCGACAGTGCCGGAAATCAGAGTGATGCCGCTTCGAGCATGGCGGCGTCGGTCGAGGAAATGACCGTTGGCGTAGACCACATAGCGCGCAATGCCGAGGATGCCCAGAGCTATTCCCGGGAGTCCGATCGGGTTGCTGCGCGGGGCGGTCAAATGGTCGGTGGCATCGTGGCGGAAATCGAGCGCATCGCGGCGACAGTGAATGAAAGCGCGGCGGCGGTCGAGGCCCTGGGAAGGAAGTCCAACGAAATCTCCGCCATCGTCGGGGCGATCAAGGATATCGCCGACCAGACCAATCTCCTGGCCCTCAACGCGGCGATCGAAGCGGCCCGGGCCGGCGAATCGGGCCGCGGCTTTGCGGTGGTCGCTGACGAGGTGAGGAAACTGGCCGAGCGGACTGCCAAATCGACCCAGGAAATCACCGACATGATCGTCTCGATCCAATCCGGGACAGAAATGGCGGTGGCGAGCATGAAGCAGGGCGTAGCGTCCGTGGCGGTAGGCGTCGAGCAGGCCAATCAGGCGGGTAGCGTCATCCACGAGGCCCAGGCGTCGTCGCAGCAGGTTCTGGGTGCCGTGGGAGAGATCACCGGGGCGTTGCGGGAGCAGGCGGCAGCGAGTACGGAAATCGCGCAGAACGTCGAAAAGATCGCCCAGATGGCGGAGCAGAATAATGCCGCCGCCGCCGCCAACGCCGGCACTGCTCAGGAATTGCGCCGCCTGGCCGAGAATCTCAGCCAGGAAGTGGCCCGCTTCAAGACCTGACGTACTGCCCGCAAGCCCGAAGTCCCAGGGGGAGCCCCGGGTCGTGAGCCGACAGTCCCCGGTCCTGGGCAGCGCGGTAGTCGGCTTCGCCCTAGGCGTGATAGCACTCCAGGTGCAGCCGGTATTGCCTCTCTGGGCGGCCGTAGGATTTTGCGGGATCGTTTCCTTTTTTCTGCCACTTGCGCCGGGGGCGCGGCGGCTTGCCATAGTCCTAGGGTGCTTCGCCCTGGGGTTCGCCTGGGCGGGCTGGCGGGCAGAACTGCGACTGAGCGATGCCCTCGCCGAACACTGGGAAGGCCGGGACGTGACGGTGGTGGGAGTCATCGCCGGAATGCCACAGCCGTTTTCCCGCGGCGAGCGCTTCGCCTTCGATGTCGAATCCGTTGCCACCCCGGGGGCGCAAATTCCCGGCCACATCCTGATCTCCTGGTACCGAGGGTCTGGGGATGAGGCGACGGAGGCCGCACAGGCGCTCACTGCCGGCGAACGCTGGCGGCTGACCCTCCGATTGAAGCGTCCCCACGGCAACGCCAATCCGGAAGGCTTCGATTATGAAGCGTGGCTCCTGGAGTATGGCCTGCGGGCGACGGGGTATGTGCGGCGGTCGGAAGAGAATGTCCTTTTCGATCCCTTCGTTGCGGGTCTGGGCTACGGGATCGAGCGGCTGCGGCAGAGCATCCGGGATCGTTTCCTCCGCGTGCTCCCTGTGGAAAGCCATCCCTATGGCGGGGTTCTCGCCGCTCTGGCGGTGGGCGATCAACGGGCCATCCAGGGCGATCTCTGGAGTGTCTTCAACCGGACCGGCACGACCCATCTGATGTCCATCTCCGGGCTCCACGTGACCCTGGTGGCGACCTTGTTCGGCTGGGGGGTGGGGGCCTTGTGGCGCCGGGTCCCGGCCCTGGCCATGAGGATTGCGGCCCAGCGGGCGGCGATCGTGGCCGGGTTGTTGGCGGCGCTGGTCTATTCGGCCCTGGCCGGGTTCGGAGTGCCTGCCCAGCGTACTCTCTACATGCTGGCGACGGCCAGCATCGCAATCGCAACGGGTCGCCGGGTGGCCCCCGGGCGCGTGCTGGGCCTGGCGCTTCTGGCAGTGCTCCTGGTCGACCCATGGGCGGTGCTGGCGGCGGGATTCTGGCTCTCTTTCGGGGCCGTGGGAGCCTTGCTCTACGTCGGAGCCGCCGACGACGGAGGTCAAGGGGCGCGGGCTAGGCTCAGGGCCTGGGGGCGCGTCCAGTGGGCAGCGACTCTGGCGTCGCTACCGATACTTCTCCTGGTATTCGGCCAGTTTTCGCTGGTATCGCCGTTGGCCAATTTTGTTGCCATTCCAGTCGTGAGCTTCGTGGTGACGCCCCTGGCGCTGCTGGCGGTGCTTGTGCCCTGGGATCCGCTCTTGTGGATGGCTCACGTGCCGCTTGAATACCTGATGGACGGCTTGCGCTGGGCTGCGGAGGCGCCGGTCTGGCAGCGCGCGGCCGTTCCCTTGGCAGCGGCGGTCGCGGGAGCCCTGGGGATCGCCATCCTGCTGCTGCCCAGAGGGGTGCCCGGGCGCTGGGCTGGGGGAGGGCTGCTCCTGCCGCTTTTCCTCCTTCCGGCGCCTCGGCCTTCCGAGGGCGAAGCGGAGATCACCGTCCTCGATGTCGGCCAAGGACTGGCCGCACTGGTGCGCACCCGGGAGCACGCCTTGGACTATGATCCCGGCCCGCTCTACAGCGCCGAATCCGACGCAGGGCAGCGGGTCGTAGTGCCTTTTCTGCGCAGTTTGGGGATCGATCACCTGGATGGCCTGATCGTCACCCATCGCGACAGTGACCATGCCGGCGGAACCGGATCGGTACGCGCGGCGATTCCGGTGGGTAGCTTCTGGAGTTCCACCGGCGAGTCGGGCAGTATGCCCTGTGTCGCCGGGCAGCACTGGCGCTGGGATGGCGTCGATTTCGTCGTCCTGCACCCCGGGCGCGAAGACTATGGGATCGGCGGCAAGGCCAATCACCTCTCGTGCACCCTCCGGGTGACTGCGGGTGGCCGGGCGATGCTGCTGACCTCGGATATCGAAGCGCGGGACGAGGCGGCGATCCTTCGACGGTCCTCGGGCGACCTCGCGGCCGATGTGGTTCTCGTTCCCCACCACGGTAGTCGAACCTCTTCGACGCCGGAATTCGTCGCTGCCACCGGTGCCCGCCATGCCGTCGTTCCCGTGGGCTACCGCAATCGCTTCGGGCATCCCAAGGAAGACGTGCTCGATCGCTACCGTGCGGAAGGAATGACCCTCTGGCGTACCGACCGGGACGGCGCGGTCATCGTACGCCTGGGGGCCGGTGGAGCCGAGGTGGTTTCCTGGCGTTCCCTCAAGCCGCGGTATTGGTACGGGCGGTGATATCCTTCCGCCAAAGGAGGCGCCATGGGCTGGTTCGCATGTCTGAAACGCTGTTTTTCCCGTCCCCCCGAGTGGGTCGATCGCGACGTTCGCTGTGCGAGCCCTACCGGGCTGCACCGCATGGCCTACCGCCAGTGGGGCGATCAGGGCAATCGCAGAGTACTCGTCTGCGTCCATGGGCTGACGCGCAACGGGCGGGATTTCGACGATCTGGCTCGGGCCTTGGCGGGGCATTACCGGGTGGTTTGCCCCGACGTGGTGGGGCGGGGCCGCAGCGGCCGGCTGAAGGATCCGGCGGGCTATGCCCTACCTCAGTACGTGGCCGACATGATCACGCTGATTGCCCGGCTCGATGCCGAAGAAATCCATTGGGTGGGCACCTCCATGGGCGGCCTCATCGGGACGGCCCTGGCCGGCCTGCCGGACACGCCCGTCACCCGGCTGGTGCTCAACGACGTGGGGCCCGTGATCACCGGCGAATCCCTGCGGCGCATCGGCCAATACGTCGGCACCGATCCCACCTGGGGGAGCTTCGAAGAGGCGCTGACCTACGTGCGCACGGTGAGCGCCCCCTTCGGGCCCCTGACCGACCTGCAATGGCGACATCTGACCGAAACCAGCGTTAGCCGGCGGGCTGACGGGCGCTGGGGCTTCCTCTACGATCCCGCCATCGCGCAGGCCTTCAAGCTGGCTTTTGCGGCGGTGGATATCGATCTCTGGCCGATGTACGAAGCGGTCCGGTGTCCGACCCTGGCGGTTCGCGGGGCCGAATCGGACCTGCTGCGGCGGGATACCTGGCTCGAGATGGCCGAGCGCGGTCCGAAGGCCCGCCTCGCGGAAATTCCGGGGGTCGGCCATGCGCCCATGTTCATGGACGATGGCCAGATCGCGGTGGTCAAGGAATTCCTCTTGGCCGCCTGAAGGCTCCGGTCAGCTTGGCTCCCCTCCAGCCGCTGCGATCATGCGATCCAGGCGGGTCAAGGGGTCTTGCCGGTAGAAGCGGGTCAGCAGGTGGTAAAACTCGGGGTACTCGTCAGCCACCACATCGGGAATCTCGAAAAAGGCTTCGCTGACGACGGCGAAGAATTCCGACGGATGTTCGGCCCCGTAGGGGTCGATCCAGGTCTCTTCGTCGGCGTCGACCCGTCGACAGAAATCCTCGTAAGCGGCGGTCAGAACCTCCTCCCACCGTCGGCGGGGGATGTCCCGAGGGAGGGGAGGGACGCCATCCGCCTCGCCGTTGGCCATGTCCAGCTTGTGCGCGAATTCGTGAATCACCACGTTGTAGCCGTCGCCCGCCATCTGGGCGTCCTTCCAAGACACGATGACCGGCCCCCCGCCCCAGGCCTCGCCCGAGGCGGCTTCGTCATATTCGTGCACAACCCCATCCTCGTCCTGGATGACCCGGGGAATGACAAATTCGTCGGGATAGACGACGATGCCCACCCAACCGCGGTAGGCGCCTAGCCCCAATTCCAGGATGGGCAGGCAGGCCTGGGCGGCAATGGCGAGGAAGAGGCTATCGTCGAGTTCCAGCCCGCCGGCCGCGCTGAA
>DAORDK010000105.1:0-11022 GCA_035345935.1 Rhodocyclaceae bacterium | reverse complement strand
GAAGACCGATAGCAATCCTCCCGAGAGTACCCGTAAGCCGCCCTTGATCGTGTCGCCCAGGAGGGCCACCGTCGAATTGCCGCGCTGCCGATAGGCGTCCTGGCCGACGACGAAGACCGCTTCGCTGCCTGGGCCGGTGACCACCGTATCGCCGGGCCGGATAAGGGTGCCTTCCTTGGCGGGCTTGCCATTCACCAGGACGTTACCGCTGACCCGATACAATCCCTGGCCGCCGGGTTTCGCTCCGTTGGCCGAGACGGCGGCAATTCCGGTCAGGGGAAGGGCGCCCAGGAGCTTGCAGACTTCGCGTCGTTTCATGCCCGTCAGTTTAGCGGGAAAGCGCCGCCATCGCCCGTTCCAGTCCCTCCAGGGTGAGGGGGAACATGCGGCCGCCTATGGCCTGGCCGATGGCGCGGATCGAGGGGCCGTGGCGCCAGTATGCTTCCGGGACCGGGTTCAGCCAGGCGGCTTTGGGCCAAGCGGCGAACAGGCGGGTCAGCCAGACCGTTCCGGCTTCTTCGTTCCAATGCTCGACGCTGCCCCCCGGGCGGTCGAGTTCGTAGGGGCTCATGCTGGCGTCTCCCACCAGAATCAGCTTGTAATCGGGGCCATAGGTGTGGAGCAGATCCCAGGTCGGGGTGCGCTGGTCGTGGCGGCGGCGATTGTCGCGCCACACGCTTTCATAGACGCAGTTGTGGAAATAATAGTGCTCCAGGTGCTTGAATTCGGCCCGGGCGGCCGAGAACAATTCTTCGCATTGCGGGACGTGGAGGTCCATCGAGCCACCCACGTCGAGGAGTAGGAGGATCTTCACGGCATTGCGCCGCTCGGGTCGTAGATGCAGGTCAAGGCAACCGCCGTTGCGGGCGGTACCCGCGACCGTGGCGTCAAGGTCGAGCTCCTCGGCCGCACCCTGGCGGGCGAAGCGCCGCAGGCGGCGCAGCGCCAATTTCACGTTGCGCACCCCGAGCTCGATGCGATCGTCGAAATTCCTGAATTCCCGCCGCTCCCAGACCTTCACTGCGGTCCGGTGGCCCCCTGAATCGCCGCCGATGCGGATACCCTCGGGGTGCTCGCCGCCGTGGCCGAAGGGCGAGGTGCCACCGGTGCCTATCCACTTGCTGCCGCCAGAGTGGCGTTCCTTCTGTTCCGCGAGCCGCTGCCGGAACTGCTCGAACAAGCGATCGAAGCCGAGCTTTTCCAGCGTGGCCCGGTCCTCCGCTGTGAGATGGCGACCTGCCGCCAAGCGCAGCCAGTCCTCGGGTATCTCGGCCTCCAGGCCGGGCAGGGCTTCGACACCGCGAAAATACTCGCCGAAGGCCTGGTCATAACGGTCGAATTGGGCTTCGTCCTTGACCATGGCGAGGCGGGCGAGGAGGTGGAAATCGTCGAGACTGTATCCGGCCAGACGCGCTCCGAGCGCCTCCAGCAGGGTCAGGAATTCGGTGATGGAAACCGGGATTCCGCGCGCCTTCAGATGGAGATAGAAGCCGATCAGCATGGCCGCCTGCCGCGATCCGCGACAACCGGAGTCAGGTCTTGCGACGCGCCATGAAGGCCAGGCGCTCGAAGAGATGGACATCCTGCTCGTTCTTGAGCAGCGCCCCGTGCAGCGGCGGAATGGCATCGCGGGCGTCCTTCGCCCGCAGGGCTTCCGGCGGGATGTCTTCGGCGAGCAGCAGCTTGAGCCAGTCGAGGAGTTCGCTGGTGGAGGGTTTTTTCTTGATGCCCGGCACCTCGCGGATGTCGAAAAAGACCTCCAGGGCTTCCCGCAGCAGATCGCGCTTCAGGTCCGGAAAATGGACGTCGACAATGCGCGTCATGGTCTCCCGGTCGGGAAAGCGGATGTAGTGGAAGAAGCAGCGGCGCAGGAAGGCGTCGGGCAATTCCTTCTCGTTGTTGGAGGTGATGATGAACAAAGGACGGTGGCGGGCTACGACGGTCCGTGCGAGCTCGTAGCAATGAAACTCCATGCGGTCGAGTTCCCGCAGCAGGTCATTGGGGAATTCGATGTCGGCCTTGTCGATTTCATCGATCAGCACCACGGCGGGAGCTTCGCTCTCGAAGGCTTGCCAGAGCACCCCCGGGACGATGTAGTGGGCGATGTCGGCGACCCGCGGGTCGCCCAGTTGGGAATCCCGCAGGCGCGACACGGCATCGTAATCGTAGAGCCCCTGTTGCGCCTTGGTGGTCGACTTGATGTGCCACTGGAAGAGGGGGCGGCCGAGGGCGCGGGCGACTTCCTCGGCAAGCAGGGTCTTGCCGGTGCCGGGTTCGCCCTTGACCAGCAGAGGCCGTTCCAGAGCGACGGCGGCATTGACCGCCAAGGTCAGGTCGTTGGGAGCGACGTAGCTGTCGGTACCGGTGAAGCGCATGGCGGGTTCCTCACGAGGCCGTGGCGGCCCGGCGCAGGGCTTCCAGGTAGGCGGCGGCGTCCATCGGGCGTCCTTCGCGCTGGGAGCGCCAGATCGTTTCGCCCAGGGCCTCGAGGACCACGTGCTCGGCCGCGTGGGGGTCGAGGCGGGCGCGCAGGGTCTCGAACGCGGCCCGGATTCCGGGGGGCTGATCGATGCTGACCTGCTCGTGGATGGCAAGGTGCAGGGAGAGATGGAGAAAGGGATTCATGCCGCCGGAATCCGGAGTCCACTCGCCCTGGACGGCGGCATCCGGGTCGGCGAGCAAGGATTGATATTCGGGATGGCGTCCAACGATGTCGGCAGCCGCCAATTCGGCCCCGACGAGGGGCAGACGGTCCCGGTGTTTGCGCCAGGCCTCGCAGAAGAAGAGGCGGACTTGGTCACGGGAGGGATTGAACATGATCGGGCTCGAAGAGGAGGGTGGCGACGCTGTTGCGAAAGAGCGCGGTGGCGCCGTTCCAGGGGGCGATCTGGCCGCTGCCGTAGGCACCGACCAGCGGGACCCCGGGGAAGCGGCGGCGGAAGGCCAGCAAGTCCCGGTCGTCGCCCTCATAGAACAGCGGTCCGCGGCCGATGCACGAAAACATCAGTGCGCAGGCGGGATTCTGGCAGGCGGCGGCCAGAGGCTCAAGGCTGGCCGCCATATCGGCCTCGGCGGCCAGAGGCTGGCGCAGCGCCCAGCGCAGGGAGCTTCCTTCCGCCAAGGGGCAGCCCAGGCTGAGGGAACCGTCTCCGTTCGCCGAGAGGATGGGGATGGGTATCCCGGCAACGCTGGCGGCGACCCAATGGATAGGCAACTGCAGGCGATCCCTCAGGGCAGCGGGGAGCGCCCGGCGCAAGCTCTCCGCCGCCGGCAGGTTGCCGAGCTTGAGAAGATCGTAGCCGCGGGTCTCGGTGACCGCTTGCTCGGTATTGAGGAACTGGAGACCCGGAGAAATCGCACCCCGCATTCGGCAACCGGCGACGCCAAATTCTGCCATCGGCGACGCCAGCCGCCCACACTGCCAGGCGGGATGACCCGCATTGGCGATTCCCCAGCGGCGAACATGGTCCCCCGGGTGCTCGGGCAGGGCTGCTGCGCCGGTCAGGGTGATGCGCTCGCTGCCGGCGTCAGGCGCCATGAGCCCGCTGCCTTCACCGAGGACGAGCGCCGCTGCAGCCGGTTGATCCAGGCACCAGCCTGTCTCGGTCAGGACACCCTCGGTCACCATCCCCGCCACCTGGAGGGTGCCCGCGACGCCCGAGGCGGCGGTGACCGCGGCCTGGGCGTGGCGGGCGAAAGCGGCGGAGAGGAAAAGGACGACGCCTTCGGCTCGCGTCAGATTTGCGGACGCCAGGGCGCGGTGTACCGCTTCGGCGGCAAGCGCGGCTGAAACCCGCGGGGCGCTCGCCAGGGCTGATGCGGCCTTCATGAGGGTTTCGCCGGGTAGGCGCAGAGATCGGCGACGCCGCACCTTCCGCATTCCGGCCGACGGGCCTTGCAGACGTAGCGGCCATGCAGGATCAGCCAGTGGTGGGCATCCTGGCGGAACGCGGCGGGGGTCACCTTGAGCAGGCGCGTCTCGACCGCCAGGGGGGTCTTTCCGGGAGCCAGGCCGGTCCGATTGGCAACGCGGAATATGTGGGTGTCCACGGCGATGGTCGGATGGCCGAAGGCGGTGTTGAGGACGACATTGGCGGTCTTGCGGCCGACCCCCGGCAAGGCTTCGAGGGCGGCCCGTTCGGCAGGAACTGCACCGCCATGGAGTGCGAGGAGCTGCCGGCAAGTGGCGATGACGTTGCGCGCCTTGGTGCGGTAGAGGCCGATGGTACGGATATATTCGGCGACGCCTTCCTCGCCCAGGGCGAGCATCGCTTCGGGGGTGGGTGCCGCCGGAAACAAGAACGCAGTGGCCTTGTTGACGCCGACGTCGGTCGCCTGGGCCGAAAGCATGACCGCGATCAGGAGTTGAAATGAGCTCTCGTAGGCCAGTTCGGTCCGGGGGGCCGGGTTGGCCTCCTTCAACCGGGAGTAGAACTCGCGGATGGCAGCGGACTTCATAGTTCCATCGTCGGGCTTGTCACGAAACGGACTTTTGGTTCATATTGGCCGTCATTATCACCTTTTGCGTAGAACGGTGTCCGCTCCCCAGGATATTCCTCCCGCCCTTGGCCTAGACAGTCTGACCCAGATCGTCGAGGGGAACCCGGTCGCGACCATCGTCATCGACGCCCAGCACCGCGTCACCCACTGGAACCGGGCCATCGAGGTTCTCACGGGGCTCAGTGCCTCCGAGATGGTGGGCACCGACGGACAGTGGCGCGCGTTCTACGGCAGCGCACGACCGATACTGGCCGATTTCATCGTCAAGGGGGCGCTCGAGGATTCGGTCGATCACTTCTACCACGGCAAATTCCGTCGCTCGCCCTTGATCGAGGGCGCCTTCGAAGCTGAGGATTTCTTCCCCAGCATGGGCGAGTCGGGAAAATGGCTCTTCTTCACTGCGGCCCCCCTGCGGGATGCAGACGGTCGCATCGTCGGCGCCATCGAGACTCTGCAGGACGTCACTGATCGACATCTGGCCGTGGCGGCGGTGCGGGAAAGCGAGAGTGTCCTCGCCCAAATCGTGCTTGGCAGTTCGGTGGCCACTTTCGTGATCGACAGGGACCATCGCATCACCCACTGGAATCGGGCCTGCGAGGCGATCACCGGCGTCGCGGCACGCGATGTGGTGGGGACCCGGGATCATTGGCGGCCCTTCTATCCCAGTCAGCGCCCCCTGATGGCCGACCTGGTGCTGGATCGGGCGAGCGAAGGGACGGTTCAGGAATTCTACCGGGGCAAGTACCGGGCCTCGGCCCTGCTCGAAGGGGCTTACGAGGCTGAGGATTTCTTTCCCAACTTCGGCGAGGGCGGCCGCTGGTTGTTCTTTACCGCGGCGCCTTTGCGCAACAGTCGGGGCGAAGTGGTCGGCGCGATCGAAACCCTCCAGGATTTCACCGAGCGGCGACGTACGGAAATCGCCCTACGGGAAAGCGAAGAGCGTTATCGCATCCTGAGCGTCACCGACGCCCTCACCGGACTCTACAATTCCCGCCACTTCTACGAGCGACTTCACGACGAGGTCGAGCGCGCCCAGCGCTATGGGCGACCCTTGTCCCTCATCGTCCTCGACGCCGACAATTTCAAGCAGGTGAACGACACCTATGGCCATCTCCAGGGAGATCAGGTCTTGCAGGTTCTGGCCGGGGTGATCAGCCACTGTCTGCGTCGCAGCGACAGCGCCTACCGCTACGGGGGCGAGGAGTTCGCCGTGGTCATGCCCGAGGCGCCCCTGGAGCCGGCCGCCCTGGTGGCCGAGCGCCTGCGGCGCAGTTTCGCCGATACGCCCATACGTCCTGCCGGGGGGGGCAATATCCGGTGCACTATCAGTGTCGGCGTGACGCAATGGGTGGCCGGGGAGAGCGTCGAAAGCCTCATCCGCCGCGCCGACGACGGCGCCTATCAGGCCAAGCGGCGCGGCAAGAATTGCGTCGTCACCATGGCGCCTTCCAAGTGACGGGTGCCGGAGCGCCGGGAGCTGCAGCTACGCCGTGAACCCTCAGCCGCAAGGCGGCAGGGGGTGCGGTTCCTGGACTATCCGGGAGTATTGTGGCCAATCGCCACGCCCGGACCAATCGGCGAGCGCGTCCCGCCCGATCCTCAGTGACCCGCAGCGGTTGCCGCTTGCGGCGGAAGGGTCGGTTTCCGTTGCGCGGCGCGGGCGTCGTACCAGTTCTTGGCGGCGACCAGGCAGGCCAGGATGATGAAGGCGCCCGGCGGCAGGATGGCGACCAGAAAGCCCGGATAGTCCGCAGGCAGCACCTGGAGCCCATGGAGTCCGGGGATCACCGCGTCGATTCCGGAGAACAGAGTTCCCGATCCGATGAACTCCCGAATCGCGCCGAGCAGCGAGAGGGTCCACAGCATGCCCAAGCCCACGAAGGCGCCGTCGGCCAGCGACTGGAGCGGCCCGTTCTTGGCGGCGAAGGCTTCGATGCGGGCGAGCACGATGCAATTGGTGATGATGAGCGGAATGAAGATGCCGAGAATGTTGTACATCTCGTGCAGATAGGCGTTGATCGAAAGATCGACCACCGTTACCAGGGCGGCGGCGATCAGAATGAAAACCGGGATACGGATTTCGTAGGGGATCAGATTGCGCAATAGCGCTACCGCGAGACCGGCCACCGACATGACCAGAATGGTGGCCAGGGAGAGCATGGCGCCATTGACGAAATTGGTCGTCACGGCGAGGAGCGGACACAGGCCCAGCATCTGGACCAAGCTGGTGTTCTGACGCCAGACGCCGTTGGAGAAGATATCGCGGGTTTCGCTCCACGTAATCATCGGGTCGCTTCCTTTCTGGCAGAGGATTCCGGATTGGACGCAAATAGCCGGTCGCGGTTCGCATCGACGAAGAGGACAGCTTTCTTCACCGCCTTGACCACTGCGCGGGGGGTGACGGTGGCACCGGCGTTGGAATCGAAATGGCCGCCATCCTTTTTCACCCGCCATTCCCTTTCCGGGAGGCTCACGAAGGAGAGTCCGTTGAACTGGGTGATCCAGGGCCGTTCCTTGTTCTTGTCCTTGCGCGGATCGATGTAGTCGCCGAGGCCCGGGGTCTCCTTGTGCTGGGTCACCCGCACGCCGGCCAGTCTGCCATCCGCCTGCACTGCGACCAGGAGACGTATCCGCCCCGAGTAGCCGTCCGGCGCCACCGCCTCGAAGACGACGGCAGAAGGCTTGCCGCCCAGGCGGGCGCGGTAGAGGCTGGAGGGGTCCTCCAGTCCCAACTCCGAGGTCGGCGGAAGCTCCACGGAGTCGGCGAGAAGGTCGTTGTCGTAAAGACTGGAGGGGAGCACCTCGCGGATGCTGCGCATTTTTTCTTCCGCGGCCGATTCCCGGATGGTGGATGCGGTCAGGCCGTAGGCCCCGGCCAGGATGGCGGTGAAGATGATCACGAAGAGAAACAGGATGACCGACGTACGGGCGGCCATTCCGGTGGCGCTGGGCTCCTTGACGACGGACATCTTATTGGCCGTCCTTCATGCCGAAGATCGGCGGCTGGGTATAGAGATCGATCAGCGGAACGCAGAGGTTCATCAGAAGCACCGCGAACGCGACCCCGTCCGGATAGCCGCCAAAGACCCGGATGAGGTAGGCGAGCAATCCCGCCCCGGCCCCAAAGACGAGCTTGCCGCGGGGCGTCGTGGCGCTGCTCACCGGATCGGTCGCAATGAAGAAGGCACCGAGCATGGCGCTGCCCGAAAACAGGTGAAAGAGCGGGCTGGCGAATTGCGTCGGATGATAAAGCCAGAGTGCGCCGGAAATCGCCCCCAGGGCGCCGATGAAAGCCAGCGGGATCTGCCAGGTGATGACGCGCTGCTGCCACAACCACAGGCCGCCGACGAGGTAGGCGAGGGCGATCCACTCCCAGCCGCGACCCGCGAAGTGGCCGTATACCGTCTGGTCGGCGAGGAGGGAGGCGACATTGACATTGTCTTCGCTCAGCTTGAGCGCGGTCTTCAGGGCGTCCAGCGGCGTTGCGGCCGTGAGGGCGTCTACCCGAGGGAGAAAACCGAAGATGATTCCCGCCTGCTCGGCGAATCCCAGTTGCAGGCCCTGGTTGGGCCATTGGGACATCAGGGCGGGAAAGGAGACGATGCAGACGGCAAAGGCGACCATGGCGGGGTTGAAGGGATTCTGCCCGAGGCCGCCATAGAGGTGCTTGGCGATGACGATGGCGAACAGCACACCTACCGCGACCAGCCACCAGGGCGCGAGCGGCGGAAAAACCAGGGCCACCAGCCAGGCGGTCACGACGGCAGAACCGTCGGTCAGGAAAGGCGCCAGGGGCTTCCCCCGTATCCGCAGCATGACGGCCTCGCCGGCGAGGGCGACGGCGCTGGCGACACCCAGCTGAACCAGAATGGCCGGTCCGATCACCGACACGTAAACGGCGATGGCGGGAACCAGAGCGAGGAGGACCCGGGTCATCACCCGGGTGACGCTGGCTTCCTTCAGGGCATAGGGGGGTGAGGAAAAGTCCATGAATCTATTGATTATTCTCGTTTCCGCCGGTGTCTGAGCGGCGGGCATCTACGGAAGCGACCTGGGCCTCCTGGGTAGGGCTCAGGTTCTCGATATTGCGGGGCTGGGCGGCTTCTCGCTGCACCCGGGCACGCTCCATGGCGGCCTGGATGGTGGCCTTCTTGGCCGCCTCCGCTTGTGCAGCGGGGTCGAGGGCCGGAACGTCCGTTGCCGGGTTTTCGCCCGCGTCGGCCTGGGCAGCCGCTTCGGCGGCTTTCTTGGCGGCCTGGGCGGCAGCGGCCTTGGCCAGTTTTTCCGCCTTTTCCTGCTTTTCCCGTTCGTCCCGGAACTGCTTGAATTCGAAGCGGGCCTTGGCCGACTCGGCGGCATTCTTTTCCGCCTCCCGTGCCCAGATTTCGCTCTTGGCGAAGCGGAAATACTGCACCAGCGGGATGCGGCTCGGACAGACGAAGGAACAGCAGCCGCACTCGATGCAATCGAAGATGTTGTATTCCTGGGTCTTGCCGAAATTCTTGGCGCGCGAGAACCAGTACATCTCGAAGGGCTGCAGTTCGTGGGGGCAGGCCCGGGCGCACTCGCCGCAGCGGATGCAGGGCATTTCCGGCGGAGGGGGCGGGAAGAGGGCGGTGGAATGGGCGATCAGGCAGTTGGTGGCCTTGACCACCGGCACCTGGGCATCGGGAACCAGAAAGCCCATCATCGGGCCGCCCATGATGATGCCCTGAGTATCGGCCCGGGGACCCGTCAGGGCCAGCAATTCGGCGAAGGGGGTGCCGATCGCCACCTCGTAATTGCGGGGCCGTTCGACGTTGCCGGTGACGGTCACCACGCGGGAGACCACCGGTTCGCCGTAGGCGAGCGCACGCCAGGCGGTGTAGGCGGTGGCGACGTTGAAGCATTGGACGCCGAGATCGGTGGAGCGCTTGGCCGCCGGGACTTCCTTGCCGGTGAGGACGCGGATCAATTGCTTGGCGCCGCCCGCCGGGTAACGGGTGGGCACCGCCACCACTTCGAATCCCTCGCCCACCGCCTTGACCGCGGCGGCCATGGCGGCGACCGCCTCGGGCTTGTTGTCCTCGATGCCGATCAACACTCGCTTCGGCTGAAGCAGGTCGCGGAACAGGGCGGCGCCGCGCACGACGTCCTCGGCGCGTTCGCGCATCAGCAGGTCGTCGCAGGTGATGTAGGGCTCGCATTCGGCGCCATTGATCACCAGTTCCTCCATGGGAACCGTCTTCGACGCCGTGAGCTTGCCGTGGGTGGGGAATACCGCCCCCCCCAGGCCGACAACCCCCGCATCCCGCAAGGCTTCGCGTATGGCCTCCGGAGTAAGGGCGGAAATGTCGACGGGTTGGCGATCGATCCACGTGTCCAGCCCGTCGGGCTCGATGACCACGCAGGGCGCGGCCAGGCCCGAGGGATGGGGAACGACCTGGGGGCCGACGTGGACCACGGTTCCCGAAGTCGAGGCATGGACGGCGGCGGAAATCCAGCCATCGGCTTCGCCGATCTTCTGGCCCTTGAGGACCCGGTCTCCCGCCTGGACGATGGGCCGCGGCGTGCCGCCTATGCTCTGATGAAGCGGAATGGAGACGTGGCTGGGCAGCGGGGCCGCCGCGATCGGTTCGCCGACCGACTGTGTCTTCTGGGTGGGCGGCTTGACCCCGCCCTTGAACTTGAACAACGAGCGCATCAAGCGGCCTTGCGCGGCGTCGCCGCCTGGATTTCGTACACCGGATACTTCCACTTCCAGTTCTCGACGGTCTCGACCAGGGGCTTCATGGTGATGCATTCCACCGGGCAGGGTGGCAGGCACAGTTCGCAGCCGGTGCACAGGGGCGCGACGATGGTGTGCATCTGCTTGGCGGCGCCGACAATGGCATCCACCGGGCAGGCCTGGATGCAGAGGGTGCAGCCGATGCAGGTGGCTTCGTCGATGAAGGCCACCGCCTTGGGTTTCTCCTCCGCGTCGAGCGGCTTGACCTCGCGGCCGAGCAGATCGGCAAGACGGCGCACGCCCTCCATGCCTCCCGGGGGACAGAGGTTGATTTCCGCCTCGCTCTTGGCGATGGCCTCCGCGTAGGGCCGACACCCGGGGTAGCCGCATTGACCGCACTGGGTCTGGGGCAGGATGCCGTCGATCTTGTCCACCAGAGGGTCCCCCTGGACCTTGAACTTGATCGAGGCGTATCCCAGGGCGAAGCCCAGGATGACCGCCCCCAGGGCCATGACGGCGACGGCGGTGATCATTGATACTTGTCGAGGCCGGCGAAACCCATGAACGCCAGGCTCATCAGTCCGGCGGTCACCAGGGCGATGGCATTGCCGCGGAAATACCGCGGGACGTCGGCGCCCTCGATGCGCTCGCGTATGCCGGCGAACAGCACCAGCGCCAGGGAGAAGCCGAGGGAACTGCCGGCCCCGAAGAGGAGGGACTCGAAAAAGTCGTACTTGGCCCCGATCGCCAGCAGCGGGATGCCGAGGACCGCGCAGTTGGTGGTGATGAGCGGCAGGTAGATGCCGAGGACCTGG
>DAORDK010000104.1:0-11103 GCA_035345935.1 Rhodocyclaceae bacterium | reverse complement strand
CCACAACAAGAAGGAAAAGTCCGGGTGCGCCCGGCCCAAGCCCGGCGCCACGGCCGGCGGCTGTTCCTTCGACGGCGCCCAGATCGCGCTGCTGCCCATCGCCGATGTCGCCCACATCGTCCATGGCCCCATCGCCTGCGCCGGCTCCTCCTGGGATAACCGGGGCACCCGCTCCTCCGGCGTCACCCTCTACCGCATCGGCATGACCACCGACCTGTCGGAAACCGACGTGGTCATGGGCCGCGGCGAAAAACGCCTGTTTCACGCCATCAAGCAGGCCATCGACAGCTACGGACCTGCCGCCGTCTTCGTCTATAACACCTGCGTCACCGCCCTCATCGGCGACGACGTGGAGGCCGTCTGCAGGGCGGCGACCGAGCGCTGGGGAACGCCGGTGGTGCCGGTCGATGCGGCCGGCTTCTACGGGACCAAGAACCTCGGTAACCGCCTTGCCGGCGAATCCATGTTCAAGCACGTCATCGGCACCCGGGAACCGGCCCCGGCCAAGCCGCGCCCCGACGGGCGACCCACCTACGACGTGAACCTCATCGGCGAATACAACATCGCCGGCGAATTCTGGCACGTGGCCCCCTTGTTTGACGAGCTGGGCCTGCGCATCCTGTGCACCCTCTCCGGCGATTCCCGTTTCCACGAAGTACAGACCATGCACCGGGCTCAGGTGAACATGGTGGTGTGCGCCAAGGCACTCCTCAACGTCGCCCGCAAGATGCAGGACAGCTACGGCATCCCCTTCTTCGAAGGCAGCTTCTACGGGGTCCAGGACGTGACCAATGCGCTCCGGGATTTCGCCCGCCTCATCGGCGACCCGGACCTCATCGCCCGCACCGAGGTGGTCATCGCCCGCGAAGAGGCCAAATCCAGGGCCGACCTGGAACCCTGGCGCAAGCGCCTCACCGGCAAGCGCGTGCTGCTCTACACCGGCGGGGTCAAGTCCTGGTCCATCGTCTCGGCCCTGCAGGATCTGGGCATGAAGGTCGTCGCCACGGGCACCAAGAAGTCGACGGAGGAAGACAAGGCCCGCATTCGGGAGCTGATGGGCGAAGACACCAAGATGATCGACGACGGCAGCCCCAAGGCCTTGCTTTCCATCTACCGCGAATACCAGGCCGACATTCTCATTGCCGGCGGCCGCAACCTGTACACCGCGCTCAAGGCGCGCATCCCCTTCCTCGACATCAACCAGGAGCGGGAATTTGGCTATGCCGGCTACGACGGCATGGTCGAACTCGCCCGCCAGTTGGCTCTTTCCATGAACAGCCCGGTGTGGCATGCGGTGCGCAAACCGGCACCCTGGGCGCGGCAGAATGCAGCGGGAAACGTGCTGCAAGTCTAGGGTCTGTTCTCATTCAGGTCACGGTCACGCTGGGGCCGGAATTCCGGTCAATACTCCTGCAGCATCGTCAGTTCGGTATCCGCGTGCCGAAGGCGGATGGCGAGCGTACGCGCGATGGCGGCAATCAGGCTGAAGGCGAGCTTCTTGTGGTCCTCGGCGAGTTGGTTGAACTGCTCGCGGGACAACACGTAGACCTCGGTGTCGGTTGCCGCCACGGCATCGTTGCCGCGGGGGCGATTGTCGAGGAAGGCCAGACCCCCGAAGAAATCGCCGCGGCCGAAGCTGGCGATGTGGCGGTTGCGGCCGGCGCCGAGGGGAGCGAAGATGCGCACCGCACCGCGTCGTATCCAGTAGATCTCGTCGCCGACGGCACCCAGGGCATAGATGGTTTCGCCGGCCTTGTAAGTCCGCAATTCCATCCGCGCCTCCAGATCCTTGAGGGTCTCGTCCTTGCGGTGGCTGAACAGGTCCATTTCCTGCAACTGGATCGGCACGTCCTCGGCGGCCGGCGCCCCCCGTTCGCCGAGAATGCGGTCTTCCACCCATTCGATGGCGGCGTCGAGTTCCGGGAACACCCGTACCGCACTGTCGTCCGGAATCACTACGGCAGTCTGCTGGAGAAACTCCCTCAGATTACGGCCGTTGGGCAGCTTCTCCCGGACGCCCGACAACAGCAGCATGGCACCCCGTTCCTGCAGGGCGTCGCGCACGTTGTGCAACAGGTGGGCAGCGGTGACATCCACGGACTGCACCCGCTTGAGGTCTAGGATGACGTATTTGCGCTTGCCGAGTTCCGGCTCGAGTTCGGCATAGAGTTGCTGCGTGGTCCCGAAAAAGAGGCTGCCCTGCAATTCGAAGATGACGGCCTGATCGCCCTTCTGCTCGATGATGCGCATTTCCGCCTCGGGGCGGTACCAGGTGGACGACATCTGGTTGACGTAGACCTTGTGGCGCACCACGGAACCGCCGATCTGCTCGCGAACGAACAGGATGATGGCCATGGCCACCCCCACCGCAGATGCGGCGATGAGGCTGATGGTGAGGGCCACGACGACGACGACGAGGACCACTGCGAAGTCGAAGACCGTGGCCCGGGATTCGATGAAGCGCAGCGGCTCGCGGTCGAGCATGCGGACGCCGATGACGATCAGGATGCCGGCCAGGGTCGCCACCGGCACCCAGGCCAGGAAGGAACCCAGGATGAGCGCGGCGACGAGGGCCAGCAGACCTTCGAGAACTCCCGAAACGCGCGTCTTGGCGCCGCTGCTGAGATTGACCAGGGTGGCCCCCATGGTCCCGGCACCGGCGATGCCGCCCACCGCGGCCGAGGCGACGTTGGCGATGCCCTGGGCGACCAGTTCGCGATTGGAATCGTGGCGGGTACGGGTCAATTGGTCGATGACCACACAGGTCTTCAAGGTGTCGATGGAAAGCAGCGCGGCCAGGGTCAGGGCACTGCCCAGGAGGCCGGCGACCTGGCCCAGGCGCAACTCGCCGATTTCGTTCCAGCGGCCGGTGATGGCAGAGAAATAGCCTTCCTTGGCAGCCCCCAGGGTCCCGATGACAAGGGGATTGCCGCTCACCTCGAGAAGCGCCGGGTCCTGGGTAGCGAGGCCGAAGTAAGTCAACAACCCGGCGAGGATGCCGAGGATGGTGCCGGGCACCCGCTGGGTCAATTGCGGCGCCGCCACCGCCACCAGCACCGTCGCCCCGCCCACGGCAACGCCGCGCCAGTCCCACATCCCGGGCGCAATCAGCGCTTCCCACCAGCGGATTCCCGCGGGCGCCCCGAGGAACTTGGGAATCTGGCTGCCGATGATGATCAAGCCCACCCCGGAAAGGTAGCCGCTGACCACCGGGTAGGGAATGTACTTGATCAAGCGACCGACCCCGATGAAGCCCAGCAGGAGCTGCACGATGCCGGCCAGGACGCCGAGCAGGATGAGCAGGAGAACGACGGTGCCGCCGGCCATGCCCTGGCTGGTCAAATCGATGGCGAAAGCCGAGAGCACGGCAGCGGCCGGGGCGCAGGGCGCACTGATCAGGCGGTCGGTGCCTCCCAGGGTCGAAGCCACCAGGCCGATCACCGTGGCACCGATGATGCCGGCCAGGGCGCCGATGGCCCCGTAGCTGGGGTCGATGGCGCTATAGACGGTGACGCCGAAGGCGATGGACGCCGGCAACGCCACCAGCATGGCCGCCAGGGCGCCCCAGAAATCGCCGGGAACCTGCTTGCCGCCGAGCAAGGGCTTGAGGCCAACCGAAGGAGGGCGTGGAGTCAAAAGGGCACCTGTAACTGACGGTTGAAAGGCCGCGCCCGGCGCAGGCACAGCGCGCCGGAAATCTTAACCCCTTTGCCTGCGATGGGTAAGCGCCGCCGAGCGCGCCGGGCGGCGCGCCACTCTGGAAGCGTACTGGCGGCCGGACTCAGTTCCAGGTCTTCTGGTGCAGGAGTCCGTTGACCAGCATGGTCGCAAAGAAGACTATCCAGGAGACCACGACGAGCAATGCCGCCAGTCCCGGCTTCCCCTCGGAAGTGCCGAGGTTGTAGCCCCATCCGAGCAGGGCGAGAACGATGGCGGCGGTCAGGATCGCCAGCCAGTCAGGCGTCGAGGAACTCAAGGAGCGTCCGGAAAGGGTCAACAGGATGACCAGTCCCGCCAAGACCCCGGTGGGAACGGCGAGTATCCAATAGAGGTAGATCACGGATCGCTTCCTCAAAAAAGACGGCAAAAAACGCGGACATTGGCCACGATCAGGCCGACCACCCAGACGGCCGCGCCACAGCCCCCGAGGAGGCCGCTCCAAGCTAGGCGGCGCAGCCCAGGAAGCCCTCGGAGCAGCAAGAACGGCAGGACGACCAGAACGAGGATAGACACGACCCCAACCCAAAAATAGAGCGTCAGCCCGCCCTCGCAGGAATAGGGCTCGACCAGAAACGCCAGCACGACGTTCGCAAGGCCGATGCCCGCGGCCACAGCCAGGAGAGTTTTCTTGGGGCTCACCTGATTTCAATCATGGAGTCGGAGCGGAAGCCGGGCGGCATGGCCCCCCGATACGGATGGACGCTGCGCGCTGCACTGGAAACGACGCTGCATGCCCCGCCTTCACCTTCCTGGCAACCCAACGGTTTCTTCCAGGATATTCCGCAGGCGGGCCAAATTGCTGCCCACCACGGGCCATGACGCGGAGAGTTCGACGGCCTCGAATTCCGTACAGCGCAAGATGCGCAGCAAGGCGCTGGCGCAGTGGTAACGCTCCAGATAGGGCTGGTCCGAAAGCAGATATTCGTACAGGACCCAGCCCGCCTCCTCGGGCGTCGCCCGCTCGGCCAGAGCCCCCCAGATCGTGCTGTACCCGCCCGTTCGGCGACGACGAATGTCGTCCAGGAGTCTGGCCACCGGCAACCGGGCATAGGCACCGGCTTCGTCGTCGGCAGCGGATTCGTAGCGGGCTTTCCAGTCGGACATGGGGATCAAGGTCGCCGAGCCGCGGCGGACATCCTCCACCGACTTTTCATGCGCGGCGCAAAAGCTTGAGGATACCCTGCCAGGCTTCGATTTCCGAAGGTTTGGCCGGCCAGACGTCGCGCGAGACCTCCCAATCGAAGAAGCGGCGCAAAGAAATCAAGAAATCCGCCTCGTCGGCATAGGTGATCCGGTCCGGAAAATCCCCGTAGTCTTCGCGCAGAAAATGACGCCCCGTCCACACGATGCGGGTACCGCCTTCCTTATGGGCCGTCGCAAAGGACGCCCCGGAACGCATGGCCGTCACGATGCTCCGCTGCAGGGTGAGTATCGCTTCGGTTTCGGGTGCGTCGGGCTTCACGGGCGGGCCTCAGGGTCGGAAGAAGGGAAAGGGAGTCTGCCAGCGCGTGCGGGTATCGCGCACCTGACCCTTGAGCCCGCTCAGGGCAAGACCCAACTCCTCACCCTCGCCGAAGCGCAGCAGATCATCGCGATAGGCTTTGCGGTCGGGCCAGCGCTCGAGAAATTGCCGCAACTCCACGGCAAATCGGGTCTCGGGGTCGAGTTCGCGCAGCAGATCCAGGAGATCGCTGCGGCGCGCCGCCAGCTTTCCGGCGGCCTTCTCGGCCAGGGCGGCCACCTTCTCCGGAGTCATGCCGCGGGCGATATGCCGGTTCCCGAAATCCCAATAGGTGTCGCCCATCTCCCAAAGGAGGGCTCCGGCCTTGCCCAGAACATCGCCGGCATGGCCCGGAAGGGCCAACAGGCCGGCGAACAGGCCCAGCAATCCGAGGATGCCTTGACGTCGGGAAGCCATGGTGGAATCGAGAACAGTCGGTATAGCCGAGTCCGCGCCCGCCTGCCGCGTGGGCAGTCGAGGAAAATCGGGCCCCGATCAGAGCTTGGCCATCAACACTTCGCGGATCTCGCCGTCGCTGATCATTCCGCTGGCGCCCAGGGCGTAAGCGCAATGCATTTCGAGCACGCCGCCCTCGAAGGCAATGTAGCGGGCCGCGGCATCGGGCACGTTCTTCAACCTGATCAGCTTGAGGCCCTCGCGCACGGCCTCCTTGCCCAGGTCGTCGATGCAGATCGTCCGCAAGGCCATATTGAGGCGGTGGCACGATAGGTTGTCGAGGAAGTTCAGGCCGGCCGCGTCATTGGCCAGACTGTCCCAATCCACTTCGTAGGGAATGGGTTTGCCGCAGATTTCCTCGATCTCCTTCACCCGTCCCGGCAGCACCTCGTCCTGGATTTCCTTGATTTTGCGGCGTTCGGCAAGTCCCATGGCATATTCCTCAAGCTTTACTCTAGTTAGGTTGGGAGGGACGCACCGGATCGGCGCTGCGGCCTGCTCGCCCTCCTCCATCGGAATGAGCAGGGGCCTTCTGCATTTGCCGCCGGATCGGGCTGGTTGGTCGGCAGAACCTACCCGGGAGGAAAGTTGGCTGCCGCAAAACCAAACGCAGAGCTTTGCCGGAAACTGAAATGCGCAGGGCGTGATGAAGTTAACGCGAGCTCTCGTCTGAGTCAATCTCACAGAAGGCGGTTGCGCAAGGGCTCATGGGCAGGGAGCTGCGGGGGCATTTCCCGGAATCGCCGAGGGGAAATGCGGCAGCAGGAGGTGGAATGCGCTGCAGAGCAGTACGCCGACGTCATGAGCGACGCAGTGGAGCGATCTCCCGCACCGTGGCATACTCGGCCCCCGGCGTCTGGGGGAGCAGGCGAGGCCCCAACCGACAAAGACGGTCACCGTATGAAAAGCCCATGCGCATTGGGATCATGCTTGCGACCGAGCTCGCGGCAGCCCCAATCTTCAACCCATCTCCTGAGCGCCCTCGCCAGCGGATTGCCTCACTCATCGCGGAGCGGAGAGAACTGGTAGGTCTACTGGGCATCGGGTCCCACGCGAAGGTGGGTGATCTCGGTTACTCCCTGCCAGCTCGGCTTCGTTTACGTTCGCGAGTTTGAGTGAACAAGCCGGGCGGGAGATTCACAACCTTAGCGCATCCGTCGTGGCCCCCCACAAGTTGGTCAACGGTAGGACCAGCGAACCCCCCTCTACCATCGCGGACGCTCAAAGACGACGACCACTGGCACCGCCCGATACCGGCTTTCTCTCCCGATCTGCGCCGCAACGACCACCCAGACGGGATGTTGCTGTCTCCAGACCGCGAGGAATCAGGCGATGGATTGAATGACTGGGCGCGAACCGCGCCTCGTGACCAGGCAAAGCAGCCCTATGCCAAGTAGGGTGAGCGTTCCCGGCGAGGGCACGACTCGCAAGTTGCTGATCTCCAGACGCTCATTGCTGTCAAGAAAGAAGCCGAGTTGAAAACCGATGTCGAAATCGCCCGTGAAGCCCATCGCCACGCTCCCGGGCGCTGAAATTTCGAGGATGCTCAGATCCACTCCGGTGCCATTAAAGTCAGTCCCCAGGGCCTCAAGCGCCACTCTCACGGTACCTTGGACATCTGCGACGTCAAATGTCACCAGGCCCGTCACCAGCCCAAGTCCCAGAAAACGGTAACCAGCCGACGTCACACCGCCACCCAGCGACGTCGAGTCGGTCATGAGGCGGTTAGCCGGGGCTGCCGCACCCGTCACCGCAATTTGTGTGGTTCCACCGCTGCCCAGATTCGACGCAGCGGTGATGCGACGCTCCGCGACACCCGCTCCAGGGCCATCAAGATCCTGGTAGCCGGTGGTGACAATGCTCGTCCCCAAGCTCTCTGCAGCCGAGTCCGGGAGTGTGAACGGATCGAAAAAAAGTGGGGCTGCCTGCGCGCCCACACTCCCAAGCAAAAGCAACGATATCAGCCCACACCTTTTCCCGAATCCGGCCACTTCAGTTGCGCTGTTCATGGCATTCCCTTCTTGAAAATTGGTAAATTCCATCCGACTCGATCCCCAAGAATCATCTCGCCTCGGGACTCGGACGCGCGGCTCTTGCGGCTGGGCCTGCAAGAGCCAGCCAATCCATCATTCCAGAAGGCTAGGCGGGCACAGCCGATTTTCTTGGCGAGCCGGAACCCACAAGCAAAAATGATGCCGGCATATACAAAGGGTGATTATTCATGCACTTGAGCGTGTAAACATTTGACATCGCCCTCAAGGTGTCAAGAAACCCGACACTCGCAGACCTGCATCCAGCGATGTCCCGCCGAGTGGTTTAAGCGCTGAAGCCTCCGGGGTTGCCGCGGCTGCACCGTGACGACATGGGCCAGAGACGTTATCCCTAGGTTCGCGCCACCAACGGAAACGCGTCTGGATGGCGAATCGACTCGACGGCGAGATCGATATCCAGGTCCGGCCAATAGAGATGATCGGGAGAAGGAGCCTCGACGCGGGAGAGTTTGTCGATGGTGGCTTGACGGAACCATGGGAACTGCTCGAAAGGCAGGAACAGCTCTTCATCGGCCAGGAGCAGCCAGAAGCCATGCCTAGAGACATGGGTAATCTCAGGTCCCAAAATGACGGTGCCAAGCATCCTTGATCTCCCCGAGGTGAGTTTCGATGATCGCCTGCGCTTCGCGGAGTTGCCGCTGGTTTAGGCCTGTGGAGGTCGCAATCTGAACCGTTGGCGCCAGCCAGAACTTCGCCTCACCTTCCGGGTGGGATACGTGCACATGAATACGCGACTCCTCGCGGGAGAAGAAGAAAAGCCGAAACTGGCCTTCGCGAAGTACGGTTGGTGCCATGGGTGCACTTTATACCAGTTGCAAGGGAGGCGAGGAGGCGTCGCCTTCCAGTTTGTTTTTGTCGCCTTTGCGACAGTACTATTTTACTCTAATAGATTGATTTAACTGACTTTAACGCTTGGCGCGTTCCTTGCAATGGAGTTCTCAACTTCATTGCGGCAACGACAACCATGGCCGAGATCATCCAATCCAAGAAGGCGCTGGCGGTTAACCCCCTCAAGGTCAGCCAGCCGGTCGGGGCATCCCTGGCCTTCCTCGGGCTGGCCCGCAGCCTGCCGTTGATGCACGGCTCCCAGGGCTGCACGGCCTTCGGCAAGGTGTTCTTCGTGCGCCACTTCCGGGAGCCGATCCCCCTGCAGACGACGGCCATGGACCAGGTGTCCACCATCATGGGAGCCGACGAAAACGTCATCGAGGCACTGCGTACGCTTTCCGACAAGAGCAAGCCGGACATCATCGGTCTGGTCACCACGGGGCTTTCCGAAACCCAGGGCACCGACATCAAGCGGGCGGTGAAGGATTTTCGCGTCGCCCACCCGGAATTCGCCGGGGTGGCGGTGGTGCCGGTGAATACCCCGGATTATGTGGGCTGCCTGGAAAGCGGCTATGCGCTGGCCATCGAGGCCCTGATCGACACGCTGGTGCCGGCAAGCGCGGTGACCGGCAAGCGGCCCAAGCAGGTGAATGTGCTGGCCTCGGCCATGCTGACGCCCGGCGACATCGAGGCAGTCCGCGAGTGGATCGAGGCTTTCGGGCTGCGGGCCGTGGTGGTGCCGGATATCGGCGATTCCCTGGATGGCCACCTGACCGACGCCGAGTATTCGGCCCTGACCCTGGGCGGTACGCCCCGTTCCGAAATCGAGATCATGGGCGAATCGGCAGCGACCCTGGTGATCGGGCCGTCGCTCCACAAGGCGGCAGATCTGCTGAAAACCCGCACCGGGGTGCCGGATTGGCGCTTCGCGGGCCTCATGGGGCTGGAGGATTGCGACGCCTTCACCCAGGCCCTGGCCACCATCTCCGGCAAACCGGTGCCTGAGCGCATCGACCGCCATCGCGCTCAGTTGCAGGATGCCATGGTCGATTGCCACTTCATGCTTGGCTTTGCGCGCCTCGCCCTCGCCGCCGACCCGGATCTGCTGGGCATGCAGGCACGCTTCCTCGCCGGCATGGGAGCGGAAATCGTCAGTGCGGTATCGCCCCACAAGCACGAGAGCCTGGCCGGCCTGCCGATTGCCCGGGTAATCGTCGGCGACCTGGAGGATATGGAAAAGGAAGCGCGGGCCAATGACGCCCAGCTGGTGATCGCCAATTCCCATGCCGCGGAAACTGCCGACCGCCTGGGCTTGCCCCTGTTCCGGGCCGGTTTCCCGCAGTACGACCTCGTGGGCGGTTACGCCCGCACCTGGGTGGGCTACCGCGGCACGCGGCAGGCCCTGTTCGATCTCGCCAACCTGATGCTGAGGCAACACCATGAACTCGAACCCTATCGATCAATCTACTGGGACGACGCCCGTGACCGCCTCGGCCCCCGCGAGCCCCATGTCAGCCCGTCGCCTGCAGCTGGTCTGGTGCATTAGGCAGGAGCCCGACGCCGTGCTCAAAGTCGCTTTTGCTTCCACGGATCGTCGCCGGGTCAACCAGCACTTCGGCGCCGCCGAGGGCTTCGTCGTCTTCGAGGTCACGCCGGACAAGGCCACCCTGGTCGGCGTAGGCGAGTTCGCCGAGGAGGCCATGGACGGTAACGAAAACAAACTCGCCGCCAAAGTGGATTTCCTGGCCGGCTGCCACGCCGTCTATGTCATGGCCATCGGCGCCTCGGCCATCAAGCAGCTGATGTCCAAGGGCATCCAGCCGATCCGGGTGAACGAGGTGGACGCCATCGACGATCTCCTTGCCGACGTCTCGCTGGCCATGACCGAGGGCGGCGTCGCCTGGATCGACCGCGCCATGGCAGCCCAGGCCAAGGCCAAGAGCGAGGACCGCTTCACCGGCATGGAAGCGGAAGGCTGGGACGGCTGATGAATTCCCGGCTCATCGAACACCGCGGTATCGTCCAGCGGGTGGAAGGCGGCAAGGCCGTCGTCGCCATGGAGACCGGCGGCTGTGCCTCCTGCGGCCAAAGCAGCGGCTGCGGCGTCGGCAAGATGGCCGGCGACCGACCCGCCATACTGCTCACTCTGCCAGTCAGCGCCGAGATCAAGCCTGGCGACGTGGTCGCCATCGGCCTGCCGGCGAGCCGGCTGACCCTGTCGGCGCTGCTGGGCTACCTCTTCCCGGCCTTCGCCATGCTCTTCGGGGCCTGGTGGGGTTCGTCCCTGGAGGGGAGCGACGGTGCCACGGCCCTCGGCGCCATCGTGGGTTTTCTCGGTGCCCTTGGCATCGCCCGTATCGCCATCGCCCTATTGCCCGGTCTCATGCCTACCCCTCAATTGATCTCACCGGATTCCCCTTCCCGCTTTTCCCATCAGGAGCCCCATCATGAATGACGCCGTCCTCGAAAAAGACCCGATTCTCGACACCGACTTCATCAAGGAGATGGCCCGCCAGATGCGCGCCCTCGACACCTATGGCAGCTACC
>DAORDK010000103.1:0-11275 GCA_035345935.1 Rhodocyclaceae bacterium | reverse complement strand
CGGGCGGAGAGTCGAGCGGCCTTGGGGGCTAGTCGTCCGCCGCAGCCGCCACCGGCCTCGGTTGGCATTCGCGGCCGCAAAAAGCCTCGTGACCGAACGCCCGGAAACCCGCGCTGCCGTCGTCGCGGACAATGTCAGTCGGTCGCGACACTTGGCTCCGCTTCCCGTCCCCGGCCACAAGCCGGCCCACGCCTGCCAGTTTTCTCACCGCCCTTGCGGCTAAACTGCGCCTTTCGGCGACGGGCTTGCCAGCGCCGTAATCCGCCCCAGGTGGCGTTTCAGCCAGGACCAGCGCGTGAGCTTCTTCTCAGCAACCGTCAAATTTCTTGCCCTACCCTTTGCGACAGCCAGTTACCGCAACGACCTGCGGCGCACCCTCCTGGCTCTGAGCGCCGTCGGCGCCCTGGCGCTGATTCTCCTGGCCGGCGCCTTGCTCGCGACCGTCCTGCCCAGCCTGCCGGCCTTCGACGTGGTGACCGACTATCGCCCGAAGATCCCCTTGCGGATCTACACGGCCGACGGCGCGCTGCTCGGAGAGTTCGGCGACGAACACCGGGACTTCACGCCGATAAAGGAGATTCCCCAAGTCCTGAAGGATGCCCTGCTGGCGATCGAGGATTCCCGATTCTACGAGCACAGCGGCGTCGATTACCGAGGTGTCCTGCGGGCGCTGGTGGCCGACCTGACCGGCGGTTTCCGCCAGGGCGCCTCGACGATCACGATGCAGGTGGCGCGCAATTTCTTCCTCACCCAGGAAAAAACCGTCAAGCGCAAGTTGACCGAAGTGGTCCTCGCCTACCGCATCGAATCGGCGTTGAGCAAGGACCAGATCCTCGAGCTCTACATGAACCAGATCTACCTCGGCCAGCGCACCCACGGCTTTGCCAGCGCGGCCCGCACCTATTTCAACAAGCGCCTGCAGGACCTGACCCTGGCCGAAGCGGCCATGCTGGCCGGCATTCCGCAAAACCCGGCCAAGCACAATCCGGCCGTCAGTCCGGTACGCGCCAAGGCCCGCCAGGGACTGGTATTGAAACGCATGTTGCAGTTGGGGAAGATCGATCAGGCGCAATACGCCATGGCCGTCGGCCAAGCGCTCAAGATCGGCAGCAGTCTCCAGTTCGAGGCGCATGCCGACCACGTCGCCGAGCTGGTGCGCCAGGAGCTCTACGCGCGTTACAAGGGCGACGCCTATACCCAGGGCTTCAATGCCTACACCACCCTCGACAAGGCCGAACAGAACGCCGCCTACGACTCGGTCCGGCGCAATGTGCTGGCCTACGACCAGCGCCATGGTTACCGGGGGCCGGAGGCTTTCCTCGACCTGCCGGAAGAGGGGAACGAGCAGGACGAAGCCATCGACCGTATCCTGGCCAGGCACCCGAGCAGCGACAACCTGATCTCGGCCGTCGTCACCGAAGTCTCCGCCAAGGGGGTCCGTGCCGAACCCGCCTCCGGCGACACGCTGGAAATCAAGGGCGACGGGCTGCGCTTTGCCGCCCGGGCCCTGCAGCCCAACGCCGGCTTGAACCTCAGGATCCGGGTCGGCTCGGTCATTCGCGTCAGCCAGGACGGCAAGGGCCGCTGGGCGATCAGCCAGATGCCCGAAGTCGATGCCGCTTTCGTCGCGCTGAACGCCGACGACGGCGCCTACCGGGCGCTGGTCGGCGGCTTCGACTTTTCCCGCAACCAGTTCAACCACGTCACCAGCGCCTGGCGCCAGCCGGGGTCGAGCATCAAGCCCTTTGTCTATTCGGCCGCGCTGGAAAAAGGCTTCTCGCCCGCCACCCTGCTCAACGATGCGCCGCTTTCGCTGCCCGGCGGTGAAGACGGCCGGCCCTGGGAACCCAGGAATGACGACGGCTTCGATGGCCCGATCAGCCTGCGCCAGGCCCTGGCGCGATCGAAGAACGTCATCGCGGTGCGCCTGCTGCAAGCCATCTCGCCGCAGTATGCCCGCGACTATCTGCAACGCTTCGGATTCGATGCCGCCAAACATCCCGCCAATCTCACCCTGACCCTGGGAAGCGGCTCGGTCACCCCGCTGCAGATGGCCTGCGCCTACGCGGTATTCGCCAATGGCGGGTACCGGGTCACCCCACGGCTGATCCAGAAAATCACCGACGCCCGCGGCAATGTGCTGTGGGAGGCGCCCCCGCCGCCGGAAAGACAGGATGAACAACGGGCCATCGACCCGCGCAACGCCTTCATCATCGACACCATGCTGCGCGAAGTGGTCCGCAGCGGCACCGGCGCCCTGGCGACCCAGCGCCTGGGACGCAACGACCTGGCGGGCAAGACCGGCACCACCAGCGACGCATTCGATGGCTGGTTTGCCGGCTACGCCGGCAAGGTCGTCGCCGTGTCGTGGATGGGATACGACCAGCCCAGATCGCTGGGCGGTCGGGAATTCGGCGCCACCCTGGCGCTACCGATCTGGATCGACTACATGCGCCAGGCCCTGGCCGGCAAGCCCCCCAGCGAACGCCAGCCGCCACCGGGCGTTTCCTTCGTCGACGGCGACTGGCTCTACGACGAATTCAAGGGCGATGCGGGGGTCAAGACCCTGGACGTGGAGGTGTCGCCGCTCAAATCCATCTTCGACTCGCTACGGAAGATCTTTGGCGGCTGACGCAGGATAAGCTTCCGTCGCGAGCCGGACTCCGGTGTAGGGATCGCGCGAAACGCCGGTCGCGCATAGGAGCGCTCGGGCATACCATCGATGTCGGGAGTCGGCCTGACGACCAATGCGTGCAACTCGGCCAATCCCGCGATACGACCAGTGCCGAAAGAGTGGCTGGTCATCTCCGGTCATCGGACCCAGGGCACGCCTGGCGCCCACAAGCTGCGTTCATTCGTGGCGCCTGATCGGAACGCTCGACGCAAGTCACGAGAAACGGCTGCTCCGCGGACGCTTGTGCCCCAGCGCGCATCTGCTTCCCCCCGTCGCAGTATGCATCAAGGATCGGATAACGTAGCATAGGTGCCGCGAATCCAATTCCTTGCGTATGCCCTTCGACAACTTCTTAGTCTGGCTGATTGCCGGGTTCCTTCTGGTCATCGTTGAATTGGTGACGGGGACCTTCTACATGCTTGTCCTGGGCCTGGCCTGCTTCGCCGCCGCGGGTCTGGCCTACTCGGGCAGCGGATTCATGGGGGAGGCGTTCGGCGCGGCGGTTGTCGCGGTTTTCGGCGTGATCCTCGTCCAACACTACAAGAAGGCCATGGAGCCGAAACGCATGCTCGGACTGGATGTCGGCCAGCCGGCGACGTTCGATTCCTGGGTTGACCAGGCTGCCGGACAGGCGCGCGTCAAGTACCGCGATGCGCTCTGGGACGCGCGAATCTTGGGCGAATCGACGGGCGAACCCGGGGAAACTCTTTATATCAATTCGGTCGATGGCAACACCCTCAAAGTTTCCAAAACACGGCCCGCCTGACCTGACGCAGGCCATCACCGAAATCTCACGTTTCGCGGGAGGCAGCATGTTTGCGAAAATTATCGGCGTCGTCATCGGCACCATCATCCTTGGTGCCCTACCCGAGTTCCGTGCGTTTGCCATCCCCTTCTTCGTGGTCGCTCTGGCCGCGGTGTTCGTGGTCGAGGGCGTACGTGTGGTTCCGCAGCAGAATGCCTGGATCGTCGAGCGTCTGGGCAAGTTCCATCAGGTACTGGAGCCAGGACTCAATATCATCGTTCCGTTCCTCGACCGCGTCGCCTACAGGCACTCGCTGAAGGAAGTGCCCATGGATGTACCGGAGCAGGTCTGCATCACCAAGGACAACACCCAACTGGCCGTCGACGGGCTCATCTACTACCAAGTCACCGATCCACGCCTGGCTTCCTACGGCACCTCGGATTACGTCACCGCCATAGTACAGCTGGCCCAGACCACGCTGCGCAGTGAAGTCGGCAAGATGGAACTCGACCAGTCCCTGCAGAGCCGCGACGTCATCAACCGCCAGATCGTCAATGTGCTCGACGAGGCCGGCCGCTCCTGGGGCGTGAAAGTGTTGCGCTACGAGGTGAAGAACTTGACCCCACCGGAGACCATCCTGCGCGCCATGCAGGCGCAGATTACCGCAGAGCGCGAAAAGCGTGCGCTGATCGCCAAGTCCGAGGGCGAAAAGCAACAGGAGATCAACCTCGCCGAGGGCGAAAAGCAGGCGGCGATCCTCACCTCCGAAGGGCAGAAGCAGTCGGCGATCAACAAGGCGCAAGGGGAGGCTACCGCGTTGCGCGTTGTCGCTGAGGCAACGGCAGCCGCAGTGGAAGCGGTAGCCGCCGCGCTCGGCAAGGACGGCGGCATTCAGGCCGCCAACCTTAAAGTGGCCGAACTCTACATAGGGGCACTCGGCAACCTTGCCAAGACCAACAACACGATGATCGTGCCGACCAACCTTGCCGATGTCGCCAGCGTAGTAGCTTCGGCAATGACCGTGCTGGACAAATCACGGTTGGGGATGGCGCCGGCGCCATCGCCCTAGCCGATTGCCTTCGACGGGTTCCGATTGCAGAATCCGCGGGGCTTTGCGTTCGGTAAATGCAATGCCCTGCGTGCATCTTCCCGGATCGGGCCTCAAGGGCTTGTGAAAGTCTGTCGGCCGCCAATTGCTCGATGCGAGCACCCTCCCGCGGGTGTCCATGACGAAGATCGACAGCCTTCCAGCGAGTTCGTTGAGCCTTTCCAGATAGACATTGACTCGGGCACCGTCGCCGGGCTTGGCGGCGAGCAGCTCGATGACGTCCGGTGCCAGGCTCAGCATTCGAGGCAGGAAAGCTTATTTACGGATCTCGCGTTCCAGACTGCTGGCGTAGAGATCGAGGCGATGCAGGCCGGTCGCCTGCAATTCGGCTATGCCCAGGCGCTGCGCGATCCGGTACGCCGAGAAGCCGGTCAGGGTGACCCGCAGGAGGCAGAGCAGCGACAGCGGATAGGAGCGGATTCGGACCATGGAAGGCTGTCCGAGGGATGGGCCCATGTTACCGCGCTCAGCCCAATAGTTCGGTCACTTGCTTGGCGATCAGGACGACAACCACTGCGAGAAAAGCCTTGCGGATGAAGCCGGCGCCGTGCTTGAGCGCCAGATGGGTGCCCATCCAGGACCCTGCGAGGTTGCAGGCGGCCATGACCAGACCGACCTGCCAGAGGATCGGCCCGTGGCTGGCGAAGAAGGCGATGGCGGAGAGGTTGGTCGCGAAATTGATCACCTTGGCGCTTGCCGAACCCTGGACGAAATCCATACCGAACAGCCGCACGAAGCCAAAGATCAGGAAGCTGCCTGTCCCCGGACCGAAGAAGCCGTCATAGAGACCGATGAGGCCGCCGAACAGAGCGCCTCGCCAGCGATCGCGACCTTCTAGGGCCCGCGTTGCCCGCTGGCCGAAATCCTTTTTCACGAAGGTGTAGATGGCGACGGCGATCATCAGGACGACCACCAGCGGCCGCATCGTTTCGCGCGGCAACCACGCGACCAGCGCGGCCCCACCCCAGGCGCCGAGCAGGGCGGCGAAGGTGGCCGGCAGGACGACGGGCCATGGAATGCGCACCCTGCGGGCATAGCGCCACAGAGCGGCGCCGGTGCCGGCGATGCTCGACACCTTGTTGGTGCCGAACAAGGTGGGGATCGCGGTCTGCGAAAACTGCGAGAGCAGGACGGGGATCTGGATCAGGCCGCCACCCCCGACCACGGCATCGACCATGCCGGCAAAGAAGGCTGCGGGGGCAAGGATGGTCCAGTCGATCATGGGGAGGGGGCCATTGGAGGGTCAGGGTCGACCAAAAAGGCCCGGCGCACGCGCCGGGCAAGGAAGGTGATTCGGCTCCGCGCTCGGAGCCGAAGCTTCAGGAGACATCGGTCAGGTGGCCTGCAAGGCAATTTCCTCCGGCGCCGGCAGTGCTTCGTCGGTTTCGGCCAGGGTCGCATCGACCGGGTCGATGGCCCCTTCCCACTTGGCGACGGCGGCGGTGGCGATCGCATTGCCGAGGACGTTGGTCGCCGTGCGTCCCATGTCGAGGAAATGGTCGATACCGAGGATCAAGAGCAGGCCGGCTTCCGGCAATCCGAACATCGGCATCACGGCAGCCACCACCACCAGAGAGGAGCGCGGCACGCCGGCGACACCCTTGCTGGAGATCATCAGGACAAGCAGCATGGTGATCTGCGTCGTCAGGCTGAGATCGATACCGTAAGCCTGGCTGATGAAGAGCGCGGCGAAGGCGCAGTAAAGCATGGAACCGTCGAGATTGAACGAATAGCCGAGGGGGAGCACGAAGCCGGTGATGCGGTCGCGCACGCCGAATTTCTCGAGCTGTTCCATCAGCTTGGGATAGGCCGATTCGCTGCTGGCGGTAGAGAAGCCGAGCAGCATCGGGCTGCGCACCAGTTTGAGCAGGCGGAAAACGTCCTTGCCCATCACGAAGTAGCCGACCGCGATCAACACCAGCCACAGAACGACGAGGGCGATGTAGAAGCTCGCCAGCAGCTTGCCGAAGACGACCAGCATGCCCAGGCCTTGGGTCGTGATGATGCCGGCGACGGCGCCGAAGACGCCGATCGGGGCGAAGCGCATCACGTAGTCGGTGACCTTGAGCATGACGTGCACGACTTCCTCCATGGTGTTCACCAGGCTGCGCGCGGTCTGGTTGTGCAGGTGGCCCAGCGCCAGACCGAAGAAGACGGCGAATACCAGGATTTGCAGAATTTCATTGGCCGCCATCGCCTCGAAAATGTTTTTCGGGAAAACGTGGGTGATGAAATCCTTGAGGTTCAGCGCGCTGGTCTTCAGGCCGACGGCACTGCCCACCTCGGGCAGGGAAACGCCCAGTCCGACCCCCGGCTGAAGCAGGTTGGCGAAGACCAGTCCCAACGAGAGCGACAACAGGGAGGCCATGACGAACCAGCCGAGAGCCTTGGCGCCGATGCGACCCACCGTCTTCGAGTCGCCCATGCCGGCAAGGCCTGCCACCAGGGTCGCGAAGACGAGCGGCGCGATGATCATTTTGATCATGCGCAGAAAGATATCGGTCAGGATGCCGAAGTAGCCGGCGATCTCCTTGGCCGCTTCCGGACTACCGGCCATCGTGTTGCAGGCATAGCCGACGGCGACGCCAAGAACCATGGCAATGCCGATCCAGCGGGTCAGGCGATTCATTTTCATGATGGTTTCCTTAGGGTAGGAAGTAAGGATGCGCCTGGCTCAGGCAGCGACCGGGAGAGGGATGACTTGGGGACGGGTCAGCACTTCGGGGCGCAGGACCTCGGCCAATTGCTCGGAGCTCATCAGGCCGCGTTCGACGACCACCTCGGCGACACCGCGTCCGCTGCGGAAGGCCTCCGCGGCGACTTCGGTCGCATTGGCGTAGCCGATATAGGGGTTAAGCGCGGTGACGATGCCGATCGAGCGTTCTACCGACTCGCGCAGCAGATCGCGGTTGGCGGTGATGCCGGAAACGCAGTGGTCGGCCAGGACGCGGCAGCCGTTGGTCAGGTGCAGCACACTCTTGAACAGGCTGTGGGCGATGATCGGCTCGAAGGCGTTCAGCTGCAGCTGACCCGCTTCGGCTGCGAAGGTGACGGTGGCGTCGTTGCCGATCACCTCGAAGGCGATCTGGTTTACAACTTCCGGAATCACCGGATTGACCTTGCCCGGCATGATCGAAGACCCGGCCTGGCGCGGGGGCAGGTTGATCTCGTTGAAACCGGCGCGCGGGCCGGAGGAGAGCAGGCGCAGGTCGTTGCAGACTTTGGAGAGCTTGACGGCAACGCGCTTGAGGACGCCGGAAAGCTGTACGAAGCTGCCGCAGTCTTGCGTCGCTTCAATCAGGTTGGGGGCGGTGACGACCGGGATGCCGCTGATTTCGGCCAGCTTGCGGCAGACGAGGGGCGCGTACTCGGGATGGGCGTTGATGCCGGTTCCGATCGCGGTGGCGCCCAGGTTCATTTCGCGAATGAGCAAGGCAGCTTCTTTCAGGCGCTCCTCGTCTTCCCCGAGCATGACGGCGTAGGTCGAGAATTCCTGGCCCAGGGTCATCGGCACGGCGTCCTGCAGCTGGGTGCGGCCCATCTTCAGCACGTCGGCGAATTCGTCGGCCTTGCGCTCGCACGCCTTGCGCAGATAGGCCATCGCATCGACGAGACGAAAGATGCCGACATAGGTCGCCAGCTTCAGCGCCGTCGGATAGACGTCGTTGGTCGACTGGCTCATATTCACATGCTCGTTCGGGTGAAGCGCCTTGTAGTCCCCACGTTCCTTGCCGAGCAGCTCGAGGGCACGGTTGGCAATGACTTCGTTGGCATTCATGTTGGTCGAGGTGCCGGCGCCGCCCTGGATGACGTCCACCACGAACTGTTCGTGCAGCTTGCCGTCGATGACTTCTCTGCAGGCGGCGACGATGGCTTGGCTACGGGAGGCATCGAGCAAGCCGAGCTGCTGGTTGGCGAGCGCGGCGGCCTTCTTGATCTGGGCCAGGGAACGAATCAGGTCGGGATAGACCGAGATCGGAATGCCGGTGATCGGGAAGTTTTCCAGTGCGCGCAGGGTATGCACCCCGTAATAGGCACTGACCGGGACGTCGCGATCACCCAGCAGATCGTGTTCGCTACGGAAAGTTTGCTTGCTCATTGATGTCTCCTTAGGGGGTCGTTTGGCTAGGCAGCCTGAGCATTCCTATTGCAGACCCCGTGCCAGCCCTGTACTCCAGTAACCATATGAAAATATGGATTTTTTTATTTATGAAATTTTGCCAAGTTCGGTTTTCCGGAAATCGACCCCGCCAACCGTTCGGAAAACCGAACAAGTGCGGGCGCGGTTCAGTGCCCAGGGCTCCCTAAACCAAGCGGCGCCCATCGAGCGAGTGCAGATTTTCGTTATTATTTCTGCCGCCCATCCTCGCGCAGCGGCCGGAAGACCCGATCCAGCAGTGGCAAATTGCCCGCCGTCGAGCGAGTTCCCGAGAAACGCCGGCGATCGGCGCATCACTTACCTATGCAGTTGCTTGCATAGGTCTTCACTTCCCTTCTACCTGTCGCGCGCTCCACTCCGCCATACTTTTCGCCGCTGCGCCTCTGCAGGCGCAGTTCATCAAACCTCCCGGAGATTGCCTTGAACGCCCTGCGCCGACTGTTGTGTTCCGCCCTTGCCGCCTTTTCCCTGGCTTCGCTGCCGGCCGTGGCCGAAGAAAAATTCATCGTCGTCTCGTCGACGACCTCCACCGAACAATCGGGCCTCTTCAAGCACCTGCTGCCTGCCTTCGAGCAGAAGGCCGGAGTGAAGGTCCGGGTGGTGGCTCTGGGGACTGGCCAGGCCCTGGATCAGGCCCGCCGCGGCGACGCCGACGTGGTTTTCGTCCACGACAAGGCGGCTGAGGAAAAATTCGTCGCCGAGGGCTGGGGCGTCGAACGCAAGGAAGTCATGTACAACGATTTCGTGCTGATCGGCCCCAAGGCCGACCCCGCCAAGGTGGGCGGCGGCAGGGACATCGTCGAGGCGTTCAAAAAAATCGAGGCGGCCAAGGCGGCCTTCGTTTCCCGCGGCGACAAGAGCGGCACCCACGCCGCCGAGCTGCGGCTGTGGAAGGCTACGGGTATCGATCTCGACGCCGCCAAGGGGCCCTGGTACAAGGAAACCGGCTCGGGCATGGGCCCAGCCCTCAATACCGCGGCGTCGATGAACGCCTATCTGCTGGCCGACCGGGGTACTTGGCTCTCATTCAAGAATCGCCAGGATCTGGTCATCCTGGTGGAGGGGGACCAGCGCCTCTTCAACCAGTACGGGGTCATCCTCGTCAATCCGGCCAAGCACCCCCACGTCAAGGCCGATCTCGGGCAGCAGTTCGTCGATTGGGTGGTCTCCGCCGAGGGCCAGAAAGCGATCGCCGATTACAAGATCGACGGGCAGCAACTCTTCTTCCCCAACGCCAGGAAGTAAGACGGGGCAAGTCGGCGCTCTGGCGCCGCGCCCGTGTCCCTCCCTCACTTGTACCAGGGCAGCGTGCGGCGGAGCGAAATGATTTGGCCGGCATTGGCGACCGAATAGCCGGGAACGGCGTCGGCCAGGGCACGGAATTCCGCTGAGCGCAGGACCTCCAGAACAGCCTGGATAGCCGCGCTTTCGAGGACCGGCTTATGGCAGACGAGAAAGAACTGCTCGTCCACCGCCGAAACGAAATCGAGCCCGAAACGGCCCGCCGCCGCCTTGAGGCCGAATCCGCAATTGGCGACCCCGGCCGCGACGCAGGCGGCGACCGCCAGGTGAGTGGTCTCGGCGTCGCCGTAGCCCTCGATGGCCATGCCCGGCACTCCGTGCTGGACGAGCAGTTCGTCGAACAGCACCCGGGTCCCCGATCCCGCCTGGCGATTGACGAAGCGCACGCCGGACCGCCGCAGGTCGGCCACCGTCCTGATCCCCAGCGGATTGCCCCGCGGCACCATGAAACCCTGGCTGCGGGTGGCAAAGCGGATGAGTTTGTGGTCGCCGAGCTTGAGGCGTCGGCCGATGCGGGAATGAACCACCGACCCCCGCTGGCAGAGATGGAGATCGCCCAAGGGCATGTGCACCCCGGCCAGGGCGCATTCTCCTTTATTGAGCCGGTCCAGGGCCTTGGCACTGCCCAGGTATTCGAATTCCAGCAAGACATCGGCCCGCTGCCGCACCCGGTCCCGCAGGGCTGAAAAGAGCAAATCGTGGCTGGTACTGACGATGAGGGGTTGCAACTCCGGCCGCACCGCCAGCAGGAGTTCATTGTCGAGCTGGGCGGCGAGTTCCTCCGCCCGCGGCATCAGCCGGGCGTGGATGCGGCGCTCGGCCCAGACCAGCCGCTCGCCGAATTCAGACAGGCGCGCCGACTGCCCGGCCCGCCCGGCCAGCAGAGGTTTGCCAAGGGCGATTTCCTGCTCCTTGAGGAACCCCCAGACGTAGCGATAGGAGAGACCCAGCACCTTGGCAGCGCCACTGATCGACCCTCCGTCCCGGACGGCGGAAAGAATACGGAACAGAGGACTTTCGAGCTGCAGGCCGTCCTCCCCCGGAAAGGCCGAGGACCCTGTATCGAAGCGGTAATTGAGATGTACGCCCATCGGGCAAGGATACCCGAATTGCCTTGGCGCCCCCGCTCAAAAAAAGTGCTCCAATTTTGCGTCCTAAAACCCTGGCATGGTCGTTGCCCCGGTCTTACAGCTGTTTCACGGCAAACCTGAACCCGTTTACAAGGAGACACCATGCTCTACGCTGCACCCGGCGCCGCAGGCGCCAAGATCGCCTACAAGGCCAAGT
>DAORDK010000102.1:0-11371 GCA_035345935.1 Rhodocyclaceae bacterium | reverse complement strand
AATGCCCGCGTGTCGACCCTGATGCGCAACCTCGAGGCTTCTCCCTGGCTGGAGCGACCGGAGTTGTTGGAAATCAAGGCAGTCACCGTGGACAAACGTCGGCTCAACGAGTTCAACATGAACGTCTATCTGACCCGACCTAAGGCAGAAGATTCGGGCAAGGCTGGCGCGAAGACAGGTAGTAGTGGCGGAAAGGATCAGAAATGAACAAAGCCGCCAACATTGTTGCTGGACTGAAGGGTTTCGACTTTCGGTCACTGATCGATGATTTTCGCAATCTCAATCCCAACGATCCGGGATCTTGGCCACTGGCACCCAAGATTGCGATCCTCTTCAGTCTCTTTGTCGTGATATTGGCCGCTGGTTGGGGCTTGCTCTGGAACGACCAGTTGTCGGCACTGGAGGGGAAGCGCCAAGAAGAGGAGCAACTGAAACAGCAGTATCTGGACAAGAAGCGCCAGGCGGTCAATCTCGACCTCTATGTTCAGCAGTTGGCCGAAATCGACCGCTCTTTCGGCGCTTTGCTCAAACAGCTCCCCAACAAGTCAGAAATCGATGCGCTCTTGATCGAAGTGAATCAGGCCGGATTGGGGCGTGGGCTTCAGTTCGAGCTGTTCAAACCCGGACAGGAGCAGATGAAAGATTTTTATGCGGAACTGCCCATCGTCGTCAAAATCTATGGCAGCTACCACGATTTTGGCGCCTTCGCGGCGGATATCGCAAAACTCCCGCGGATCGTGACCCTTAATAACATCTCGATTGTTAATGGTCCGGGCGGGCAACTTGTCCTCGATGCCGTCACCAAGACCTTCCGCTATCTCGATGAAGCTGAAGTGGCCAAGCAGAAGAAGGCTGCCCAGGGAGCCAAGAAGTGAAGCGAGCGACCTTAGTCCTGAGTGTTCTCATCGCGGCTGGCTGCTCCAGCGATCACGAAGACTTGCGTCAGTGGATGGCCGAGAACACCAAGGATATGCGGCCGAATATTGCCAAGCTGCCGCCGGCCCAGCCCTACGAACCCGTTCCCTACCCGGTGAACGACCTCCTGGATCCGTTCAAGCCCGCAAAGATCGAACCGGATTCGAAGCGCGGTGCCGGGGCTGGTAAAGGCGGGCTGCAGCCTGATTTCGAGGCACGGGAATTGCGCAATAGCGTTCTCGAGAAATATCCCCTGGAGTCTATGCGCATGATTGGCTATCTCAACGTCAACAAACAGCCGATGGCGGTAATTCAGGCCGATACCAACGTCAAGCAGGTCAGGGTCGGGGAGTACATCGGATTGGATTTTGGCGTGGTGACACAAATTTCCGACAAGGAAGTCAAACTGCGTGAATTGATTCAAGATGCTGCGGGTGACTGGAGCGAACGCGAAAGTTCCCTCTACCTGCAGGCCAAGGAGGGAAGCAAGAAATGAAATTCAATAAATGGTTCGCGGCCGCGCTTGCCGCTACGTGCCTTGCCATCCTGGGGCCTGCTGCTGCCGAGCAGAACAGCATCGAAGGGCTTACCGTTGCCCAGCAGGGTGGCGAGATCATGGTGAAGGTCGACCTCAAGGAATCCCTGACGGCACCGCCGGCCGGATTCGCCGTCGCCAACCCCGTCCGCATCGCTTTCGATTTCCCTTCCACCACGAACGGCCTGGGGCGCAACGCTCAAGCCGTCAATGAAGGCGACCTTAAGAGCCTCAACGTTGTCCAGGCTGGCGATAGAACCCGCTTGGTCCTCAATCTGGTCCGCAACATGAACTACTCCACTCGGGTGGAGGGCAAGTCGCTGCTCGTCACTCTTTCCCCGGTGGTACGGGTGGTCGATTCGAGCGGGCATCAAACGACGCGGTTCGCCGAGGAAAGCCTGGTTGGGAGCAAGCACGCTATCCGCGATATCACTTTCCGCCGCGGCAAGGACGGAGAGGCTCGCATCATCGTCGACCTGAGCGACGCCGGCACCGGAATCGACATCCGCCAACAAGGCTCCAATCTGGTGGTCGATTTTCTCAAGACCAGTGTCCCCGATCATTTGCGGCGCAAGCTGGACGTGGTCGATTTTGCAACTCCGGTCACTAGCGTCACGACTGAATCCAAAGCCGACAACGTGAGGATGACAGTTCAACCGCAAGGGCTGTGGGAGCACAACGCTTATCAGACCGACAACCAGTTCATCGTTGAAGTCAAAAAGATTGTCGAGAACCCGAACAAGCTGGTGCAGGGAAGTAAGATCGGCTACCAGGGACCGCGGGTCAGCATCAATTATCAGAATGGTGATGTCCGCGCGCTCTTACGCCTCATGGCCGAGGAATTGGGCCTGAATGCCGTCATCAGCGAAACGGTCAGCGGGACGACGACCCTCGTCCTTAAGGATGTCCCGGCGGATCAGGTGGTCGATATCATCTTCCAGCAGAAGGGCCTGGACATGCGCAAGAACGGGAACGTGATCCTGATCGCGCCCCGGGATGAACTCGCCACTCGGGAGAAATTGGAGTACGAAGCGCGGCAGCAGATCGGAGACCTGGAGCCCTTGCGTACTGAAACCTTCCAGATCAATTACCACAAGTCCGAGACCATCTTCGCCGCGCTCAAGGACAAGTCCCAGACCCTGCTATCCAAACGGGGTCAGGTGGTGATGGATTCGAGGTCGAACAAGCTCTTCATTACGGACATTCCCTCTCGCTTGGACGATGTCCGGCGGATGCTGACCGAAATCGACATCCCCTCGCGCCAGGTGCTGATCGAGGCCCGAATCGTCGAAGCATCCGACGCCTTCGCGAAAAACCTGGGGGTTCGTCTCGGAGCATTTACCCCGTCAGTCGGAGGCAATCGACCCACTCACAACAACAACCTGGCGATCGCCGGAGGCGATGCGCAAACCACTTCGCAAGCTGTCGGGCTCACCAGCGGAACGCCGGGCTTCCTCAATCAGCAAATGGTCAATCTTCCGGCCACACCCCGATCCGGAACGGCAGGCGCAATGTCCTTCATTCTCTACAACAGCGCGAGGAGCCGTTTTCTCAATCTGGAAATCTCTGCGCTTGAGGCGGATGGTAGGGGCAAGGTCATCTCGAGCCCCAGGGTGATGACAGCGAATCAGGTAGAAGCGCTGGTCGAAGCCGGTGTTGAAATTCCCTACCAACAAGCGACCAGTTCAGGCGCGACCAGCATCTCGTTCAAGAAGGCCAATCTGGCGCTCAAGGTGAAACCGCAAATTACTCCAGACGGAAAGATCACCCTGACGCTCGATGTAAACAAGGACACCCCCTCTACCCTGGTTACCCAGGGGGCAGGTGTGGCGATCGACACTAAGCACGTCAAGACGGAGGTCCTGGTCGAAAATGGCGGAACAGTGGTGATCGGTGGCATCTTCACGCAGAACCTCAAAAACAACACGAACAAGATTCCGGTATTCGGCGATCTTCCTTACGTGGGATGGCTCTTCAAAAACAATGAAGTGATTGACGACAAGACCGAATTGCTCGTGTTCATCACACCGCGGATAGTCAGCGAAAACCTAAATCTGAATTGACGCATACCACTGGGGGCAAAGGGCCGGCAACGCCGGCCCTTTGCCGTTCACACGGTTCGATCAGGTAGAATCGGCCGGTGGATAAGGCTGCGATCAATATTTACCTCGTAGGACTGATGGGGGCGGGGAAAACGACCATAGGACGCCAATTGGCCAGGCGGCTAGGCAGGCGCTTCCTTGATTCCGACCACGAGATCGAGGCACGGACCGGGGTCAGTATTCCCACCATCTTTGAAATCGAGGGAGAAGACGGGTTTCGCCGCCGGGAAGCCCACACCATAGGCGAATTGATCGAAGAAACCGGAATCGTTCTCGCAACCGGTGGTGGTGTTGTTCTGAATCCCGACAATCGATCCGCCCTACGTGAAAGTGGGTGGGTCGTGTATCTGAATGTCCCGCCGGAAATGCTCTTTGAGCGCACGCGCAACGACCGGAATCGCCCGCTTCTGCGGGTCGAGGATCCTCTTCGGCGCTTGCGAGAGCTTTACGCCCAGCGCGATCCGCTTTATCGGGAAACCGCCCATTTCATCGTCGAGGGCGCGCGCATGCCCGCCTCGAACGTCGTTAGTCATGTGCTCCGGGAGTTCTCCAAACGATGCGAACCCTGACCGTCGCCCTGGGCGAACGCTCCTACCCCATTCATATCGGTCCTGGCCTCCTCAGGCGAGGCGATCTTATCGCGCCCCACTTGCAGCAGAAAAAGGCGGTGATCGTCACCAACACGACCGTCGGCCCCCTGTACCTGGATCGGATTCAGCAGACCTTGGCGGAAATCGGCGTCCAGACTTCTGCCGTTGTCCTCCCCGATGGAGAGCAGTACAAGGACTGGCAGCATCTGAACACCATCTTCGATGCTCTGTTGAGTTCCCATTGCGAGCGCAGGACCACCTTGTTCGCTCTGGGCGGCGGAGTCATCGGAGACATGGCGGGATTCGCCGCCGCCTGCTACCAGCGCGGAATGCCATTCATTCAGATCCCGACGACCCTCCTTTCGCAGGTCGACTCTTCGGTGGGCGGCAAGACTGCCATCAATCATCCCCTGGGCAAGAACATGATCGGCGCCTTCTACCAGCCGCAATTGGTCCTTGCCGATATCGCTACGCTGGATACCTTGCCGGACAATGAACTCAGCGCTGGCCTGGCCGAAGTCATTAAATATGGGCTGATCCGCGATCTGCCCTTCCTCGAATGGTTGGAGACCCACATCGAAAGTCTGTGCCAGCGGGACGGCGAAGCGTTGAGCCATGCCATCGAACGCTCCTGCGCCAACAAAGCCGAGGTCGTGGCGGCCGACGAACGGGAAGCGGGCGAGAGAGCGCTCCTGAACCTTGGCCATACCTTCGGTCACGCCGTCGAAACGGGCATGGGCTATGGCACTTGGCTGCACGGTGAAGCCGTAGCGGCGGGGACGATGATGGCGGCCGAACTCTCCCGGGAAATGGGATGGCTGACCGCCGCCGACGTCATGCGCTGCGAATCCCTTTTCAAGCGTGCAGGATTGCCAGTTCAAGGACCGGGCATGGAGGTTGCTCGCTATCTTGAACTGATGCAGCACGATAAGAAAGTCCAGGATGGCGTACTTCGTCTGGTTCTGCTCCGCGGCCTTGGCAGGGCCGTCGTTTACGACGACTCGTCAGTGGCCCAGATCGGTGCTGCAATCTCGGCGCGATGCCCCAAAATGGGCTGAGGAATCCCCTCTTGGTGCGTCGCAGCATCTTGAATTGACAGGGGTTTGCGGGTATATTGCCAGGTCGCCCCCAACGATCCGTACAAGCCGGTGCCCCGCCGGCTTTTTTCACCTTTGGCCTAGAGCCAACGTTTATTTGAAGGAACGCGAGTGATGGAACCGGCAGTACCTGAGCGGCAGGGTATGTACGACCCTTCCAACGAGCACGACGCTTGCGGCGTGGGCTTTGTGGCCCATGTCAAAGGCCAGAAGAGTCACGGCATCGTCGAGCAGGGTTTGTTGATCCTAAAGAACCTGGATCACCGCGGTGCCGTCGGTGCCGATCCGCTGCAGGGCGATGGCGCAGGAATTCTCATCCAGATACCCGACCAGTTTTATCGGGAAGAAATGGCCAAGCAGGGTGTTGCCCTGCCCCCGCTGGGAGAATACGGCGTGGGTATGGTTTTCCTGCCCCAGGAAGCGGCGTCCCGTCACGCCTGCGTCGAAGAAATCGAGCGCTCGATCAAGGCTGAAGGCCAGGTCGTTCTCGGTTGGCGCGAAGTGCCCGTCAATCGCGACATGCCCATGTCGCCGACCGTCAAGGCCAAGGAGCCGGTCATCCGTCAGGTCTTCGTCGGACGCGGCCCGGACGTCTTCGTCACCGACGCCCTGGAACGCAAGCTCTTCATCATCCGCCGGCGTTCGGCCAATGCCATCAAGTCCTTGAAGCTCAAGCACGGCCAAGGATTCTACGTGCCATCCTTCTCGGCCCGGACCGTCAATTACAAGGGATTGCTGCTCGCCGATCAGGTCGGCGTCTATTACCTGGATCTGCAGGATAAGCGGACGGTCTCCGCGTTGGCGCTCGTGCACCAGCGGTTCTCCACCAACACCTTCCCGACCTGGGATTTGGCTCATCCGTTCCGCTACATCGCCCACAATGGCGAAATCAACACCCTGCGCGGCAACGTCAATTGGTTTAAGGCCCGGGAACAGGCTATTTCTTCGCCCATCCTCGGCGATGACCTCAAGAAGGTCTGGCCCCTGCACTATCCCGGCCAGTCCGACTCCGCGTCCTTCGACAACGCCCTTGAACTGCTGGTCATGGGTGGCTACTCGCTCGCCCACGCCATGATGCTGATGATCCCGGAAGCCTGGGAGAAGCATACCCTCATGGACGAGAATCGCCGTGCCTTCTACGAGTACCATGCGGCGATGATGGAGCCCTGGGACGGTCCCGCAGCGGTCGCCTTCACCGATGGCCGCCAGATTGGCGCCACCCTGGACCGCAATGGTCTGCGGCCGGCCCGTTACCTTGTCACCGACGACGACCTCGTCGTGATGGCATCCGAATCCGGTGTCCTGCCCATTCCCGAAAAGAAGATCGTCAAGAAGTGGCGCCTGCAACCGGGGAAAATGTTCCTGATCGACATGGAGCAGGGACGTATCATCGACGACAAGGAATTGAAGGATGCCTTGGCCAATGCCAAGCCCTATCGCGAGTGGATCGAGAAGATCCGCATCAAGCTCGACGAAGTGCCCGCTCCGGACGAAACGACGCCATCGTCGTCGGCCTCTCTCCTGGATCGCCAGCAGGCCTTCGGCTACACCCAGGAAGACATTAAGATCATCCTGGAGCCCATGGTGCAGAACGGTGAGGAAGCCACCGGCTCCATGGGGACCGACTCTGCACTGCCTGTCCTCTCCAGCCGGTCGAAGACCCTATACGCCTATTTCAAGCAGCTTTTCGCCCAGGTGACCAATCCGCCGATCGATCCGATTCGGGAGGATCTGGTCATGTCCCTGGTCTCTTTTGTTGGCCCCAAACCGAATCTCCTCAATACCACCGACATCAATCCGCCGATTCGCCTTGAAGTGTCGCAGCCGGTCCTGTCCTCCTCGGACATGGAAAAATTGCGCCACATTCAGAAATACACGGGCGGCAAGTTCCGCTCCTTCGAGCTGGACATCTGCTACCCGGTGGCGTGGGGCCAGGCGGGGGTCGAAGCGCGGCTCGCCTCGCTGGCCGCGGACGCCGAGGATGCCGTCCGTTCGGGGGCGAACATCCTCATTGTTTCCGACCGCAAGATCGACGCCGAGCAGGTCGCCATTCCGGCCCTGCTCGCCACCTCCGCAATCCACCAGCATCTCGTGAAGAAGGGCTTGCGCACCAGTACGGGCCTGGTGGTGGAGACTGGGTCCGCGCGGGAAGTGCACCATTTCGCGCTGCTGGGAGGTTACGGTGCCGAAGCAGTCCATCCCTACCTCGCCCTGGAGACCATCGAGGCCTTCGCCAAGGGCGACGCCGCAAAGGCCGACAAATACGTCAAGAACTTCGTCAAGGCGGTCGGCAAGGGGTTGATGAAGGTCATGTCCAAAATGGGCATCTCGACCTACATGTCCTATACGGGCGCCCAAATCTTCGAGGCCATCGGCCTCCAGAAGGACTTCGTCGAGAAGTACTTCACCGGTACGCCGTCCAATATCCAGGGCATCGGCGTCTTCGAGGTGGCCGAAGAGGCGATTCGTCTGCACACGGAAGCTTTTTCCGACGATCCCGTCCTCGCGAGCATGCTCGATGCCGGCGGCGAGTACGCTTTCCGCATCCGCGGAGAAGAACACGTCTGGACGCCGGATTCCATCGCCAAGCTGCAACATGCGACCCGCTCCGGCAAGTACGAGACCTATAAGGAATACGCCAAGCTGATCAACGATCAGACCAAGCGCCACCTGACGCTGCGCGGCCTGTTCGAATTTAGGCCGCAGGGCGCCCCGATTCCGCTGGCAGAAGTCGAGCCCGCCAAAGACATCGTCAAGCGCTTCGCGACCGGCGCCATGTCGCTCGGCTCCATTTCCACCGAGGCCCACACCACCCTCGCCATCGCCATGAACCGGATCGGCGGCAAGTCCAACACCGGCGAGGGGGGCGAGGATGCCAAGCGCTTCCTGCCGGTGAAGGGCGACGCCATGCTGTCCGACATCGTCGGTAAGTCCCGGGTTGAGCGCGACATCGCCCTCAAGGACGGGGATTCGCTGCGCTCGGCCATCAAGCAGGTGGCTTCCGGCCGCTTTGGGGTGACCGCCGAATATCTGGTGAACGCCGATCAACTGCAGATCAAGATGGCCCAGGGCGCCAAACCTGGCGAGGGCGGACAACTGCCTGGCCACAAGGTCTCCGAATACATCGGCTTCCTACGCCACTCGGTACCCGGCGTCGGCCTCATATCGCCTCCGCCACATCACGATATCTACTCGATCGAGGATCTGGCGCAACTCATCCACGACCTGAAGAACGCCAACTCCCGGGCCTCGATTTCCGTGAAGCTGGTGTCGGAAGTAGGGGTCGGCACCGTCGCCGCCGGAGTATCCAAGGCCAAGGCCGACCACGTCGTCATTGCCGGCTTCGACGGCGGGACGGGAGCCTCGCCGCAGTCGTCCATCAAGCATGCCGGCACCCCGTGGGAATTGGGTTTGGCCGAGACGCAGCAGACTCTGGTGCTCAACCGCCTGCGGAGCCGCATCCGGGTCCAGGTGGACGGCCAGATGAAGACCGGACGCGACGTCGTGATCGGCGCCCTTTTGGGAGCCGACGAATTCGGCTTCGCCACCGCTCCGCTGGTGGTCGAAGGCTGCATCATGATGCGCAAGTGCCACCTCAACACCTGCCCCGTGGGGGTCGCCACCCAGGATCCAGTCCTGCGCCGCCGGTTCACCGGCCAACCGGAACACGTGGTCAATTACTTCTTCTTCGTTGCCGAGGAAGTGCGGGAGATCATGGCCCAACTCGGGATTCGCACTTTCAACGAACTCATCGGTCGCTCGGATCTGCTCGACATGCGCGCCGGAGTCGAGCACTGGAAGGCCAAGGGGCTCGATTTCAGCAAGGTTTTCTACCAGCCGCCGGTTCCGGCCAGCGAGCCGCGACGTCAGGTCGAAGAGCAGGACCATGGCCTTGCCAAAGCCCTGGACCACGCCTTGATCGAGCAAGCCAGACCCGCACTGGAAAAAGGCCAGAAGGTCCAGATCGAAGCGCGGATCATCAACGTCAATCGCACCTGCGGCACCATGCTTTCGGGTGAGGTTGCCCGTCGCTATGGCCATGCCGGCCTGCCCGACGACACCATCCACATCCGCTTGACCGGAACGGCTGGCCAGAGCTTCGGCACCTTCCTGGCCAAGGGCGTGACCCTGGAGCTCATCGGCGAGGGGAACGACTACGTCGGCAAGGGGCTTTCCGGCGGGCGCATCATCATTAAGCCGAGTGCGGATTTCCGTGGCAATCCGCTCGAAAACATCATCGTCGGCAACACCGTGATGTACGGTGCCATCGCCGGTGAAGCGTATTTCTCCGGCGTTGCCGGCGAACGCTTCTGCGTCCGCAACTCAGGGGCCATCGCAGTCGTCGAAGGGGTGGGCGATCATGGCTGCGAGTACATGACCGGAGGTACCGTCGCCGTCTTGGGCGGTACCGGGCGCAATTTCGCCGCCGGGATGTCGGGCGGCATCGCCTATGTTCTCGATGAGGATGGCAGCTTCAAGAATCGCTGCAACCTTGCTCAGGTCGCCCTGGAAAAGGTGCTGCCGGCCTCTCGCCAGCCGGCCAACGAGCCCATGCACCGGGGCCAGACCGACGACGAGCAACTGAAGGAACTCATCACACGCCATGCCGATTACACCGGCAGCGCCCGGGCCAAGGCCATGCTGACCGACTGGGAAACATGGCGTGAAAAATTCGTCAAGGTGTACCCCCACGAGTACAAGCGAGCGCTCACCGAGATCGCCGCCGCTGGGCAGAAGGAGGCAGCATAAATGGGCAAGCCAACAGGATTCCTCGAATTCGAGCGTCTCGCCGAGGCTTACGAGCCCATCGAGCATCGCCTGAGGCATTACAAGGAGTTCGTCCAGACCCTTCCTGACGAAGACGCCAAGATTCAAGGCGCCCGCTGCATGGACTGCGGAATTCCCTTCTGCAACAACGGCTGCCCGGTCAACAACATCATTCCGGACTGGAACGACCTCGTCTTCCGCGGCGCCTGGAAGCAGGCCCTCGATGTGCTGCACTCGACCAACAACTTCCCCGATTTCACCGGCCGCATCTGCCCTGCGCCTTGCGAAGCCGCCTGCACTCTCGGCATCAATGCCGAGCCGGTCGGGATCAAGTCCATCGAGCACTTCATCATCGACAAAGGCTGGGAAAGCGGATGGGTCGTGCCGCAGCCGCCCAAAGAGAAGACGGGCAAGAAGGTCGCCGTCGTCGGGTCGGGTCCTGCCGGCCTGGCTGCCGCCCAGCAACTTGCCCGGGCCGGCCATGAGGTGACGGTCTTCGAGAAGAATGACCGCATCGGCGGGCTGCTGACGTACGGCATCCCCGATTTCAAGCTGGAGAAGACCGTCGTCGATCGTCGCGTCGCCCAGATGGAGGCAGAAGGCGTCACTTTCCGGACCAAGGCCATCGTCGGTAGCAAGGACTTGACCAAGGGCATCGTCAGCGATGCCACGGAGGTCATCAGTGCCGACCAACTCCAGAAGGATTTCGACGCCATCGTCCTGGCGGCCGGCGCCGAAGTGCCTCGCGATCTGCCGATTCCCGGGCGCGAACTCAAGGGTATCTACGCTGCCCTCGAATTCCTGATTCCCCAGAACAAGGAAGTCAGCGGCGGCCCGGCCAATCCGATCAACGTCAAGGGCAAACATGTCGTCGTCATCGGTGGCGGCGACACCGGTTCTGACTGCGTCGGCACCTCGAATCGCCATGGCGCGGAATCCGTCACCCAGTTCGAACTGATGTCCATGCCCCCGGAGCAGGAAAACAAATCGCTGACCTGGCCCTACTGGCCCTACAAGTTGCGGACATCCTCATCCCATGAGGAAGGCTGTTCCCGCGATTTCGCGGTGGCCACCAAGGCCTTCGTCGACGACGGCAAGGGCAACGTCAAGGCGCTCAAGGCCGTCCGCGTCGAGTGGAGCGGTGGCAAGATGACCGAAGTGGCCGGATCGGAATTCGAACTGCCCTGTGATGCGGCCTTCCTGGCCATGGGTTTTACCAACCCGAGCGCCAGCCTTCTCGAAGCCTTCGGAGTCGAGAAGGATGCTCGCGGCAATGCCAGGGCGACCACCGACGGCGACGGCTGCTACGCCACCAGCGTGCCCAAGGTCTTCGCTGCCGGCGACGTCCGCCGCGGCCAATCGCTC
>DAORDK010000101.1:0-11414 GCA_035345935.1 Rhodocyclaceae bacterium | reverse complement strand
ACCACTTAGAACCATCCAAGCTTTCAATTAGTTAGGATGTGTTTCTTGAAAGGCGCTTGACGTTCTCCGAGAAGAGCGCGATCTGCTCAGGATCCACCACGGCACTGCGGGAACTGTAGGAAACGGCAATCTGCGTTTTGTTTCCCCGAAAGCTTTTTGCCACGGTTGCGTCAAACTGCTCGCCGACGACATGTTGCATGCTTGGATCCTGGATTGCGCTGACGCTCATCGGCCACTCTATATTCAACTGATAACGCGCTTCGTAGGGCGACAATTGGGCCATCAGAGGGAAATTGCGGTTCAATTTGTCCGGTATATTGAGTATTCCGCGCAAGTTCGCAGGAAAATAGTTCAAGACCCAGGCTTTTTCCACGTCTTGCGCCAACCTCGGTATGTTGTAGCTGGCGCTGAAGGTAATTGTATTTTTCTCCGAGTGGTCCTCGAACACAGGTTCGCCTGACAATGCCGCGCCGCTGTACTGGCGTTCGTAATTGCCCATGGCCAGCTTGCGCAATTCTTCCTTCGATTGCTGAGCAAGCAGCAGACGTATTCGGTCGGCTGCATTGCCTCGCCATACCTGCCTGACGTCCAGTGTCCCAGCACCACCGAGCTCCTTGACCACAAAATTCTCGGTGAGCTCGATCAGAACGAGATCGCGGATGCCTGGCTGGTTGACGGTCTCCAGTTTGGCGGTGGTCGGAGCAGCCACCAATACCTCCGAACCTTCAATGTAGGGGCCAATACGATCCAGCGCACCCTGCTGGGGAGGCGCTGTGGCATCAAGGAAATACTTCCGCCCCTTTATAACTACGCGAGCGATCACATGGTCGAAGGCGTCCGGAGACGGGAGCAGTTTGGCCGGAGTTCGGGGCGTACGTAAAGAGGCGAAGACGGGGTCGGCTTCGATTCCTAACTCGCGCAGCAGGGCCACCAGCAAGTAGGTCTTGTCCTTGCAATCCCCGTATCGCCTTGAGAGAACCTGGGTCGGTGGATAGGGCCGATGGGAACTTTCGCCCAGCGAGACGGAAAAGTAGCGGATTTCACCCTGTACCCATCGCAATGCGGCCGCCACCCTTGCTTCGACGGTGGGTAGTTGTTGCAGTTTGGATAGCTGCGTGACCGCTTCGTCAGGCAAGGCAGTCGGGGTTTCGAACAAGCGCATACCCCATCGGCTAACTTCAGCCCAACTGCCATATTCAGAGAACTGCATCATCCGGGCTGGGAAGTAGTCGCCGGGAATGAATGGCTCTAGACTCAGGCCCTTAATTTCGCGCTCTTCGAATTCGATAAGGCGCTCGCCCCTGAATTCACTTATCTTTGGCTGTATCCTAGTCGAGCGGAAGTCACCCAGCATACGCCAGTGCAACGCCCGTCCGGACGGGTAGAGGACCGACACCCTGCGCAATTCGATCGGATCTGCCTGGTCCCAGCCTGCGAAATCACTGAACCTTCCCTCGAAAATCGGGTTTTGGCCCTCGACACTGTATTCGATCTGCAGGGAGTCGCCGATTCGAACATCTTCAAGTAACAAGGCAACGGTGATCGCTCCGCCGTAAACGCCTTGCTCCAGCCTGCCTTCGCGTTGGAGGAAGCGCGCATTGACCTCCCGGCTCCGATCGATGACCTGATCGTCGCGCAGAATACGAACGGAGTGCAGTTTCAACTTTTGGTACTGGGGCACGAACTGGAGTTGTACTTGACCGATCACCCCGAGCATGGAAGAGTCGTTTGCCTGAATGACCTTGTGAACATAGACGGTCGGTACCGGCGCCACTTTGAATTGGGTGTCGTGTAGCCTGATGACAAGTGGGCTAGATGACTTGCTGGAAGGTGCAGCAACCTGGCGCACCCAGGGCGGCAATGGTGCTCCCCGCACGAAGCTATCGGGCGCTATCTCGATCTCGCCCTGGCCTTCGAGCGGTTGGGCGCGAACGTCATTCGCCGATACCCAGGCCATCACGAAACAAACGATGATCAGCCAACGCCCTAAATCCATCGGTGCCCTCCTAGTTGTAAATCAAGCCAATTTCCATGCTATTGGCCTAGCGCGGCATTGTATCGGTTTAGCGCTTCCACTGAAATTGGTTTGTGCGTAGACTTCGCGTTTTATCCGGCGGGCAAACCGTTGCGCCTCTTTCGTCTCCTCAAGATCGTCTCCGTCGCCAGCCGCTACGGCCTCGACGAAATGGTCCTCGAACACGAGCCCACCGGTTCCCTGGTCCGCATCGCGAACGCCGTCCAGTTCTGGCGCCGTCTGGATGCTCCTCGGGCGGTTCGCCTGCGCCAGGCCCTGGAGGCGCTGGGACCCATCTTCGTCAAATTCGGTCAGGTCCTCTCGACTCGCCGCGACCTGATGCCGACGGACATTGCCGACGAGCTGGCCAAGCTGCAGGACCGCGTCCCGCCTTTCGATTCGCACCTGGCCCTGCAGGAAGTCGAAAAGGCCTATGGTCGCCCCGCCTCCGAGGTCTTTGCCGAATTCGATCCGACGCCCATCGCCTCGGCCTCCATCGCCCAGGTCCATTTCGCCCGACTCAAGACCGAGGATGGCGGCCACGACGTGGCGGTCAAGGTTCTCCGGCCCAATATGCTGTCGGTCATCGAACACGATCTGGCCCTCATGGATACCCTCGCCGTCCTGCTCGAAAGACTGTGGTCCGACGGCAAGCGGCTCAAGCCTCGGGAGGTGGTGGCCGAATTCGCCAAATATCTCCACGACGAACTCGATCTCATGCGCGAGGCGGCGAACGCTTCCCAATTGCGACGCAACTTCACCGATTCGGCGCTCCTGATCGTCCCCGAGGTGCACTGGGACTTCTGCACGTCCACCGTGATGGTCATGGAGCGCATGGAGGGGACGCCAATTTCCCAGATCGATCGCCTGCGGGAGCAGGGCATCGATCTGTCCAAGCTCTCGGCTGCGGGTGTCGAAATCTTCTTCACCCAGGTCTTCCGTGATGGCTTTTTCCACGCCGACATGCACCCCGGCAACATCTTCGTCGCCCCGGACGGCCGGTACATTGCCCTGGATTTCGGCATCGTCGGCACCCTCACCGACCGTGACAAGAATTACCTCGCCCAGAATTTTCTCGCCTTCTTCCGCCGCGACTACAAGCGGGTTGCCGAGGCCCACATCGAATCCGGCTGGGCGCCCAAAGAGACTCGCGTCGACGAATTCGAGTCCGCCATCCGGGCCGTCTGCGAACCCATCTTCGACCGTCCGCTGAAGGAAATCTCGTTTGGCCGCGTGCTGCTGCGCCTGTTTCAGACCTCGCGGCGCTTCAACGTGGAAATCCAGCCGCAGCTCGTCATGCTGCAAAAGACCCTGCTCAACATCGAAGGCCTGGGCCGTCAGCTCGATCCGGACCTCGATCTGTGGAAGACAGCCAAGCCCTTCCTGGAGCGCTGGATGAGCGAGCAGGTGGGCTGGCGGGGGCTGTTGCGTACCTTCAAGCAGGAGGCGCCCTACCTGGCCCGCACCCTGCCTCAACTGCCCCGCCTGGTACACCTGGCCCTGGCCCAGCCGGCCAAGGCCGACCTGCAGCCGCAACTGGAAAAGCTCATCGCCGAGCAACAGCGGAAGAACCGCTGGCTGACCATCATCGCCCTATTGCTGGCGGTGGTGGCGGGGGTGCTGATATCTATTGATATGGCCAACAAATAGATCTAACAATGAGCCCGCCGAAGCGGGCTGGAAGCGCCTGCTGGCCTGGTTTGCGGAGCACTGGCTGGCAACGGACTGATCGGGCTGCGCAGTTGACGACGGGGACCGAAGTCCCCGCCGGCTGTCTTGGGTAATGAGGCTTCAGCGGCCCCAGCTATGCTGTTTAAGCAGCGTTAGCGAATTGCTCATACTGGCAACTATGGATTTGCGCGGATTACGTCCGTCGCCTCTCGGGCTGCCTGCCCATCCTCAATCGCCCCGTCGAAACCAGTACCCCCCCTGTGGAGGAGGTGGCGGGAATCGAACCCGCGTCCGAAACGCATCCGACTTGCCGCAACTACAGCCATGCCCGAATTATGGGGACGCCCTCGGCAATAGACGACGCGCTTGGCCTCATCGCCGGGCCGGGCCTGCGACAACGTGTCGCATCGGAGAAACCTTCCGATCCCCCTAGAATGCGCGCCTCCAATATCTTGTTTTTAAATCGTTTTTGACCGGGATCAAGATCAGGATTGGCTAATTCTTCCCATGACCCTGCCCAAGCGCCCATGACCGCCGTCACCCTGCCGCCCCTGCACATTGCCGAAGCGCCGCCCAGCGCGGCGGAGCAGACGCTGCGCTGGACCCTGGTGGTCGCCCTCCACGGCCTGCTGCTCTGGGGCGTCCTGGTGGTCTCGGTACGGCAGGAAATCCTCACCCTGCCGCCCAGCATCGCCGTGCGCCTCCTGCCCCTGCTGGAAGAGAACAAGCCCGAGCCCCCGCCGCCGCCCAAGCCCCAGGTGCCGGTGCGCAAGACCCCCCCGCCTGCCCCGCAGCCCATCCTGGCCGCTGCACCCAAGGCCGAGGCCCCGGCGAGTTTCGTCGTCCCCGCCCAGCCGCCGGCACCGCCTCCCGCGCCCATGGCCGTCCCTCCGGCGCCCCCTGCCCCCCTGCCCGTGGTGGCGGCCCGCTTCGACGCCAACTATCTGCACAACCCCAAGCCCGTTTACCCCGCCATCGCCCGTCGCAACGGCGAGGAAGGCAAGGTGCTCCTGAAGGTTCGCGTCAGTGCGGACGGAAACGCCCTGGACGTGGAAGTGAAGCAATCCAGTGGCTACCCGCGTCTCGACACCGCCGCGCGGGAAGCCGTGCAGCGCTGGCGCTTCGTCGCCGCCCGCCGGGGCGACGAAGTCGTAGAGTCCTCGGTGGTCGTCCCCATCACTTTTTCCCTCGAATAGGATTCTTCCATGCACGCGCAAATGGGCCTCGCCCACTTCTGGTCCCAGGCTGATCTGGTCACCCACGCCACGGCTGTGATCCTTGCCCTGCTCTCCCTCGCCTCATGGTCGGTGATCGTCAGCAAGATATTTTCCAGCTGGCGGGCCGCCCGCGCCCAGGAACGGGCCATCGGCGCCTTCTGGAGCGCCAACTCCCTCTGCGAAGCCCTGGAGACCCTGCGCCACGAAGACCGATCGGCCGTCTTCGCCGGTCTTGCCCTGGCCGGCGCCCATGCCGCCCAGGCCCACCAGCAGAACGCCGCCCGCGGCATCGGCGCCGGCGTCAATGCCAGTGAATTCGTCACCCGGACACTGCGCTCCCACATCGTCCGCGCCCAGGCGCGCATCGAACGGGGCCTCACCTTCCTTGCCTCGGTAGGCTCCACGGCCCCCTTCATCGGCCTCTTCGGAACCGTATGGGGCATCTACCATGCCCTGGTCGGACTTTCCGGCGCCACCCAGGTGGTGCTGGACAAGGTGGCCGGCCCCGTTGGCGAAGCCTTGATCATGACCGCCGCCGGCCTCTTCGTCGCCATCCCCGCCGTCCTCGCCTACAACGCCTTCACCCGCGCCAACCGGCTGGTGCTGGCCCAACTCGACGGCTTCGCCCACGACCTGCATGCCTACCTCACCACCGGCGTACGCGTCGGCGGCAACGCCAATCTGGTCGATATCGGCGCAGCCCGCGCCGGCCGGGGGAACTGAAAATGGCCTTCGGCAGCTTCGAAGAAGGTGGCGCCAGCCAGCCCATGGCCGAGATCAACACTACGCCCCTGGTGGATGTGATGCTGGTGCTGCTGGTCATCTTCATCATCACCGCCCCCCTTTTCCACCAGGCGGTGCCCATCGACCTGCCCCAGGTCAGCGCCACCAAGATCGAGGATAAGCCTCAGGTGATCCAACTCGCCGTCGATGCGGCCGGCCAGCTCTACTGGAACGGCGAGCCCATTGGCCGCGCCGACCTGGAACCCCGCTTCGCCGCTAACGGCGCCGCCCAGCCCGAACTCCACCTGCGGGCGGATCGCAGAGTGGTCTACGAAAAGGTGGCCGACGTCATGGCCGCCGCCCAGCGCAGCGGCATCGTCAAGATCGCATTCGTCACCGAGTCGGCCCGCTGAGACCTGCCAATCAAAAGCCCTCGCAGGGGGCAAACAGGGAGTAGCAGTCGTGGAATACAAAGAACTTCAATCCTGCCGGCTCGCGCTGGCAGTTCTCGTCAGCATTGCTTATCAGGCCACTGCCCAGGGTGCCGACGGCGAGCAGACCCTGGCGACCGTCAGCGTCCGCGAGGCCAAGACTGCGGCCGAAAAGGTCCAGGCGCCGACCACCGCGGAAGGAGCGACGCGGCAGCACATCGCCGAAACGGTCAACGTGGTCAATACCGAAGATGCCTTCAAGTACTTGCCCAACATTCTGGTCCGCAAGCGCTTCAACGGCGATACCGACGCACCGATCACCAGCCGCACCACCGGGGTTAACGCCAGCGCCCGTTCGCTGATCTACGCCGACGGCGTTCTGCTCTCGGCCTTGATCAACAACAATAACGGCAATGGCTCACCCCGCTGGTTCATGGTCTCCCCCGAAGAAATCGAGCGCATAGATGTCCTCTACGGCCCCTTTTCGGCGGCCTTTCCCGGCAATTCCTACGGCGTGGTGGCCGAGATCACCACCCGTATGCCAACGAAATTCGAGGCGACCGCCAAGCTGACCGAGTCCTGGCAGGATTTCAAGCAGTACGGCACACGGGACACTTATCGTTCCGAACAATTTGCCGCCACGGTGGGCAATCGCATTGGCGATCTTGCCTTCTGGTTCAGCTACAACCATCTCGACAGCCATAGCCAGCCGGTGACCTACGGCACCCTCACCCAGTCGACCACGGCACCCGGGGCGAGCCCCGTCATCAGCGGAGCCTTCGCCGACCGCAATCGCACCGGCGCGGCGATCCAGGTCATCGGCGCCGGCAATCTGACCCACACCGTCCAGGACAACGCCAAGATCAAGCTCGCCTACGATTTCACACCAACTCTCCAAGGGGCCTACACTTTCGGCCTTTGGGAAAACCAGGCGGATATCCGCGCCCAGAGCTACCTCACCACGGCCACCGGCACACCCTACTACGGCGCCGCCGCGGGCAACGTCAATCTCGGGGGCTTCCGCTACAGCGCCAGCAGCATCGCCGGGCAGTTCAGCGCCGGCAAGCGGGATATGGAACACCAGATGCACAGCCTGACCCTGAAAACGAAAGACGGCGGAACTTTCGACTGGGATATCGCCCTGAGCCACTACGATTACGCCAAACACCAGGAGCGTTCTTCGACGGGCGTTCCCTACACCACCGCTCTCGGGGGCGGAGCCGGCCGCATCCTCGACATGGAAGGCACCGGCTGGACCACCGCCGATCTCAAGGCCACCTGGCGACCGGAGGGGCCGCGCAGCCCACACATCCTGAGCTTCGGCGTCCATTACGACCTCTACAACCTGGTCAGCCCAACCTACAACACCGCCGACTGGATTTCCGGGGGTCATGGCAGCCTGTTTACCGATGCCCGCGGAAAGACCGAGGCCAAAGCCATCTGGTTTCAGGATGTCTGGCGTTTCGCGCCGCGGCTAAGGGCAACGTTGGGCGCTCGCTACGAACAATGGCGCGCCTTCGACGGCTTCAACTTCACTTCGGGAACCGCTATCGCCCAGCCCGGCCTCGACAAGACCGGGGTCTCTCCCAAGGCGTCATTGGCCTGGGACGCTGCCGAAGACTGGATCGTCACCGGTTCGCTCGGCCGCGCCCTGCGTTTTCCCACCGTGGGCGAGCTCTACCAGACCATCCAGGTCGGCACCGTCTTCCAGTCCGCCAATCCCGACCTCAAGCCTGAGGATGTCCTCTCTGGCGAATTGGCAGTCGAGCGAAGCCTGGCGAAAGGGAAGGTCCGCGTCTCGCTGTTCGAAGAGCACGTCAAGGACGCGCTTATTTCCCAGACCGCGAACTATCCAGGCATTGCAGCCCCCACGTCCTACATGCAGAACGTCGACAAGACCCGGCAGCGTGGCATCGAATTGGTCTATCAGCAGGACGATGTACTGATCCGGGGCCTCGAACTCTCGGGCAGCCTCACCTATGTGGACGCAAGAATCCTCAAGAACGACGGCTACGTACCGGCCACCGCCACCCCCGGAGCGACGTCGGTAGGCAAGCACACCCCCTACGTTCCCGACTGGCGAGCCACCTTGGTGGCGAGCTATCGCCCCGACGCCCGCTGGACCTACACGCTGGCTGGCCGGTATAGCGGACGCTTCTACGCCACGGCCGACAATTCCGACATCAACGGTCACACCTATCAGGGCTTCGAGCGCTTCTTCGTCGCCGATGCTCGGGTCCGCTACCAGGTGGCGAAGCAGTGGAGCGCTGCCCTGGGCGTGGACAATCTGAACAATCGCAAGTACTTCCTGTTCCACCCCTTCCCGCAACGCACCGTCTTCGCCGAGCTGAAATTTGACTATTGAGCCTCGCCGGGCGGCCCTCCGGATCGCCCTAACCGTTGCAGCCCTGCTCCCGGCGCTGCCCGCACAGCCCGCCGACGGGCATGCGCCCCAGGCCCCCGGGGCACGCCTCGAACTCGGCACCGGTGCGGCCTTTGGACCCGACGGGACTCTCTTCGCCGTGAGCAAGGACGGGGGGCATCTGGTCCTGCGCCGGAGCCCCGACGCAGGCATCACCTGGAGCGCTCCGATACCTGTGAACGCCGTTCCCGAAGCCATCGCCGCCAACGGCGACAGCTTCCCCAAACTCGCCTTCACGGCAGGCGGCGACATCCTGGTGGCCTGGTCGAAGCCCCTGGCCAAGCCCTATACCGGCGAAATTCGCCTCGCCCGCTCCAGAAACGGCGGCACCAGTTTTGACGACCCGATCACAGTCCATCACGACCGTTCGGAAATCACCCACCGCTTCGAGTCCATCGTCGTCGGAGCCGATAACTCGGTTTTGGTCGCCTGGATCGACAAACGCGATCTTCAGGCTGCCCAGGCGGGCAAGACGCCCTACCGTGGCGCCGCGATCTATAGCGCCGTCTCCCACGACGGCGGCAAGAGCTTCGCCCCGGAACGCAAGGTCGCCGATCACAGCTGCGAATGCTGCCGCATCGCCGTCGCCCGCGACCGGGACGGCGCGCCGCTGCTCTTTTGGCGCCACGTCTTCGCCCCCAACGAGCGCGATCACGCCCTGGCTCGCCTGAAGCCCGACGGAACGCCGGAAGCGGTCCAGCGGGCCACCTTCGACCGCTGGAAGATCGACGGCTGCCCCCACCACGGGCCCTCCCTCGCCGTGGACGGCCAGGGCCTACGCCACGCCGTCTGGTTCAACGAGAAGGACGGCACCGGCCGCGTCCACTACGGCCGTCTGACCAGGGGCGGTGACGGCCTGCGGGTCGAAGGCCAGCGCACCGTCGGAGGCCCCCGCGCCGCCCACGCCGACCTGCTCGTGGCCGGCAACCGGCTGGCCATCGCCTGGAAGGAATTCGACGGTGAGCGTACCCGCCTCCATATTCAGGTTTCCCGGGATGGCGGGCAGACCTTCGTTGCCCAGGAAATCACCGCCACCGAAGGCGCTTCCGACCAGCCCCGCCTGCTGGCACGGGGCGAGGCCCTGTACCTCTTCTGGCGCACGGAAAAGGAATACTTCCGCGTCCTTCACCTGCCCTGATACTCCCATGATCCGAGCACTCGCCACCCTCGCCGCCCTGCTCTGGGCCCTGCCCGCCGCAGCGGCCGGCTTCTCCTCGCTCGACCGCGAAACGGCGCGCCGCCTCGCCGATCCCCAGGCTCACCGCCAGCCTACCGTCGTCGCCCTGTGGTCCTCGGATTGCGTCCACTGCAAGAAGAACCTCGGCCTGCTCGCCGCCCTGACCCGGGCCGACCGGCGCCTCAAGGTGGTCACCGTGGCCACCGAAGCGGAATCGCCCGCCCTTGCACCGCTGCTGGAGAAAACCGGCATTTCCGGCCTTCGCTACGCCTACGGCGCCGACAACCCCGAAGCCCTGGCCTACGCCCTGGACCCCGCCTGGGCCGGCGAGTTGCCCCGCACCCTGCTGTTCGACGGCAAGGGCGGCCGCCGCGCCGTCTCCGGCGCGCTGACCGAGGCGCAGGTGCGCGAGGCCCTTGGGGTACGGTGAGCATCCCCGTGTGCGCAAGTTTCCCATTTCTGGCGAACTGCCCGCACGTCGGGCTAGAGTCGCCACGGCAACCTTCAGGCTGCCGGGAAAGACCCGGGTGTGGTTTTCATTGCGCTCCAGAAAGCGGGAACGTTCCAGCCACGAGACACCGTCCTGACCTTGGTGTCGGCATCTGGATTGTCAGCCTCGATGCCGGCATCAAGGTCTTCGTCGGCAAGGATTCCCGACCAAGTCACCATGCGCCTCACATGGCCTGGTGAAGAACCCGGATGCGCGGCGAAATCTTGTCCTGCAGGGTTCGGGTCACGACCCGCATGTCGTACTCGGTCTGCAGGTTCAGCCAGAAGCGGGGCTCCATCTGGAAGAACAGGCCGAGGCGCAAGGCGGTGTCGGCGGTGATCGGGCGGTTGCCGTTCACTAGCTCGCTGATGCGGCTCGGCGAAACGTCGATGTCGGCCGCGAGCTGACGGGCCGAGAGTCCCATCGGTTTCATGAAGTCCTCCAGCAGGATTTCTCCGGGGTGAATTTCGTCAAGGAGTTCAGCCATGTCCGCTCCTATTGGGTGTCGACAATTTCGACCTGGTGCGCACCGTCGTCTTGCCAGACGAAGCAAATGCGCCACCGATCGTTCCAGCGGATGCTGTGCTGCCTCTCGCGGTCACCCTCGATGGCTTCCAGCTGGTTCCCCGGGGGGATACGCAGGCTTGCCAGCACAGTCGCCGCATGAAGTTGCAGCAGCTTTCGCCTCGCCACGCGCTCAATGTTCCGGAAGCGTGGCACTCCATGGCTTTGAAACAGCGCCTCGGTATCAAGACAGTTGCACGAGCCGATCATGCGCGATTGGGTTCCGTGTCACGGAATCTGCAAAATAGATCGCTGGCCGCGCTGCACTCGATGTCGTGCGCGAGCACGAGAACTAGAACAGGAAGGGCTCCCGCGCCGGCGTCTGGCCGGCGACTTCCCGGGCCCGACCGTCGGCGTCGAAGACCCTTACCTGCCGCGGGCGGAACCAGATGGCCTGGCCGGTCGCCAACTGCAGAGCCTCATGGCGTTCCCGGGAGAGTTCGACCTCGACCACCTCGCTCTCGTGCAGCAGTTCGACCCGGACCACCGGTCCGATGGGATGGACGTGGGCCACCGTCGCCGGCAGGGCGTTGTCCAGAGGCTGGTGCGAGAGGTCGATATCGTGGGGGCGCACGAAGGCGGTGGTGCCCTCGCCGGGGTTCCGTTCCACTGCGGCGAAGCCGCCCTGGACCCGGCTGTGGAAGACATTGACATTGCCCAGGAACTGATAGACGAAGGGCGTCGCCGGCGCCGAATAGACCTCGT
>DAORDK010000100.1:0-11621 GCA_035345935.1 Rhodocyclaceae bacterium | reverse complement strand
AAGTCTAGCACAAGGCTTTGACTCGCCTGGGAAATTGTGTAGAATGCGCGGTTCTTTGCAACACGTTTTCGGAGTCCAACATGTATGCGGTCGTAAAAACCGGGGGCAAGCAGTATCGCGTGTCCGCCGGCCAAAAACTTAAAGTAGAACAGATACCGGCAGAAGTTGGCGCAGAAGTCACCCTCGATCAGGTCCTCATGGTAGGCGAAGGCGAGAGCGTGAAGGTCGGCGCCCCCCTCGTCGCCGGGGCGTCGGTCAAGGCCACCGTGGTTTCCCACGGCCGCCACGACAAGGTCAAGATCTTCAAGATGCGCCGTCGCAAGCACTACCAGAAACACCAGGGGCATCGCCAGAACTACACCGAGCTGCGCATCGAAGCGATCGCCGCCTGAGTAGAGAGCAAGGAGCAATCACATGGCACATAAAAAGGCAGGCGGCAGTTCCCGCAACGGTCGCGACTCAGAATCCAAACGTCTTGGCGTCAAGCGCTACGGCGGTCAATTCGTCCTCGCCGGCAACATCCTCGTTCGCCAGCGCGGTACCGAGTTCCACCCCGGCGAGAATGTCGGCTGTGGCAAGGACCATACCCTGTTCGCGCTGAAGGATGGCACCGTCCAGTTCACCGTCAAGGGCGCCAAGAACCGTCGCACGGTCAACATCGTTCCCGCCGCCGAATAAATCGGCCCGGCGGAACCCCAAAAGCCCTATCCGCCGGATAGGGCTTTTTAGTTTCCGGGTTTGCGCATTCGCGGCGATACTTCGTCAACGGCGCCTCCCCGTATAACTCAACACTGTTTTCGGCTTGCCTTCGCGTCTCGCCGCGAATGCGCAAACCCAGACCCCTTGGCCAATTTTCAGGCCACTAGAGAACACCATGAAGTTCATCGACGAAGCCAAGATCTACGTCAAAGCCGGCGACGGCGGCAACGGCGTGGCGACCTTCCGCCGCGAAAAGTACATCCCCATGGGCGGGCCGGATGGCGGCGACGGGGGCCGCGGCGGCAGCATCTACGTCGTTGCCGACCGCAACATCAATACCCTGGTCGATTACCGCTACACCCGCAAATTCCTCGCCCAGCGCGGCGAGAACGGCCGCGGATCGGACTGCTATGGGGCCGGAGGCGACGACATCACCCTGCGCATGCCGGTCGGTACCGTCATCAAGGATCTCAATACCGATGCAGTCCTCGCCGACCTCGACCACCACGACAAGACGGTGCTGATCGCCAAGGGCGGTAGGGGCGGCCTCGGCAATATCCATTTCAAATCGAGCACCAACCGTTCGCCCCGCCAATGCACCAAGGGCGAGGCCGGCGAGGAATTCGAACTGGCGCTCGAACTGCGCGTGCTCGCCGACGTCGGCCTTCTCGGCCTTCCCAACGCGGGGAAAAGCACCCTGATCCGCGCGATCTCCGCCGCTCGGCCGAAAGTCGCCGACTACCCCTTCACTACCCTTCACCCCAATCTTGGCGTGGTCCGGGTCGATGCCAACAAGAGCTTCGTCGTCGCCGACGTACCCGGTCTCATTGAGGGCGCCGCCGACGGCGCCGGCCTGGGCATCCGCTTCCTCAAACATCTGCAGCGTACCCGCCTGCTCCTGCATCTTGTGGATCTGGCCCCCATGGACCCGGACGCCGATCCGGTCCACGATGCCGTCGCCATCGTCGGCGAACTGGCGAAACACGACCCCGAATTGGCCGCCAAACCCCGTTGGCTGGTCCTCAACAAGCTCGACATCATTCCTGAGGACGAGCGCGAAAAGCGGATCAAGGACTTCCTCAAGGCTTATAAAAAAGCCTCCAAGTACAGCGGCCCCCATTTCCCCATCGCGGCGATCAGCGGAGAAGGCACCAAGCCCCTGATCTACGCGATCCAGGAGGCCCTCGAACAGATGGCACCGCTTCCGGATGTCGCGAGCGACCTCGACGCTGCGGACGAAAACGAGGACCTCGCATGAGCACCCGTCTCGCCTCCGCCCGCCGCCTGGTCGTCAAGGTCGGCTCCGCCCTGGTCACCAACAACGGTGCCGGGCTCGATCTTAGCGCCATCGATGACTGGGCAAGGCAAATCGCGCAACTGAGACAGCGGGGCAAGGAAGCGATCCTCGTCTCGTCCGGCGCCATAGCCTGTGGCATGCAGCGCCTGGGCTGGACCAAGCGCCCCAAGTCGGTCCACGAACTGCAGGCGGCTGCGGCCGTCGGCCAGATGGGACTGGCCCAGGTCTACGAAAGCGCCTTCACCCGCTATGGATTGCATACCGCCCAGGTCCTGCTCACCCATGACGACCTCGCCGACCGCAAGCGCTACCTGAACGCCCGCTCGACCCTCACCACCCTCCTGGCCCTTGGAGTGGTGCCCATCATCAACGAAAACGATACCGTCGTGACCGACGAAATCAAATTCGGCGACAACGACACTCTGGGCGCCCTGGTCGCCAACCTCATCGAAGCCGACGCCCTCATCATCCTCACCGACCAGCAGGGCCTCTACACCGCCGATCCGCGCAAGGACCCAGGGGCCACACTGATCGACGAAGCCGCTGCCGGGGATGCCCGCCTGGAAGCCATGGCCGGGGGTGCCGGCACCTCCATCGGCAAGGGCGGCATGATCACCAAGGTCCTTGCCGCCAAACGGGCCGCGCGGAGCGGCGCCCACACCGCCATCGCGAGCGGTCGGGAAGCCGACGCGGTGGTGCGCCTGGCGGCGGGAGAAGCGGTAGGAACCCTGCTCGTTTCCCAGACGCCCCCGCTCGCCGCCCGCAAGCAGTGGCTGGCCGATCATCTGCAGACTGCCGGTCGGCTACTTCTCGACGCCGGCGCCGTCGCCGCTCTGCGGGCTGGCCGCAGTCTGTTGCCCATCGGTGTCGTCGCCAGCGAAGGCGACTTCGAGCGCGGCGCCGCCGTGGCGTGCATCAGCCCCGAGGGGCAGGAAATCGCCCGCGGGCTCACCAACTACGGCAGCGGAGAAACCCGGCTGATTGCGCGCAAATCCAGTCAGGAAATCGAGGACATCCTCGGTTACGTCGACGAGCCGGAAATCATCCACCGGGACAATCTGATCCTGGTCAGCTGACCGGAGTCGCCGGGATATCCTGCCAACCTGGCTCTTCCGGCGCAGGCTGCGCGGTCTTTCAATCTTGTGATCGGCGCTCGAAGGGCAACCGCGATCGATCGCCCCTGCCTGCCGCCCCGCCCGCCCGGGAGTTCCGCAGCGGATGACAAGAGTGCGCCCTTGCTTTGGCGTCGCACCAATAAAAAACGGACGCCGTAGCGTCCGTTTTCAGTTCGATCAGGCGAGCCTGAATTAGAACTTGTGCTGAACACCGATATCGAAGCCCTTGGTCGCGCCAAGGCCAGCGCCGGCGTTGGTGTTGGGAGCGTAGGAGATGCCGATGGCGGAGTTGTTGTCCTGGCTGATGGAACCGTAGTCGGCGTACAGCTTGGTGCGCTTGGACAGGTTGTAATCCACGCCGATACCCCACTTGCGGGCGGTGTCGCTGGAAACCTTCTTGTCTTCCGTACGGCCGTAGGTGAACTTCACGAGGAAGTTGCCGCCCACCGGAGCGGTGGCGGAAATGAACCAGGAACGCCAGTCGGCCAGGGTACCCAGACCACTGCGACCGTCAAGCTTCTGCTTGTCCCACAGGGCACGCAGCTTGACCACGCCGAAGTCGTAAGAACCGGCGATGGTGGTGACGGTGTCCTTATCCAGGGGGATGACGCCAGCAAGCATGAACTGGTCGAAGCTGACGCGTTCCCAGTCCAGGGTGATGTCGATCGGGCCGTTGGTATAGTTGCCCATCAGGGTGAACAGTTCGCCGTCGTTGTCGTTGCCGTTGGTTTCCGTTGCGGACAGGCCGAGAGCGTTGGTTTGGCTACCGATGTTGGTGGCGTAGGCGCCGACGAAGGAGAAGCCGCTCCAGTTCGGGGAGATGTAGGCGACGGCGCTGTTGGCACGGTCAACCTGACCGGTCATCTGGGTGAAGTTACCGACGGTGCCAGCGGCAAAGGCGTCGTACTTGTTGAAGATGCCGTAGCGGACGCCGTCCAGACGGCCACCGACGACGGTACCGAAGCCACCGGTGACGCCGACGTAGGCGTGACGAACGCTGGTCAGGCCGGTGCTCTGGTCGCCGGAGAAGCCGAATTCGCTTTCGAAGATGGCCTTCAGACCATTGCCCAGATCTTCAGCGCCCTTAAAGCCGAGGCGGTTGCTGGCGGAGACGCCGCTGTCCAGACGATTGGTACCCTTGGCGCCGGAGAGACCGCCATCGTTACCGCTGGTGCGGACATAGCCGAAATCCATCAGACCGTAGATGGTGACGTTGGAATCGGCGAAAGCAGCGCTGGAAGCCAGGCCGGCGATGGCCAGAGCGATCAGTTTCTTTTGCATTGCATTACTCCTTAGTGGTTAGTTTTAGCGTCCCTGGAGACACTAGCTTTACCTCTCGGATTGAGAAGTTGGAGGCATTCTGCCAAGGGCCCGGCGGGGGAGCAATCTCCATGTCAACTTGGGGAAGAAAATTCTGGGCTCTTGTTGCGGCTCTGCAACACCCGCTTACATTCGCTTGCCTGGCCCCTGCACGCAACGCTCGTCCCACGCAGATCAACAGGAAAAGAGGCGTTCCAGTTCGACGCCAGGATCGGCCGCCCGCATGAAGGCTTCACCGACCAGGAAGGTATTGACTCGATTTTTCCGCATCAGCGCCACATCTTCCGCCGCCAGGATGCCGCTCTCGGTGACGACGATGCGGTCTTCGGGGATGCTCGCCAGGAGTCCCAGAGTGGTGTCCAGAGCGACTTCGAAGCTGCGTAGATTCCGGTTGTTGATGCCGACCAGGGGGGTTTTCAGCCGCAAAGCCAGGTCGAGTTCTTCGCCGTTGTGAACCTCGACCAGAACGGCCATCCCGTAATCGCTGGCCAGCGCTTCCAGGTCTTCCATCGCCGTCAGGGGGAGGGCGGCGGCGATGAGCAGGATGCAATCGGCGCCCATAGCCCGGGCTTCGTGCACCTGATAGGGATCGATCATGAAATCCTTGCGCAGGACAGGCAAGGCACAGGCAGCCCGGGCCGCCTGGAGGTAGTCCGGGCACCCTTGGAAGTAGGGCCCGTCGGTGAGGACCGAGAGGCAGGCAGCGCCGTGGGCAGCGTAGCTTGCGGCGATTTCCGCCGGCCGGAAGTCGGGGCGGATGACGCCCTTGGATGGACTGGCCTTCTTGATTTCAGCGATGACCGCGGGCCGGCCCGCTTCGATTCTGGATCTCAGACCGCCAACGAAATCTCTGGCGGGAGCCTGAATTTCCGCCTCCACCTTGACGACGTCCAATGCCTTGGTCTGGCGAGCCGCCGCGACTTCCTCACGCTTGGTCGCGAGAATTCGATCAAGGATGTCGCTTCCCGCGCTCCCAGCCTTGGCGTTCATGCGAACTTCCGGGTCTGGGCGACGAAGGCCTCCAGCTTGGCGCGGGCAGCGCCGCTCCCGATCGCTTCGCGCGCCTTGTCCACTCCAGCCGCAAGCGTATCGCTCAAACCGGCGACGTAGATGCTGGCACCGGCGTTGAGGGCGACGATGTCCCGAGCGGCGCCCAGCTTGTTGTCGAGGGCGCCCAGCAGCATGGTCCGGGATTCTTCGACATTCGCGACTTGCAGGGCCTTGGGATCATGGACAGGAAGATCGAACTCCTCCGGGCGCACTTCGTATTCGCGGACGACACCGTCCTTCAACTCACCGACCAGCGTCGGGCCAGCGACGGAGATCTCGTCGAGACCTTCCCGACCGAAAACGGTCAGGGCCCGCTGGCTCCCGAGGCGCTGGAGAACGTGAATCTGGATTCCGACCAGATCGGGATGAAAGACCCCCATGACCTGGCAAGGCGCCCCGGCGGGATTGGTGAGCGGCCCGAGAATATTGAAGATGGTTCGCACGCCCAATTCCCGCCGCACCGGCGCCGCATGCTTCATGGCACTGTGGTGGTTAGGCGCAAACATGAAGCCGACACCGACTTCATCGATGCACTCGCCCACCTGCTCGGGCTTGAGATTGATGTTGGCCCCTAGGGCTTCGAGTACGTCGGCGCTGCCCGATTGACTGGAAACCGAGCGCCCGCCGTGCTTGGCAACCCGGGCGCCAGCGGCGGCGGCAACGAACATGGCGGCAGTGGAAATATTGAAGGTGTGGGCACCATCGCCGCCGGTGCCACAGGTATCCACCAGGCGTGAGGGATCGGCGACCTGCACCTTGGTGGACAATTCGCGCATCACCGAAGCGGCGGCGGCAATTTCGCCCACCGTTTCCTTCTTGACCCGCAGACCGGTAATGATGGCCGCGATCAGGACGGGCGAGACCTCCCCCCCCATGATCTGCCGCATCAGGGAAACCATTTCGTCGTGGAAGATTTCGCGGTGTTCGATCACACGCTGCAGTGCGGCTTGCGGGGTCATGGCTGGTACTCCTCCAGGAAGTTCTTCAACAGGTCGTGACCGCGCTCGGTCAGTATCGATTCGGGGTGAAACTGGACGCCCTCGACGGCCAGGGACTTGTGGCGAACCCCCATGATTTCGCCATCGTCGGTCCAGGCGGTGATCTCCAGGCAGTCCGGGCAGCTTTCCCGCTCGATAGCCAGGGAATGGTAGCGGGTGCAGGTCAGCGGATTGGGCAAGCCGCGGAAGACACCCCTGTCCTGGTGGTGGACCGGGGACACCTTGCCGTGCATGAGTTTTTTGGCATGGACGATGCGTCCGCCGAAGGCTTCGCCGATGGATTGGTGGCCTAGACAGACCCCCAGGAGCGGAATCTTGCCGGAAAACTCGCGGATGGCCGCCAGCGAAACCCCGGCCTGGGCCGGCGCGCAGGGCCCCGGGGAAATGACCAAGTAGCAGGGCGCCAGCGCGGCGATTTCCGGCAAGGTGATGGCGTCGTTGCGGAAGACCTTCACCTCCTGGCCGAGTTCGCCGAAGTACTGGACCAGGTTGTAGGTGAAGCTGTCGTAGTTGTCGATCATCAGGAGCATGGCGCGTCCTCTTCTACCGTGTCGGGTACGAATCCGGAATCAGTCGATCCGGGTGTCGAGGCCTTGTTCGGCCAGTTCCGCCGCCCGCAGGACGGCGCGGGCCTTGTTGCAGGTCTCCTGCCACTCGGATTCGGGGTCGGAATCGGCGACGATGCCCGCACCGGCCTGAACGTGCAGTTGGCCGTCCTTGAGTACCGCGGTGCGGATGGCGATGGCCAGGTCCATGTCGCCCTGGAATCCCAGGTAACCCACCGCCCCGGCGTAAAGCCCGCGCTTGACCGGTTCGAGCTCATCGATGATTTCCATCGCTCGCACCTTGGGGGCGCCGGAAACCGTCCCCGCCGGGAAGGTGGCCCGCAGAACGTCAAGGGCGTCGAGGCCGGGTTGCAGCTTGCCTTCGACATTGGAGACGATGTGCATCACGTGCGAATAGCGCTCGATCATCATGTTCTCGGTCAGGCGTACCGTCCCGACCCGAGCCACGCGGCCGCAGTCGTTACGCCCGAGATCGAGCAGTTGGACGTGTTCGGCGCGCTCCTTCTCGTCCGCCAGCAACTCGGCCGCCAGGGCGACGTCTTCGTCTTGCGAGGCCCCCCGTTTTCGGGTGCCGGCGATGGGCCGCACGGTGACGGTGTCCCCCTCGAGCCGCACAAGGATTTCCGGCGACGCGCCGACCACGTGGAAATCGGCCAGGTCGAAATAGAACATGTAGGGCGACGGATTGACGCTGCGCAGGCTGCGGTAGAGCGCCATGGGGCCGGCCGAATAAGGCTTGGACAGGCGCTGGGAGAGCACCACCTGCATGATGTCGCCCTCGGTGATGTAGTCCTTGGCCCGGCGCACCGCCGCCTTGAAGGCATCCTCGCCAAAGCCTGAGACGGCTGGCGCCGAAGTCCGCGGCCCCCCTTCGGGGATGACCACCGGCGCCCGGAGCCGGCCGAGGAGTTCCTTCAACCGGGCCCGCGCCCGAGCATAGGCTCCGGGCACTCCGGGTTCGGCATAGACCACCAGGGTCAGCTTGCCCGAGAGGTTGTCGACGACGGCGATTTCCTCAGAAAGCAAGAGAATGATGTCCGGCGTGTCGAGATCACCGCCACGAGGCCCCTGGGCAAGGCGGGATTCGACGTAGCGCACGGTGTCGTAGCCAAAGCAGCCGACCAGTCCCCCGCAAAAACGGGGCAGCCCCACTGCGGGAGCAACGCGGAAGCGTTCGAGATAACGCCCCACAAAGGCCAGGGGGTCACCCCCCTCCTCCCGCTCGACGACCGTCTCGCCACAATGAACGGCAATGTCGCGACCGCGCACGACGATGCGGGTGGCCGCCGCCAGGCCGACGAAGGAATAGCGCCCGAAGCGCTCGCCACCTTGGACCGATTCCAGGAGATACGAGTAGGGCTGGTCGGCGAGTTTGAGGTAGATCGACAGCGGGGTGTCGAGATCGGCGAAGGTTTCCAGGGTCACGGCGACCCGGTTATAGCCTTGGGCCGCCAAGGCGTTGAATTCGGTTTCAGTCATGAGGAACCTCGAAAATGACGGGGAGATGCAATGCCGGAAGCGCCGTGAACGGGCGCGGAACGATTCAGGAGCGCCAAAGGCGCCAGGACTCGGCGGCCCCTTCAGGGCGCCGGAGCTGAGGATTCCGGTCAGGCAAAGCAGTCATTTCGGGTGGATTTCGGTTCAGAATTCGCGGGCGCGCTCAAAGGCGGAAAGCAGGTCGGATACTAGCGCATCGCAATCGGCGCTGTCCACCGCCCGGCCTTCGTTATAGCCGTAAGGGACGCAGAACACGGGACAGCCTGCCGCCCGTGCCGACTCGATGTCATTTTGAGAATCCCCGATGTGGAGATTTTCGCCGGGAGCCGAGCCCAGCAAAGCGCAGGCATGGAGCAGGGGTTCAGGACTCGGTTTCTTGAAGGGCGTGGTATCGCCCGAGACCACAACGTCGAAATATGCTGCAAGGCCACGACGCTCGAGCAGGGCCTCGGTGAATTCCCCCGGTTTGTTGGTCACTACGCCCAGCCTCAGCCCAGCTCCGCGCCACGCGTCCAAGCCCGCCACGACGCCCGGATAAAGGGCCGCCTGCTGGCCATTGACTTCGGTGTAATGGCGCTTGAAGGAGGCAATGCCGGCCTGCAGCCGCTCGCTGTCCGGCCCCCGCGTTCGGGTGAGACAGCGCTCGACCAGGACCCCCATGCCCTTGCCGACGAAAGAATGGATTTCCGCCGGGGTGCGAGCCGGTTCGCCGAGGTCTTCGAGCATGCGCCGACAGGCCTCGGCCAGATCGGCTACGGTGTCGAGCAGGGTCCCGTCGAGATCGAAGGTGACCGAATGGAAGCGCATCGCCGTCAGACCTTGGCCAGTTCGGCCCGCAGAGCGCCGATCACGGAATCGTAGCGGTGCGGATCGTCATCGCGCCCGGCGCCATAGACGGCTGAGCCGGCGACGAAGGCATCCACCCCCGCACGGGCGATCTCGGCGATATTGCCCACATTGACCCCGCCGTCGATCTCGAGGCGGATGCGGCGGCCGGTCTCCTTGGCGTAGTCGTCCAGCCGGGCGCGAGCCCGCCGCGCCTTAGGCAAAGTCGCGGGAATGAATTTCTGGCCCCCGAAGCCGGGATTGACGCTCATCAGAAGAATGAGATCGAGGCGGTCCATCACATGGTCCAGATAATCGAGGGGAGTCGCCGGATTGAAAACCAGTCCCGCCTGGCAGCCACAATCGCGGATCAGCGCAAGACTGCGGTCGATATGGTCGGAAGCCTCGGGATGGAAGGTGATGATATTGGCCCCCGCCTTGGCGAAATCTGGGATGATGCGATCAACTGGCTTGACCATCAGGTGGACGTCGATGGGGGCCGCGGTGCAGGGACGAATGGCCTCGCAGACGAGCGGACCGATGGTCAGGTTGGGAACGTAATGATTGTCCATCACGTCAAAGTGAATCCAGTCCGCCCCGGACGCGACGACCTTCTCCACCTCCTCGCCCAACCGGGCGAAATTGGCCGAAAGTATGCTGGGGGCGATGACGAAATCCGATGCCGACATGACAGGCTCCAAAACAGGTACACACGATCCATGGATGAAGAAAAGATCTACCGCGTCGAAGTGACGCCCTCTCCCCGCTACATTCCCGACCAGTCCGAACCCGACGACGGCAATTACGTCTTCGCCTACACCATCGCCATTCGCAATACCGGGACGGTACCGGTGCAACTCATCTCACGTCACTGGATCATCGGCGACGCGGGTGGCGAGGTACAGGAAGTCCGTGGCCTCGGGGTCATCGGGCAGCAACCCGTGCTGCAACCCGGTGAGGTGTTCGAATATACCAGCGGTTGCACGCTCAAGACACCCGTCGGAACCATGAAGGGCAGCTATCGCTTGATGGCGGCCGACGGCACTTCCTTCGACGCCGAGATCCCGGAATTCACCCTGGCGATGCCCCGCGTGCTTCATTGAGTCTGCGCCTAAGCTACTCGCTCATCGCCCCGATTTACGACATTGTGGTCGCCCACGCTTCGCGGGCGCCTCGCATCGACAGTCTTGCCGGTCTGCCAACCACACCGGGAGACGTCCTCCTGGCAGGCGTCGGAACCGGCCTCGACTTACCCCTGCTCCCTTCGGTACACCGTTACGTGGGCTGCGACATCACTCCCGCGATGCTGACGCGGGCTCGACCTCGCGTTCGAGGACTCCGTTTTGACTCCGTTCTCGGCGACGTCCAGCGCTTGCCCTTTGCGGATGCCAGTTTCGACGCCGTCGTGCTCCACCTCATTCTCGCCGTGGTTCCCGACCCCCGCGCTTGCCTGGCGGAAGCCGCCCGGGTTCTGCGGCCGGGAGGAACCATCCTCCTCCTGGACAAGTTCCTGCGGGCGGGTCAGCGGGCTCCTCTAAGGCGGATCGCCAATCCCCTCGTTCGACGACTGGCCACCCGACTGGACGTGGTTTTCGAGGACGTGCTCCGGGAAGTAAAAGGCCTGACCGTCGTCGACGATCAGGCCGCTCTGGCTGGCGGATGGTTCCGCCGGATTCGGTTGCAACGGGATTATCTGCGCTTGCCGGCCTGATCGCCGATCACGCCGCCAATGGCGGCACCACCGACTGTACTGAGTACGCCGCCGCCCGATACCGCCGCACCGAGGACACCACCGACGCCTGCACCGACCACCGCACTCTTTTGCCGGGAGTTCATCGAATCCCAACTCGCACAACCGGAAGTCGTCGCACAAAGGGCGGCCACAAGAACGATCATTGAAGTGCGTCCCATTTTTGATCTCCGAAAACGGCGGAACAACCCCGCCAACGCCCCCAGGATAGGCAAGCCACGCGAGGCTGCCTGTTGCCAGGCGTTACCGAATGTAAGCCGACTCCACGAGGTCCCGCTCCGCCTCGCTTATGCCTTAGGCCAGGACGGGCAAGGATGCGAGACATCGACCGCCCACCCGCTAAGGCCACTGCTGCAAGCGTTCCAGCTTTCCGAAGGCGCCCAGCATTTATGGCCGGACCCGCTTCAGCCCGTTTCTTTGTACAATCCGCGGCGATTTCCCCCGGAGAACGCCATGAGTCTCGACACCCTCGCCCCCGGCACCAAAGCCGCCGTCCTGGCCGAA
>DAORDK010000099.1:0-11655 GCA_035345935.1 Rhodocyclaceae bacterium | reverse complement strand
CCATGTGGCGCGAGCTGGAGCAATGCGATTATTGGCAGGGAGAAATCTGGGACCGCCGCAAGGATGGCACGCTCTATCCCAAATGGATGACGGTTTCCGCGATCCGGGACGATGCGGGCAAGGCTCGGTACTACGTGGCGACCTTCACCGACATCAGCGAGAAACGGGAAGCCTCGGAGCGCATTGCCCATCTCGCCACCCACGATGCGCTGACCCAGTTGCCCAATCGCTTTGCCCTGGAAAGCCAGCTTCAACTGGCGATCAACTCCTCCCAGCGTACCGGCCATCAATTGGCGGTTTTGCTCATCGACCTCGATCGATTCAAGACCATCAACGATTCCCTCGGTCATCATGTGGGAGACGCGGTCCTGGTCGAAGTCGCGCGGCGGCTCAAGGAGTGCGTCCGTTCCAGCGACATCGTCTCCCGCCTGGGGGGCGACGAATTCGTTGTCGTCCTTCCCGAAATCGACAGCGCCATGACTGCCGGCTCAATCGCCAGCAAGATTCTCCGCAATCTTTCCGATCGCTGCACTGTCGCGGGCCATGACCTGTACACCACGCCCAGCATCGGAATCAGCCTCATGCCGGGGGACGGTAACGATCCCGAGACCTTGATCCGCAACGCGGACGTCGCGATGTACCACGCCAAGACGGCCGGTCGCAACAATTGCCAGTTCTTCGCCTCCCGCATGAATGAAGCCTCGGCGGAGCGCCTCACTCTGGAAAACGCCCTGCGCGAAGCCTTATCGACGTCGAACCTGATCAGCGCGCAATTCTCCCTGCACTTCCAGCCTCAGTACCACCTCGCCAGCCGCCGCATCATCAGCGTGGAGGCTCTGGCTCGCTGGAACCATCCGATTCTCGGCTCCATACCCCCGGTGCGTTTCATCCCCCTCGCCGAGGAAACCGGACTGATCCAGGCCCTGGGGGACTGGGTATTCTGGGAAAGCTGTCGCCAGTTGCGGTCCTTCAAGGACCAGGGTATCGAAGTCCGGGTGGCGGTCAATCTCTCCGCCCAGCAGTTGCGCCACGAGGCCCTGCCCTCGGTGGTGCGGGGAGCTCTCGCCTGTTTCAGCCTCGATCCTTCCGACCTGGAGCTGGAAATCACCGAGAGCACCGCAATGCAGAATCCGGAACTCACGGTCCGCATCCTGGAGCAGTTGTCGGGCATGGGAATCATTCTTGCCATCGACGATTTCGGGACCGGTTACTCGTCTCTGGCCTATCTGAAGCATCTGCCCATCCAGCGGCTGAAGCTCGACCGTTCCTTCGTCAAGGATATCGAAACCGATATCAACGACGCCGCCATCTGTTCAGCCACGGTAGCGCTGGGACACAACCTGGGCCTCGAACTGGTGGCCGAAGGCGTGGAAACCGAGCCCCAGAAGGAATTCCTCACCCGATTGGGTTGCGATGTCCTGCAGGGCTTCCTTTACAGCCGGCCGTTACCGGCCGAAGCCATGGCCGACTTTCTGCGGAATCTCGCCAAGTAATTCGGCGCCCCCGCGGCAGGACTCAACGCTGAACCTTGCGCCATTCGGCCTCGAAGTAGCGCACCAGCACCTGGTTGTTCAACTGATTGACCTCAACGGGAACGCGCGCCATATCTGCAGGAAATTGGAACAGGGCTGCGGTGGTCTCCGGTGTGAGAAAGCGAGTTGGAATCGGGTAGGCCGCCGGAGGGACGTAGTTGCCGCGGCCAGCGAGCAGGAATCCCCACTCCCCAAAAGACGGCACCAGCGCATGGTAGGGACTGACCCGCAGCCCGACGCTCTCCAGGGTTTGCGCCACGCACCAGAAGGAGAGGCGAGCGTAGAGCGGCGAGGTCGATTGCACCACCAGGAGGCCAGTGGCCCCCAGGCGCTTTTCCAGAAGGCGATAAAAGGCGGCGGTATAGAGCTTGCCCAGCGCGAAATTGGACGGGTCGGGAAAATCGACGACGATGAAATCCCAGGTCTCGGCATGCTCCTCCAGCCATTGCAAGGCATCGGCATTGACCACTTGGACCCGGGGGGAGTGCAGCGAGCCGCCATTGAGGGCAACCAGGGTCGGGGCACTTGAAAAGAGGCGTGTCATGGCCGGATCGAGGTCGACCAGGGTCACTTGATCGATCTGGGGGTACTTGAGGACCTCCCGCAGGGCGAGGCCGTCGCCTCCCCCCAGGACGAGCACCCGGCGGGCGCCCGGCAGGCTGGCCAGCCCGGGATGCACGAGGGCTTCGTGATAGCGGTATTCGTCGTGGGAAGAGAACTGCAGGTTGTTGTTGAGGAACAGCCGCAGGTCGTCCCGCCAGCGGGTGACGACGATGCGCTGGTAAGGCGTCGATTCGGTATGGACGATCTCGTCGGCGTAGAGGTGGGCTTCGGCCAGGGTGGTCAGGGGACCGGCGGCGACCAGGCCGGTCGCCACGGCGAAAAACGCAGCCCAACACTGGGCGGTCAATGCCGGTCCGGCAGGCAGTCTGGCGCGAAAGAGGTGCACGGCCCACAAGGCGACAGCGATGTTGAGCAATCCGAAGAGCAGCCCGGTACGGACCAGTCCCAGGTGGGGCGCCAGCAGGAGGGGAAACAGGATAGACACCGCCAGGGCGCCAAGATAGTCGAAGGTCAGGACCTGGGAAACGAGATCCTTGAAAGCCAGTTCTCCCTTGAGAATGCGCATGACCAGAGGAATCTCCAAGCCCACCAGAACGCCCACCGCGAAAACCAGAAGATAGAGAAACAAGCGGAAAGGACCGGGCAGCCAGGCGAAAGCGAAAAACAGACCGACGGCGGAAAACCCTCCCAGAAGGCCGACCATCAATTCGATCTGGATAAAGCGGCGCACCAGATCCCGGGTCAGGTAGCGAGACAGCCAGGACCCCACCCCCATGGCAAAGAGGTAGGCACCGATCACGGTCGAGAACTGGGTGACCGAGTCTCCCAGGAGGTAGGACGACAGCGCTCCGGCGATCAGCTCGTAGGCGAGGCCGCAGGAGGCAACGACGAAGACCGAGGCGAGAAGGGCGTGCTGCAAGCGACGACCGGATTACTTGTGGTAGATGTGGCTGCTCCCGCTGCCGCCCGAGCGGCCGCCGGGGTTGGCCACGTCGTCGAAGAGGTTCCAGCCCTGTTTCTGGGCATAACCGAAGAACGAGAGAGCCGCCAAGCTTGCGATGAGGTAAAACTTCCGGAACATCAGTCGTCGTCCGAATCGTCCGAGGCTACGGGGGCATGGTCGCTTTCCGCCCAGCGGCGGACTTCGAAGGCCCCCCGCCGCAGGCGGGTAAAGATGGGGAAGATCGCCAGGAACAGCAAGACCAGGACGAAATTGGACCAGCCGGCGGAGCCGCTGGTCACCTCGACGCGGCTATGGACGTCCCGCGGCTCATCGGAGAAATCGGGATCGATCGCCAGGTAATAGGTTCCCGGCGGAATTCCCACGAAGACCACTTCGTCGCTGCGACTGCCTTCCGACCAGCTTTCGCCATCATCGACCCCTTCATAGTAGGACACCTCTCGAAAAGCAGGCCAGGCTTCGCCGCTAACCTTATTGACCAGATTGACGCTGAGGCCGATCCAGTTGTTCGCGAGGTCGGTTTCGTTGGTCAGCACCAGTTTGCGCGTATTGGCCCGCACCTCGAACGGGTTGCTGGCCACGGTCTCCTCGTCCCGCAGAGGCTGGAAAGCGAGTTGCTGACGCAAGAGCACTTGCCCGCCACCGATAAACGCAAAATATGCCTGGAAAAGCGTTGCAAGAAGCAGGGCCAACCAGAACAACTTGCACACTCGCCCATGGGTATCTTCCCAGGGATTCGGCTGGTTGGCATAGACCCCCACCGGCTTCGGCAGCCTTGCGGGCAAGCCAAAGGCGGTTTGGATGATCTCGGGCTCCACGTAGGCGCAGCGCGACCAGCTGAGTTCCTTGGCGGTGCGGTCGCGGGAAAGCATGAGGGGCGGCGCAACGAAATCGGCCACTGCGGATGTCTCACCGCGTCGCACCCGCCAGTTGAATTCCCCCTCGACCTGGAGGACTTCTGCCTTGCTGGTGGCGAAATGCTTGTAGCGCGCGCCTTCGTACTGCACATCCTGAAAATCGCTGCCCCCGGCAGGGTGATTTGAGAGCACGTCGACCACGTTCCAGTGCCCGTCGTATTCGGTCAGCCAGCGGTAGGTTCCCTGACCAGCCGCCAGGAGGTACTCGCCCCAGGCATAGGACACCCCCTCGCAGGTACTTTCCCGCACCATGAAACCGATGACTTCCACATCTCTACCGTCGAGTTTCCCCTTGCTTCCCAACGGAATGCGGGGCAAGTGGCGCTCGTCCCTTTGACCAAGCGCTTTGGAGAGGAGCTTGAAATTGGTGGTGGATGTGTCGACCACCGCACCGCAACTGCTACATCCCACAGCCACAATGTCCTTGGATCGCGCTTGCATCGGCGAACCGCAAGCGGGGCAACGGAAGACCTGGGCGGTCACCGTGGGCTGAGGCATGGCCATGCCTTCCCGCAGATTCGCGAGCTTCAGGGCCCCTAAGGTGACCGGGGACCCGACAAACAGCAGCGGCGGCGTTTCCGAGTAATCCAGGGTGGCGAAATTGTCGCCGCAGCGCATATCGACCACCGGCGCCTTGTAGCCCGGCCCGACCTTGAAGGGCAGTTCGCCCTGACCGGCAACGCATTCGGCGTCCTCGATATTGGTCACGGTCCACGCCCGGCTGGCCAGGGTCAGGCGCCCGCCCGGGGCCATGGATTCGAACGCCGGCAGGGGTTCCCGTACCTGATGCAGGAAGGACACCACATATTCGCCATTGGCTTCGGAGAGCCAACCGGTACGCTGATCGTCAAAAAGCAGGTGCCACTCGTTCCAAAGTCCCTCGGAGTAGCGCAACTGGATGCGGCCGATCAGGGCGAAGTGTAGTCCCTGCCAGTTCCCCTCAGTTCCCAACTGCAGGGGCGAGCGATCCTCCGCCAGGGCCGCCATCTTGCCGATGTCTTCCAGCGCCTGGTCGTGGCGGACCAGAGTGCTCTGGCAGTATTCGCAGACGGCGAAGATCGACGCCGCCGACTTGAAGACGACGGGAGCTCCGCAGGAGGGACAGACGGCGGTCTGGGCCATGGTAGGGAGCGGACGGCGCGGGGCCGCCGCCGCTTAAACCAGTTTCTTGAGCAGCTCCGCTTTCTTGGCCTCGAATTCATCCTTGGACAAGATGCCTTTCTCCATCAACCCGTGGAGCTTTTCCAGGGTCGCCACGACGTCGTCGGCGGACGCCGCCGCGACCGCCGGCGCCGCAGCCGGGGCAGTCGCAGCCGCCGCGGGCTGCATGGCTTGCGCCATGGCTTGGCCCATCACCTGCCCGAATCCGACTCCGGCACCAACCCCAACGCCTAGTCCCGCCATCCCGCCTTCGTTCTGGGCGGCGAGGGGAATGCTGTTGGCGACCTGGTACTGGGTGAATTTGCCCATGTCGCCGATCATGTTCATGCCGATCTTCTGGTCGAGGATTTTCTGGAGTTCTTCCGGCAGGGAGACGTTCTGCACCACCAGGGAGTCCAGGGCCAGGCCGAAATCGGCGAAAACCGGGTCCATCTTGGCCTTGATCGCCTTGCCAAACTCGTCCTGGTTGGCCGCCATGTCGATGAAGGCCACGCCGGATTCGCCGAACAGGTCGGTCATGCCGGCGACCATGGTGTTCCGGAGCTGTCCTTCGAGTTCCTCCCGGGTATAGCGGTCGCGGGTTCCGGAGATCTTCTGGTGGAAGGCCTTGGGATCGACGATATGGTAGGAATAGATACCGAAGGCCCGCAGGCGGACGATGCCGAAGTCCTTGTCGCGAATGGTGATGGGGTTGGGCGTTCCCCACTTCTGATCCAGTTGGGTTCGGGTGGAGAAGAAATAGAGATCGGACTTGAAGGGGGATTCGAAGAGCTTGTCCCAGTTTTGCAGGTAGGTCAGCACTGGCAGCGTCTGGGTGGTCAGCTTGTGCATGCCGGGAGAGAACACGTCGGCCACCTTTCCCTCATTGACGAAGACCGCCATCTGGGATTCCCGCACCGTGAGGCTCGCGCCATACTGAATTTCGAAATCCTGCATGGGATAGCGCCAGGCGAGGACGCCGTCGCCCTCCTCGGTCCATTGCAGGATGTCGATAAATTGTTTCTTGATGAAGTCCATCAGTGCCATGGCGTTCTCCTTCCCGAATTAAACGATGCAGGCGGCGTTGATTAAGCCGATACCCAGCGACAATGAGGCGACGAAGACCCCGGAGGCGACTTTGCCCTGGGGGATATCCTGGGCGAGATTCGGCAGGGCCAGCCGAGCGGCCGCGAAGACCGCCAGTTGGATCACACAGGCCAGCACCCCCCAACCGGCCATGATGGCAAGGTTATGGCTTACCGCAATCGCCGTCGCCACCGGCAAGGCGATCCCCAGTACGGTTCCCGACAAACTCACGGCGGCGGCGACGTTGCCCTGGCGGATCAGGGCAAGCTCGTCGTAGGGGGTCAAGAAGGTATAGACCGTCAGGAACACCGCCAAAATGGCGATGGCAGCGGCGAAGTACATTGCGAAACCGGGCAGGTTGTTGAGCACCTGGTCGAACATGACATCCCCCTCGGGTGGTCGTTTCGCCGGGATTGTCTCCCGGCGCCGGCGGATATTCAACGGGTATCGTCGGCCAGCCGATGCAGGCCGGTCAGTACCAGCAGGGGCTCCTCCTGGAAAACGATTTCCAGGGCATTCCGGATCGCTCCCGCTGCCCCGCCGAACAGCAGGCAGGGCGCCCCATCCAGGCGGCGGCTCGCCCGCTCGATTGCGCCGGCGGTCGCTTCGATGGCACCGCTGACCAGAGCATCGTTCGTATTATCGGGCGTGGGAAGATAGCGTCCCTCCGCTCTGGGCAGTCCGGCGGTTCCCCGCGCCAGAGAATCGCGCATCAAATCGAGGCCAGGCAAGATCAAGCCGCCAAGGAACTTCCCGCCAGAATCCAGCGAGTCTACTGTCGTCGCTGTTCCGGCACCGACGACCACGCAGGCTCGCCCTAAGACTTGCCTGGCTCCCACCAGGGCGCACCAGCGATCGGCTCCTAGGGTTTCCGGCCGGCGATAGCCATTTTCAACGCCCCCGGCGGCAGCTGCGGGACGAACCACCGTCACCCGCTCTCGCCAGGCCCCCAAAGCCTGAACGATGGCCGCCAGAGCGTGGGCACCCGCCACATTGGCCACCATCACTCGCCGCGGAATCGGCCAGGCGACCACCAATTCCGACAATTCTGCGGCTTTGCCCTGGGCACAGGCTCCCTGGGCAACCCACGACCGGCCATCGTGAATACCCCATTTGATCCGCGTATTCCCGCTATCGATGCAAAAAATCATGATCGCCTCAGAGACACGTCTCCCGCCATGACCCTGATCAGCCCCCCTGGAGTCTCCAGCAGCAGGCAACCGTCCACGCCGATACTCCGGCAAACCCCGGTCAATTCGGCATCGCCCTCACCGGTCACCCGTACGGTCTGCCCGGCCCAGGCGTGGCGGCGCTCCCACTCGTCACAAAAAACGGCGAAGCCGCCAACGCTGAACGCGTCGAGGACCCCCGCCAGCGATCCGAGACAAGCGCTCAGTAGCGCATGGCGTTCGGGGGGCTCGCCAGCAAGTTCGGCGAGGCCTGCTGCCGGTTGATCGCAGCGCTCCGATGGCTTGAGGAGATTGATTCCTATGCCGATCACCGCCTGGGTCGCCTTGGGCTCATTGGACAGTTCGACCAGAATCCCCGCTACCTTGGCCGGTCCGGTTGGCAGCAGGGCAAGCAGGTCATTGGGCCACTTCAGTCCTACCCCCGGTATACCGAGGGTATCGATGGCCCGGGCGAGCGCGACGCCTACCGCGAGAGACAGACCCGCCAATCGCGCCGGAGACCCATCGAATCGCCAGAGCAGCGAGAAGGTCAGTCCCTGCTCCGGCTCCGCCAGCCACACACGACCGCGGCGCCCACGCCCGGCGGTCTGGCGATCGGCAATCACCACAAGTCCGGAAGGCATGCCCATTGCCGCGAGTCGCTGCACTTCGCTGTTTGTCGAGTCGCAGATTTCCAGGGCACGTACGTCAAAGCGCGCCGCCGCTGGGCCTAGGGCGGCTAAGACGCGAAAGGGGTCGACGAGGGGCATGGCGGCATTGTAGCCACGCCTTGCGGGCAAGGGCTTATTCTCCGGCCGCTTCCTTGCCTCCATCGATGCCCAATTCCTGAATCTTACGGGTGATGGTGTTACGGCCGATCCCCAGGGCGTTGGCAGCCTCGATACGGCGCCCCGCGGTATGGGCCAGGGCACGGGAGATGAGGATGCGCTCGAAGGTCTGCGACAGAACGCCGTGGATGTCGCCAATTCCGCGGGCAAGGAGTCGGTTGACCTCGGCCTCCAGGGCGCTTTCCCAATCCGTGGCATCGGCGGCGGCGGGAGCTTCTCGCAGTTCCGCCGGCAGATCGTTTACCTCGATCAATTGCCCCGGAGCCATCACGGTGAGCCAATGGCAAAGGTTTTCCAGTTGGCGGACATTGCCTTGGAAATCGAGGGCGCAAAGATATTTGACCGCCGCGTCGGACAGCCGCTTGGTTTCGACCCCCAGTTCCCTGGCGCTCTTCTGAAGGAAGTGCCGGGTCAGCAAAGGGATGTCTTCCCGGCGCTCCCGCAGGGCCGGCAGGCGTATACGTATGACGTTGATGCGATGGAAGAGATCTTCGCGGAAGAGCCCTTCCTTGACCCGAGTTTCAAGATTCTGATGAGTCGCGGCGATCACCCGGACATTGGCTTTGATCGGCGAGTGTCCGCCCACCCGATAGAAGTGGCCATCGGAGAGCACTCGCAGGAGTCGGGTCTGCAGTTCGGCGGGCATGTCGCCGATCTCGTCCAGGAACAAGGTTCCGCCGTCGGCCTGCTCGAAGCGACCCCGGCGCTGGGCCTGAGCTCCGGTGAAGGCTCCACGCTCATGGCCGAAGAGCTCGGATTCGAGCAAATCCTTGGGAATCGCGGCGGTATTGATGGCGACGAAGGGTTTCTCGGCCCGCGGGCTGTGCCGGTGCAGGGCCCGGGCGACAAGTTCCTTGCCAGATCCGGATTCGCCGGTGATCAGCACTGTCGCATGGGAGAGCGCCAGGCGACCGATGGCGCGAAAGACTTCCTGCATGGCCGGTGCCTGACCGAGTATTTCCGGCGCGAGGGCGACATCCTCAGACGCACCGTCCTGGTGCATCGACTCGTCGACCGCGCGGCGGATGAGTTCCACCGCCTGATCGACATCGAAGGGCTTGGGTAGATACTCGAAGGCGCCTCCCTGAAATGCGGCCACCGCACTTTCGAGATCGGAATAGGCGGTCATGATGATGACCGGGACCGAAGCGAAACGGTTCTTGATTTCCTGCAGCAATTCCAGCCCCGACTGACCCGGCATCCGGATATCCGACAACAGGACTTGCGGTGGGTCAGCTCCTTGATCGAGTTGGGACAGCGCCTCGGTGGCAGAAGCGTAGCTCTTGAAGGGGATGCCTTCCCGGGCCAGGGTCTTTTCCAGGACCCAGCGGATGGAGCGGTCGTCGTCGACGATCCAGACGGGTTTCATAGTCGGAGGTTCACCCATAACAATGGTCCCTCCGATCAAGCAAGGAGCATTCCAATGAATAGGCCAGGATCATGCGGGCTCGATGGGGAGTCGAATAGTGAAGCAAGTGTCGCCCGGCCGGCTATTGCATTCGATCGTCCCCTGATGGTGCTGGACGAAATTCTGCGCGATGGTGAGCCCGAGTCCACTGCCCCCCTCCCGACCGGAGACCAAGGGGTAAAACATGCGTTCCTGGATGTCTCTGGGAATGCCAGGACCGTTGTCTATCACTTTGATCGCCAGGGCGAGCCGGTAGAGCTTCTTGACCAGGGTCACCTGTCGGATCGCCCGGGTGCGGAAAATGATCTGGCCGCTGCCATCCATGGCCTGTGCGGCATTGCGGGCAATGTTGAGCACTGCCTGTATGAGCTGCTCCCTATCTCCCACCAGTTCGGGAAGGCTGGTATCGTAGTCGCGGCGGACATCAAGGGAGCCCGGAAACTCGGCCATCAGAAGACTTCTCACCCTTTCGAGGATTTCGTGGATATTGACGGTCGTCGGCTGCATTGCCCGATGGGGGGTCAGCAAGCGCTGCATGAGATCCTGAAGACGATCCGTCTCCTTGATGATGACCTGGGTGTACTCCTTGAGTCCGGGGTTGTTGAGCTCATGCTCGAGCAACTGGGCAGCCCCCCGGATGCCCCCCAGCGGATTCTTGATCTCATGGGCGAGATTACGGATCAGCTCCCGATTGGCCTGTTGCTGCTCGATCAATCGCTCTTCGCGGCTAGCCGCCAGCTGCTGTTCTATGGGCTGGAGCTCGAGCAGGAGACGAGCTCCTGTCGGGTCCTCGATGAGTAGCGGCGTGACGGTGCAATTCAGGTGCAGTGGTTCGCCGTCCGCCCGCTGCATCTCGACATTCTGGCCCGTATAGCTCCAATTGTTGGCAACCGCATTGGCGAGGGCCGCCTGCAGGGTCGACGAGCAGGGGCACACTTCCGCCAGCCTTTTTCCGGCCAGCGAGCGCTCACTGACTGCCAGGAGATTCTGACCAGCCCCATTGACGTGGCGGACACGCAGATTGGCATCGAGGACCAGGACCGCCGAGGCCAGGAGGTCCAGACCGGCAAAGCGGGGACTGGTCGAGCTCATGGCACATTCTACCTTCCGGGAACGCGCGCCGCCCATTCGGACTGCCGCTTTCAGCGCACCGAGGAAAGTTCTTTCGTGATCGCCTGGATATTGCGTTCGTGCTGGGCGACCCGATCCTTATAGGGCTGCAGCCGATCGATGACCCGCTGATAGTTCTTCTCGTCGCCGCCTCTGACGGCCTCCTGTTCGGCGAGATCCTTGCGCGCGGACTCCAGATTTTTCTGCTCCGTCGCGAGTTCCTGCTCGAGAATCAGGCGCCGATCGCCGTCGCGAGCCTTCTGGGTATCCTCGGCAACCTTGGGAAATCCCGCCGGGGAGGGATTGGCCGTAGCGGGCGAGCGGGTCTTCGGCGCCGGAATGCTCGAATCCGCACCGGTCACCACCGCCTGGCAGGATTTATTGATCTTCGAGTTGGAGATCAGGGTGCCGCCCGTCTCATCGGTGCATTTGTAGATGGTCGTCGCCAACACGGGAGCGATAGGCACGATCAACAGAAGAAGGGCGGCGGCGGAGCGTTTCATTGTCATCAGTCCCGAAGCGAGCACAGTTTACAGGACATAACGCGGGGAGGGGCAATGACGTGCACAAAAAAAGGACGGGCACGCCCGTCCTTTTTGCTCCTGCGGAGAACGATCAGACGCTGTAGTACAGGTCGAATTCAACCGGGTGCGTGGTCATGCGAACCTTGTTGACTTCGTCCATCTTCAGCTCGATGTAGGCATCGATCCAGTCGTTGGAGAAGACACCGCCGCGAGTCAGGAACTCGCGATCCTTGTCCAGGGCAGCCAGGGCTTCGTCCAGGCTGGCGCAGACGGTCGGGATCTTGGCATCCTCTTCCGGCGGCAGGTCGTACAGGTTCTTGTCGGCGGGGTCGCCCGGGTGGATCTTGTTCTGCACGCCGTCCAGGCCGGCCATCATCAGGGCGGAGAAGGCCAGGT
>DAORDK010000098.1:0-11672 GCA_035345935.1 Rhodocyclaceae bacterium | reverse complement strand
CGGTGAAATTGCCGCCCACGCCGCCGGGGAAGATTTCGGTGGTCCAGGGGGTGGAGATACCGTCGATGATCAGGCCGAAGGCATCGCCGGTGATGCAGCAATCGTCGGCGCGGAAATGCACCTTGGAGGTATCGGTCAGGGTGAGGGAAAGCTGGGTATCACCGGGGGCGAATTCGATGAAATCGCCCAGACCGCCGTCCCAAGAGCCAGACCCGGAAGCGCCCGGGGCGCTGACAGCCAAGGCGGAAGCAAACTGGCTGGTCAAACCGAGGGCCAGGCCAGCAGCCAACATCTTCAAACCACTAAAACGCTTATTCATGTCCATCTCCTGTTGAGGGGTAATCGAAACCGCAAGAGTGATAAGCATGAAGTAGGCCAGGAATAAATCGGTAATATTTATCAATCGGTTAAAAAAATTCTGCCTGCATCCCCATCCCAGGTTGTCAAATTTGCCGACACCCGCATCAGGCAAGGCTTATGGGGAGACGGGGGTTTTCGCCGCGAAATCCACGAAGGCAAAGCGCGTTCCGTCGGCCGCGAGATGAGCCTCGCGGGAGACTTCCTGCCATCGGCCCGGGTCGATTTCGGGAAAAAGCGTATCTCCGGCGGGGGAGATTTCGACTTCGGTCAGGCAGAGGCGATTCGCCCGGGGCAGGGCGTGGGCGTAGAGTTCTCCGCCGCCGATGACGAAGACCTCGGGGGCGTCCTTCACCCGGGCGAGCGCGTCCTCGAGGGAATGGGCAACTTCCGCGCCGGGAGCCGGGTAATCCGGTTGCCGCGTGATGACCACATTGCGTCTTCCCGGGAGCGGCCGGAAACGGGGTGGCAGGGATTCCCAGGTTCTCCGGCCCATGACGACCACTCCGCCCGCGGTCAGGGCCTTGAAGCGCTGCATGTCCAGGGGGTCGCGCCAGACGAGATCGTTGCCGCGGCCGATGACGCGATTGCGGGCAACAGCGGCGATGACGGTAAGCAATTGCGGCATGGAGCGAATTCTACCCCGCCTCGACTCCGGAACTGCACCTCGCCGGATCGCCGGCGCATCCCCGAGCGGCCATTGTCTCTGCGTGTCCGGAGGGATTCGACCTAGGTGGCCTCGCCCGAGGCGGGCAGCCACTTCTTTAGAGCCGCAGCAAGGTCGCGGGCGTTCAGGGGTTTAGACAGATAGTCGTTCATGCCGGCCGCCAGGCAGGCTTCCCGGTCGCTTTCCATGGCATTGGCGGTGAGGGCGATGATGGGAACCGCGGGATCGAGGGTGCCCTCCTGCGGATCGCGAATCCGCTGGGTCGCCTCCATGCCGCCCAGTTCCGGCATCTGCAGATCCATCAGGACGAGTTCGTAGCGGGACTTCTTCAAGGCGGCAAGCGCTTCGAGGCCATTGTTGGCGACATGCGCGACGACGCCCTGTTTCTTGAGCAGCCCGACGGCGACGCGCTGGTTGATCAGGTTGTCCTCGACCAGCAGAACATTGGCGTCGGCATGCTGCATCTCGTTCAGACTGTGCCGCGTGACGATGGGCCCCTCGGGCGCCGAACCGTCGAGGACGACCGCCAGGGCGGACGCCAGATCGGATTGGCGCACGGGTTTGGTCAGATAGGCGGCGAAGCCGATTTCCTGCAAACGCCTGGCGTCCCCCCGTTGCCCGACCGAGGTCATCATCACCAGTCTGGTCGCCCCGTGGCCGGGATGGGAACGAATGCGGCGACCCAGCTCGGCACCGTCCATGTTCGGCATTTCCATGTCGAGGATGGCGACCCGATAGGGGCTTCCCTCAGCCAGGGCGGCATCCAGGCGCGCCAGTGCGCTCTCGCCGTCTTCCGCGGCGTCGGCGCGGGCGTGCCAGGCCGACAATTGCGCTCCCAGAATCTTGCGATTGGTGGCATTGTCGTCGACGATCAGAATGCGAACATCATCGAGTCGTGCGGGGGCGGGCAGGACCCGTGGCGGTGCTTCGCCGAGGGCGAGATTGACCGTGAACCAGAAGAGGGATCCCTCCCCCTCGCGGCTGTCGACGCCGATCTCGCCGTCCATCAATTCGACCAGCAGCTTCGAGATCGCCAGTCCCAAGCCGGTACCGCCATACTTGCGCGTGGTCGAGGAATCGACTTGGGAAAATTTCTGGAACAGCCTGCCGCGCTTGGATTCCGGGATTCCGATCCCGGTGTCGCGTACCGTGAAGCGCAGCCGCGCGTTTGCGCCACTCGAAGCGAGGTGCTCCACCCGGATGCTGACCTCACCCTTCTGGGTGAACTTGATGGCATTCCCGGTAAGGTTGGTGAGGATCTGGCGCAGGCGGCCGGGATCGCCCCGCAGTTGGATGGGTACGTCCGCCGCGAGCGAATAGACCAATTCGAGTCCCTTCTCGTGGGCGCGAACGGCGAGCATGGGCGCGCAATCGTCGAGCATGGCGCGGAGATCGAAGTCGATGTTCTCCATGTCGAGCTTGCCGGCCTCGATCTTGGAAAAATCGAGGATGTCGTTGAGAAGCGTGAGGAGCGACTCAGCGCTGCTCTGTACGGTTTCGGCGAGATCCCTTTGCTCCTTGTTCAGCGCAGTATCGAGAAGGAGCGAATTCATCCCCAGGATCCCATTCATGGGGGTGCGAATCTCATGGCTCATGGTGGCGAGAAATTCGCCTTTTGCTTGGTTGGCGGCCTCGGCAGCCAGCCGGGCCTCTCTCATCCTCTCGGAAGCGATTTCGAGGTAGTGAATCCAGAAAAGCAGCGCAGCCATTACGAGGCCGGCGAGAGAAGCCAGGGCGATGGCGAAGGGACGAGTCCACCAGGGCGCCCGCCGGTCGAAAAGCAGCAGGGACCATTCGCCTTCCTGGGCGTCCCAATCCAGCGGCTGGACGGCCAGTGCGTAGGTCTCACCGTCGATTTCGGTGCGCCGCGTATCGCGGTCGAAGGGCAGCCGGGGCTGCCGTTCCATGCGCGCCAAGGCGTTGCCGAACTGCCCCCCGGCGTGGAGCGCTGCCAGCTTCTCGGGGGTGACCTGCGCAGTCAAGCGCAGGTTCCAGTCCTCGCGGCTTGCCGCAAAGACAGCACCCCGGGGCGAAAGGAGCAGCGCCGGTCCGCCGGTCCAGCTTTGCAAGAGGGCCGCCAGCCGATCGATGTCGACTTTGGCACTGATCGCGCCGACGGGTGGTCCACCGGGATTATTGGGCGAACGCACGGGTGCCGAGAGGTAGATGCCGCGATCCTCGCCCTCGCTTTCCGACCGAACGGCCGGGTAGACGGTTGCGGCGCCATTCAACGCCCCATCGAGAAAGCGGGGAACCTTTATTGCCAATTGCCGCTTCCGATCGTCGTCGATGTCGCCGGAGGCGATGAATACGCCATTTCGGGCGACCAGGAAGACCTCTCGCACGAAGAAGAGCGAACGCAATTGGTCGAGGTCGGCCAGAATTTCGCCGCGTTCCGCGCCGGTGAGGCGATCTCCGGCGATGCGCTTGGCAAGCGCTTCGGAAGCTCCCTGGCGGATCAGGGCACCCATCAGGCGGCTGTTGGTGGTGCCTCCCTCCAGGGTCGCCGCATAGCTGCTCAACTCCTTGGCCAGTTCGACGTCGCGGCTGCGTTCCAGGTCGCGACCCACCAGCCAACCGGTCAGAACAGCCGCGCTGGCGCTCAAAACAACAGCGACGATCAGGAAGAGCCGCGGATGGCGGGAAATCCAACCCGAATACGAATTGGACTGACCCGCTTCAGGCGGCTTTCCGGTAGACGCTTCGGCCATCAGAAGACCAGGTCATACGAAACGCCGAGCAATCTCGAGTCGCCATAGCGCTGCGATCCCGAAAGACAGGTGACGGGATCCTGGTAGCAGGTGATGCCGACGTCGCTGCGATCCTTGAAGGAATCGAATTGGAGCTTGAGAGCGCTCGAGGGGGTCAGATCGTAACGCAGCGAGAGGGACAGATTGTCGAAGCGCTCATTGGGGGTGCCGTCCAGATATCTGCCGTGAAAACGGGCAAAGGTGATCATGGGAAGCCATTTGCCCAGGCGATAACCAGCGCCCAGCAAGGCTGCCCGGTCGTGCTCCGCGAATCCAGGTCGGTCTATCTTGCTGACCTCGGCACGGATCAGCCAATGGTCCAGATCGATGGCGGCTGCGAGAGAGAGGACGGATTGTCGCGTCTTCGAAAAGGTGGCGGCGACATCCCGCGGATTCCAGTACTTCAACCCTGACGCCACATAGGAAACCCGCAGTTCCAGCCAGTCCCGACTCACGGTCCAGGAGAGCCCGCGAATATTGTTCCACTTCTCGTCCCAGTCCGCGCCCCGACCGTTGTAGATGTCCAGGTAGGGATTGCCGCGGCGGGTCTCGGCGCCATAGAACACCTCGGCGGCCGAATTCCATTTTCCCAGCGGGGTTCGCCACAGGACGCTTGCGCCGTTGAAATTCACGACGTCCCAGCCGTAGGCCGCCGGCGGAAGCCGCAGCCACGGTAGCGTGAGGCCGACGTCCTGCGACTCCGAATAGTAGAAGAGCGGCAGGCGCTTGCGGCCGGCCTGCAAGGTGATGTTCTCCGACGCGCGATAGCTGGCGTACAGCCATTCAAGGTCAACCTGGCCGTTGTCGGCGCCGCGGGCGACGATCTGTCCGGTCATCGACCAATCGTGGTCGAACACGGCGACCCCTTGCAGGCCGAGCTTGCTGTCCGGACCGAAGGACCATCCGTGGCCCCGGTCGTAGATCGCCCCCTGGCCGTAATCGCTGACGAAGAAGGCATCGCGGGTCTCGCCCCTGATCATCTTTCCGGCAGCCAGCGTCAGGAAGCCGGAACCATTGAAATCGAAGGCCTGGGCGCCCGAGAAGGTGAGCGCCAGCAGCGTCGCCAGCAGCGGATGTTTCAGGTGATGGAGCATCGTATCGCCAACTCCCGCATGAGCCGGTTGAAAGGGGATCGGATTCCCTTTGTCATTTTTCGCCGAAAACGATCCGTACGCTGGAATCCGCTGCCGAGCGGTCGATATAACCCAGCATGTTCCGATTGGCTGCCACCATCGCGCGTATCTCATCGTTGCCTTTGCCTTCCTTGGGAGGAATGCCTTTGCCGGTGAAATACATCTTGGCCCAGGACGATTTCGCCTGGGCCGCGGATTTGCCCGCGACCCCGTTGTAGAAGGCCTCGCGCAGGGGACTGGATTCGGGCTGGTCGATCAGTACCGGGCAGCACAGGCCGGGGAGGGAAGCGCTCTTGCCGAGGAAGAGGTCGGCCACCTGTTCGCGGGACAGTCCCGTCAGATTGGCGCCCGGATTGGCGATCACCACGAAATCCGTGGCCGAGGCAGCCGCGGTGGCGAAGCTCAATGCTGCGAGCAGGGCACACGCCCTGAGGAACCTGGAATTCATGAGGCAAATCTTGAGATACACGGGATCCCGTCCATCCTCGTTCTCGTTCTGTCCCCGCGGACCAATCAACGGCTAGCGGCCAAAACGATACATTAGATCGGCAATTCCTGCCCGCATTCCATCAGTTTCCGAGTCAGTTGGAGGCCCCTGCGGTAGCGGCTTCCGCGTCGGACTGTCGGCGCCGGATGGAGCCGAATTCCCGCGACGAAGTATCCGGCCGCGAGTTTCCATCGTCCCCGGTGGGCTCGTCGGGGGAGTCGATACGCTCGTTTAAGGGGGTGTTAAGAAATCTGGCCTAGGCTGCCGATCCAAGCCATTGCCCCAGGTCGGTTGGCAAATACCCAGAGCCAGGAACGGATTCCGGCAATTTCCCGAGCAATCCGGAGAATCGAGATCAAGTGACGAAGCAATACAGCCTCGCGTTCGCGGTGGCCAGGCACAGCCTGGCGTGTCCTGCGAGTCCCGCCATCTCCGCCGAGGGAAAAATCCTGAGTTACGGACAGGTAGCGGATAGTGCCGCACGACTTGCGGCCTGCCTTCAGCGGAGTTCTGCGTGGGAGGGCCGTGACGGCGTTCCGCCTCGCGTAGGTATCCTCGCCTCTCGCAGCATCGATGCCTGCCTGGGAATTCTGGGTGCGGCCTGGGCGGGGGCGACCTACATCCCCCTGGGAACCCGCTTGCCCGAGGAAAGGCTGCTGACCATCCTCTCTCTCTGCAATCTGTCGGCGATCGTTGCCGACGCCGAGGGCGCCAAATTGCTGAGCGAACGGGTCATCGCCGCCGGGCCGCCGCTCATCGTCGCCCCTGGCGGGTTGCCGGGCGCGCACTGCGCGGCAAGCGGCGTCGCCGTGTTCGATCTGAACGACCTGCCGGCCGCCCGGGTGAACGAACCTGTGGCGCTCAAGCCTACGGATCCTGCCTACATCATCTTCACCTCGGGCACGACCGGCGTTCCAAAAGGCGTGCTCATATCGGCAGGGGCGATTCGCCATTACATAGAAATCACCTGTGAATTGCTCGGTCTGACGGCGGAGGACCGAGCCGTCGAAACCCTGGAAGTGACCTTCGATGTCTCGCTGCACGACATGTTCACGACTTGGGAGGTGGGGGCCGCGCTCTACATCCTGCCGGCGACCCGGGTGATGAATGCGGTCAAGTTCGTGCGCGAAAATGCCCTCAGCGTCTGGTTTTCCGTACCTTCGCTGGTCGGGATGCTGAAACAGGTCAAGGCCCTGTCTCCCGATGCGATGCCCTCGCTGCGGGTCTCGGTGTTCGGCGGCGAGCCCCTTCCCGACAGCGTCGTTGCCGCCTGGCGCGCAGCGGCGCCGAACAGCCGCATCGAGAACTTCTACGGCCCGACCGAGGCTACCGTCTTTTGTTTGCGGCGTGCGGTGACCGCCGTCGCCAAACTGTCGCCCGAGCGGGATTTCTGGTCGATCGGAAGGCCCATGCCGGGAAGCGAAGCCGCTGTCGTGGACCAAGCACTGAATTTCCTCGCTCCGGGATCGACGGGAGAACTCGCCCTCGCAGGCGTACAACTCGCCGACGGCTATCTCGATGCCCCCGAATTGACGAGTCGCCGATTTCCCGAAATCGCCGGCCAGCGCTGGTATCTCACCGGGGATTTGGCCATCCAGGATGCGGATGGCGAGTTTCATTGCCTGGGTCGAATCGACAATCAGATCAAGCTCCATGGTTACCGAATCGAACTGGAAGAGATCGACACCCATCTGCGTCAAGTTTCCGGCAATGCCATGGCAGCGACCGTGGCCTGGCCCATCGCCGACGGCATTCCGCAAGGCTTGGTGGCCTTCGTTGGGGACAGGAGTGTCGACGCCGGGGCAATCATCGCCCGACCGAATGCGGTCCTCCCCGCCTACATGATTCCCGGACGCGTGCTGGGTCTGGACAGTCTGCCGCTCAATTCGAGCGGAAAAATCGATCGGAAGGCGCTCTGCCAGTTGCTCGACCAGTTAAAGGCGTGACGCTTCGGATCGTCCGCGATGGCTGCACTTGATTCTTGAGGGAAAGCGAATGAACAGCAATGAGAAGGAAAAGGTCAGGGAGTTCCTGACAGGTCTAATGGGGGCTCGCGGAGATCATGGGCCGATTGAAGACTCCCAATCCATCTTCGTTTCCGGACGACTCGATTCTTTGGCGATCACGAATCTGGTGCTCTTCCTGGAGACCGAGTTTGGCGTGAGCTTTGCCGATACGGCCTTCGATATCGATCTCATCGATTCGATTGCCGCCATCGAAGAATTCGTCACCCGCGTGCGGGTGTAGTAGGAGCGGCCCGCGGTGACTCCGGGTTCGTTTCGGCTGGCTGCCCGAAAGATCGGCCAGTTCCACGAGCAGCAGCCTGTGATCGACTGGTGGTGCAGAAATCTGCACTGGTTGCTGAACTGGATGACGCCCGGCAGACGGCGTGCTTTGCTGGCGATCGCTGCCCTGTACGTTGCCTTCCGGAGCAGTTTCGATGACCTGGCCGCCATCGCAGCGCCCCAGGTGGACGGCGGCGTGCTTCTGAGCGTTTCGGTTCTACTGTCCACCCTCGGGTTTGCGTGGTTCGCCCATCGCATCTCCGTTCGTTTGAAATCCATGCCTCGCCCCCAGCGCCAGCATCCGCAGATCAGTCTGCATCTGCTGATCTGGGCGATCTTCTGTATGGCCTGGCTTGCTTCCGATGATTTCCTGCCTGGGCGAAACTACTTCGCCGCCATGGCATTCATGCTGTCCACGCTGGCCTGGCGTTTGGGCTACATGCTGTTTTCCAGTCATAGCAGCCGGGTCAGTCCGGGAGGTTTCAAGGATCACCTGATCTATCTATTTCCGGCTTACGGAGGAACGGAAACTCCCTACGGCAAGGGAATCGACTATATGGCCAAATTCGAGGCCAGGACGGCAATGGACTTGGCCAGGTCGCAATTGTCCGGAGTCAAACTGATCCTGCTATCGGGAATTCTGAACGTCACGCTGGCCTTCTTTGAGGCTGCAGCCTACGGTACCGACAACTTTTTCGCGCGCCTGCTCGGTGGGCATTCCCTGGGAATTCCCGAGCTCGGCGAGGCTGCTGCACAAGGGGTCGGGACGCCGACGGTTTTGGGGTGGGCCAGCGTTTATTGCGAGTTGATCAGGCAGGTCCTTCACCTTGCCTACAAGGGGCATCGGATCATCGGCATTCTCCGAATCAGCGGCTTCAATGTCATGCGAAATACCTACAAGCCGCTCTTGGCAGAATCGGTGCACGATTTCTGGAACCGCTATTACTTCTACTTCAAGGAGCTTCTGGTCACTTTCTTCTTCATGCCGATCTTCATGGGGTCGGGTGTGGCGCTACGCCATTGGCCACGGCTGAGACTGTTTATCGCAGTCCTCGGTGCCGCGGCGTTCGGCAATATCTACTACCATTTTCTGAAACTGCACACCACGCTCGTTGAAGGGCATGTCGACCACGCTCTTGCCGCCATGGAGTCGCCGTTCTTCTATTCCCTGCTGCTGGCATTGGGCATCTACATCTCGATGCGCAGGAGGGAGCGCCGCGGGGCCGGAAAATTGTCGAGCGATCCCCTGTCGCGCGGCTTGAGGATATTCGGAGTATGGACCTTCTTCAGCCTCATCTTTATCTGGGACGTACGCGGCGGTGCTTCATTTTCTGCACGCACCAGTTTCTTCCTCAGTCTCTTTGGATTTCTATGAGGCAGCGAGCAGAGCGGCGCCGATCCGGATGCGCTTGAAGTCGTCCGTCTAGGGTCAGCATCACGTTGCCCGGACGCTACAGGCTTGTTCGTAGACCCTCAGGTATGCCTTGGCGGCCTGAGTCCATGAAAAGTCCCGGCGCATGCCGTTCTGTTGCAGGCGGTGCCAGGTTCGCCGGTTGCGCCAGGTGGCGACGGTGCGTTCGAGCGTCAGCCAGAGGGCATGGGGGGTGGCTTCCTGGAAGACGAAACCGTTGGCGCTGCCCGCCGCGAGGGTATCGGGATTGACATCGACCACGGTGTCGGCCAAGCCGCCGGTGGCGCGGACGATGGGAGGCGTTCCGTAGGCCAGGCTGTACATCTGGTTGAGGCCGCAGGGTTCGAAGCGGCTGGGCATGAGGAAGGCGTCGGCCCCGGCTTCGATGCGGTGGGAGAGGGCCTCGTCGAAGCCGATGGTGACGGCGATCTGGCCGGGATGCTCCGCGGCCAGGGCACGGAAGCCGGTTTCCAGTTCCTTTTCTCCCGTTCCCAGGATGGCCAGTTGCGCTGGCAGGTGGGTGATGCCGGCGCCGAGGGTGAGCAGAAGGTCGAGGCCCTTCTGGTGGGTGAGACGGCTGATCACGGCGAAGACCGGGCGATCTTCGCAGACCGCTAGCCCCAACTCTTCCTGCAGCGCCCTGCGGTTGGCGCGTTTGCTGCCGAGGCGCGCGGCGCCGTAGTTGGTCTTCAGGGCCGGATCACGGGAGGGATTCCAGAGGGCGGTATCGATCCCGTTGAGGATGCCGGTCAGGTCAGCGGCGCGGTGGCGGAGCAGGGGGGCGAGCCCATAGCCGAAATCCTCGCCCTGGATTTCCCTGGCGTAGGTGGGGCTTACCGTGGAGATGCGGTCGGCCAGTTGCAGTCCGGCCTTGAGAAAGGAAAGCTGGCCATGGTATTCGACCCCATCGAAGCGCCAGGCGTCGGGGGGCAGTCCGAGCCCGACCGCCAGCTCGGCGGGGAAACAGCCTTGAAAAGCGACATTGTGGATGGTCACGACGCTCGCCGCACCGCCCTCGTAACGGAGGAAGGCCGCGGCGAGGGCAGTCTGCCAGTCGTGGCCATGGACCACGTCGGCCCGCCAGGGGAGCGGCGTCTTTGCCTGTCCCAGCAGGGCGGCGACCCGGGAAAGGAGGCCGAAACGGACGCCATTGTCCTCCCAGTCTAGGCCGTGGGCGTCCAGGTAGGGGTTGCCCGGGCGGTCGTAGAGGGGAGGGCAGTCGATCAGGATGAACGATAGACCGTCGTTTTCGACGCCGAGGAGCCGGCAGGGGGGCAGAGCAGGAGCCACGGACGGAAGGGCGGCGATTTCCCGGGCGTAGGGAAAAGCTCGGCGCAGGGCGGGATAGGCTGGGACCAGAACCCGGATGTCCTGGCCGGCATCACCCAGGGCCGCCGGCAAGGCGGCAGCGACGTCGCCCAGGCCGCCGGTCTTGACCCAGGGAGCGATTTCGGAGGTGGCGAAAAGAACCTTCATCGGCACTCAGGGGGTCAGTTGCCAGCCGCCGTCGGGGGTACGGATCGCCACCGAGCGGGGCGGATAGGCGATGCTGAGAGAGATGCCGACGCACATCTGGGTGTCGTTGCCCTTCAGTTTGGCGAAGGCCTTCTGGTCGGATGCGAAGAGGTCGCCACCGCGCCGCCCGACCGCTACGGCGGCGCTACCCGTGGTGGCGAGCTCCAGATCGGCGGCGGCCGGCGCGGCGATCCTGACCCCGGCGGCGTAGGCCTTGTCGAGGCACTTCAGCTTCTTGACGTCGTCCACCCGCACATTGGGCTGGGCTTCGAGGATTTTGTAGAAGCGCTCGAACTTGGGGGCGAAGGCTTCGGCGCGCTCCTTGAGGAGGGCGGCAATCTTCTGGCGGTCGTCATCGCTCAGCGAGGTGACGGCCGGATACTTGTGCCAGGGTTGTTCGGGAGCAAAGTCGGCGACGAATTCCCGCTCCAGCACGACTTTGCCCTGGGCCTTGCGGCGCTCCTGGCCCACGCCGGCCTGATTGGTGCTGGTCGTCGCGTTGCCGCGCGTCTCCTGGGTGACCTGATCGGTGACCTGGGACCACTTGAGGCTGGTCTGGTAGGCGAGCTTGGGATCGCTCGGTTCGAATTCGATGCGCAGGAGGTTCTTGCCCTTGCGCAGGCCGAGTCGCATGGACTGGCCGGTGATCCACACCGCCGGGGCGATCTCCCGTGCGTCGAAGAGCACCGGCATCGACTGCTTGGCGACTTCCTGTTCTCCGATGGGGATCCCGTTAACCAGGATACGGGCTTTGCCGGGAACCGAATCGACCTGGGGCTTGGCGACGTCGCCAATGAAGGGCGTGAATTCGAACTCCACGTTGATGACCGCCGCTGCGGCGAGGCCCGAGCAGATCAGGGCGAGGGCGGCAAAGAGCAGGCGCTTCATGGCAAACCTCCTGGGTTTTGGGAAAAGATTAACGCAGGGTGAGGGCGGCGACGAGCCCCCGGGTCGAGGCATCGAAGCTCGAATCATCGCCCCCGGCCAGGGCAGGCGCGAGTCGTCCGGCCAGGGCCTTGCCGAGTTCGACGCCCCACTGGTCGAAGGCGTTGATGTCCCAGATCGCG
>DAORDK010000097.1:0-11682 GCA_035345935.1 Rhodocyclaceae bacterium | reverse complement strand
TCACATTCGGGACGGCAAAACCTTTGAAGAGCAAGGACTCGGGGCAGCCTAGTTTGAAATCTGAAAGCTCGTATGCTGTCTAGGGCTTTAGACAAAGGCACCATCGAGCATGTCAGTTGAAGAATGGCTGCTTTTCGGTGCATTGCGGCTGGATATTGGGCGGAGGCTGAAGGTCCGTTTTGGCCGATTTCCCGCCGCACCCTCTACCCACCCCCTGACAGCGGAGCACTCGCCGCCTTTACTCCACCGTCACGCTCTTGGCCAGATTACGCGGCTTATCAACGTCGGTGCCCTTCACCAGAGCGGCGTGATACGAGAGCAACTGCAGGGGAACCACGTGCAGAATCGGCGACAGCTCCCCATAGTGCTCGGGCAGACGCAGGATGTGCACTCCGGCCGATTCCGGGATTTCCGAATCGGCGTCGGCGAAGACGTAGAGTTCGCCTCCCCGGGCCTTAACTTCCTGGAGGTTGCTCTTCAGCTTTTCCAGCAGGGTGTCGTTGGGAGCGACGGAGATGACCGGCATTTCCCGGTCCACCAGCGCCAGCGGTCCGTGCTTCAATTCGCCCGCCGGGTAGGCCTCGGCGTGGATATAGGAGATTTCCTTGAGCTTCAGCGCCCCTTCGAGGGCGATGGGGTAGTGGCGCCCGCGACCGAGGAAAAGAGCGTGGTGCTTGTTGGCGAAATGCTGGGCCCAGGCTTCGATCTCGGGTTCGAGTTCGAGCACCTTGTTCACGGCCACCGGCAGGTGGCGCAGGCTTTCCAGATAGGCGCTCTCGCTTTCCGCGGTCAGGCGCCCGCGCACCTTGGCCAGGACCAGGGTGAGGAGGAAAAGGGCGGCGAGCTGGGTGGTGAAGGCCTTGGTCGAGGCGACGCCGATTTCCGGGCCGGCCCGGGTGATGAAGCGCAGCGCCGATTCGCGGACGATGGCCGATTCGGGCACGTTGCAGATGGCCAGGGTACGCAACTGGCCGAGGGACTTGGCATGGCGCAGGGCGGCCAGGGTATCGGCGGTCTCGCCGGATTGGGATACGGCCACCACCAGCTGGTCGGGGTCGGGGACTGAAGTGCGGTAGCGGTATTCGCTGGCGATCTCGACCGTGCACGGCAGGCCGGAAATGGCCTCCAGCCAGTAGCGGGCCGTGAGCCCGGAGTGATAGCTGGTGCCACAGGCCAGAATGAGGATGGAGCGGGCGCCGGCCAGTACCCCAGCGGCCTCGCCCCCGAAAATGCCGGGCTGAATGGTCTTGCTGCCGCCGACCAGTTCGAGGGTGTTGGCCAGGGCATCGGGCTGTTCGAAGATTTCCTTCTGCATGTAATGGCGGAACTTGCCGAGTTCGACGGCATCCGCCGACAGTTGGGAGACATTCACCGGCCGCACGACGGACTCGCCATCCGCCTGGACGATGCGGATCGATTCCGGCGTCAATTCGGCAATGTCGCCGTTTTCCAGGTAGATCATGTTGCGGGTCACCTGGAGCAGGGCCGAGGCGTCGGAGGCCGCGTAATTGCCGCCCTCGCCCTTGCCGAGGAGTAGAGGCGAGCCTTCGCGGGCAACCACCACCTTGCCCGGCTGGCGGCGGTCGATGACCGCGATGGCGTAGGCCCCGACCAGGAGGCGGGCGGCCTGTTGCACGGCCTTGAACAGGTCCGGCTCAAGCTTGAGGGTTTCCTCGACCAGGTGGGCGATGCTCTCGGTGTCGGTATCGGAGGTGAAGGCATAGCCCTTGGCGGACAGTTCCTCCCGCAGGACTTCGTAGTTTTCGATGATGCCGTTGTGCACCACGGCGATATTGCCGGAGATGTGGGGATGGGCATTGCGCTCGCTGGGAGCGCCGTGGGTGGCCCAACGGGTATGGGCGATTCCGGTCGGCGAATGGGTGGATGCGGACAGGGCTTCCAATTCCGCCACCCGTCCTACGGATCGCACCCGCTCCACACCGGCGCCGCCGATCACCGCCAGTCCGGCGGAGTCGTAGCCGCGATATTCAAGCTTCTTCAAGCCCTCGATGAGGACGGGAACGATATTGTTTCCGGCTGCTGCCGCGACGATGCCGCACATAGAGGATCCTTAAACCTTGTAGTAATCGCGATACCAGGCGATGAAGCGGGCGACGCCCTCCTTCACCGGGGTGGCCGGAGCGAAACCGACCCATTCGCCCAGGAGGGCCGTATCGGCATAGGTGGCCGGGACGTCGCCGTCCTGCAGGGGGAGGAGATTCTTTTCCGCCGTCTGCCCCAGGGCTTCCTCGATGGCACCGATGAAATCCATGAGGGGCACCGGGTTGTGGTTGCCGATGTTGAAGACCCGGTAGGGCACATTGCTGGTGGCGGGGTCGGCTTCGTCCGGGACGTAGGCCGGATTGGCCTCGGCGGTGCGGTCCATGACCCGGATGACCCCTTCGACGATGTCGTCCACGTAGGTGAAGTCCCGCTGCATCTTGCCGTAGTTGAAGACGTCGATGGGCCGCCCTTCAAGGATGGCCTTGGTGAACAGGAAGAGGGCCATGTCCGGCCGCCCCCAGGGACCATAGACGGTGAAGAAGCGCAGGCCGGTGGTGGGCAGGCCGTAGAGATGGCTGTAGGTATGGGCCATCAGCTCGTTGGCCTTCTTGGTGGCTGCGTAGAGGCTCACCGGATGGTCGACGCTGTCGTGCTCGGAGAAGGGCATCTTGGTGTTGCCCCCGTACACGCTCGAACTCGACGCATAAACCAGATGTTTGACGCCGCTGTGGCGGCAGCCTTCGAGGATATTGACGAACCCGACGATGTTGCTATCGACGTAGGCGTGGGGATTCTTGAGGGAATAGCGAACCCCGGCCTGGGCGGCGAGGTGGATGACCTTGTCGAATTTTTCCTCGGCAAAAAGCCTCTCCATCCCTGGGCGGTCGGCCACATCCATTTTGACGAAGCGGAAATTCGGATGGGGCGTCAGCCGCTTGAGCCGATTTTCCTTGAGGCTCACTTCGTAATAGTCGTTGAGGTTGTCGAGGCCGACCACCTGGTCGCCGCGGGCGAGGAGCCGCAGAGCCGTGGTCATGCCGATAAAGCCGGCGCTGCCGGTCACAAGGATTTTCATGGGAGGAACCTGAGGGTGAGGAAGCTGATTTTACCGTGCCGCAGCCCGTTCTCCGCCGCCCGCTGCCCTTCCCGCCGGGCGGAACGTTGGCCGGCAGCGGGGAAAATCTCAGGCACCAGCGGCTGAGCGGACAATGACATTTATAATCGACGCTTTACAAGAGATGCGGACCCGCCATTTTATTCGCCGATGAATATCCTGTTGGTGAAAACTTCCTCACTCGGCGACGTGATCCACAACCTGCCCGTGGTCAGCGACTTGATGCGTCGCCTGCCTGACCCGGTCATCGACTGGTGCGTCGAAGAGAGCTTTGCCGCCATTCCGCGCCTTCATCCGGCAGTCAAGCGGGTGATTCCGGTGGCTGTGCGGCGCTGGCGGAAGTCGCCTTTGGCCGCCGCGACCTGGAAGGAAATCCGCGCTTTCCGGAATCGACTGCGCTCGGGCGCCTACGACGTGGTCCTCGACACCCAGGGGCTCTTGAAAAGCGCCCTCATCGCCCGTCAAGCCCGGGGTCCGGTCTGCGGCTACGCCGCCGAGGCGGCCCGCGAACCGCTGGCCGCCCGCTTTTACGACGAAACCTTCGCCATTCCCAAGTCGGCCCATGCGGTCGATCGCAACCGCTGGCTTGCCGCAGCGGCCTTTGACTATCCCGGGGACCTTACCCTGGACTACGGGCTGCAGCCGCCCGGTTTTGCCGCCGACTGGCTTCCCCCCGGTCCCTACGCGGTCCTGCTCAGCGCCACGAGCCGCGACGACAAGTTGTGGGACGAGGCCAGTTGGAAGCTCCTCGCCCACGAACTCGCCTTTCGCGGCATGAGAACCGTGTTTCCTGCCGGAAATCCGGTGGAGCGAGAGCGGGCAGCCCGCCTGGTGGCCGGGGTACCGGACGCCATCGCCGCGCCGCCCATGGATCTTGCCAATTTGGCGGGCCTGCTTGCCGGCGCCCGCCTCTGCGTGGGGGTCGATACCGGGCTCACCCATCTGGCAGCCGCCGTGGCGGTGCCGACCGTGGCCCTGTATACCGCCACCGCCCCCGAGCGCACCGGAGTGGTCAGCACCGCATTCTTTCGCAATCTGGGCGGCCCCCACATGCCCCCGACCGCCCAGGAAGTGATCGACAGCCTGGGGCCGGTCCTGGGCTGATGGCCCGCTTTCTCTACTGTATCGCCCTCTGGTTGGGCTCGCCGCTGGTCTGGCTGCGGCTGCTCTGGCGCAGCCGGAAGCAACCGGAGTACCTCGAATCGATCGGCGAGCGCTGGGGATACTATCGCCAGCGTCCAGAGCGGCCGGTGATCTGGGTGCACGCGGTTTCGGTGGGCGAGACCCGGGCCGCTCAACCGCTCGTCGAAGCCCTGATCGCCGCCTACCCCGACCATTGCCTGCTGCTGACCGCGATGACCCCGACGGGAAGAGCCGCCGGCCGCGAGGTCTTCGGCGACCGCGTCGTGCAGGCCTATCTGCCCTACGATTACCCGGGGGCGGTCGGCCGGTTCTGCAGGCACTTCGCGCCTCGCCTCGGCTTGCTCATGGAAACCGAGGTCTGGCCGAATCTGCTTGCCGAGGCGCAACGCCGCAAGCTCCCGGTGGGCCTCGTCAATGCCCGCCTATCGGATCGTTCGGCCAGGGGATACCGAAAGTTCGGCGCCCTCGCGCGTCCCGCATTTTCCGCGCTGGCCGGCGCAGCCGCGCAGACGGCGGCTGACGCAGCCAGGCTGGGGGAACTGGGAACGCCCGCCGTAGAGGTGTGCGGCAACCTCAAATTCGACGTGACCCCGCGCCCCGATCTGCTCGAACTCGGCCGAAGCTGGCGGCAATCCTTGGGCAAGCGCCGGATCTGGCTGGCGGCCAGTACCCGGGAGGGAGAGGAAGCCTTGGTACTCGCCGCGCATGCGCGATTGCCTGGCGATGTCCTCCTGATACTCGTCCCCCGGCATCCCCAGCGCTTCGACGAGGTCACCCGCCTCGCCGCCGAAGCCACGGGCCGCGAACCGATCCGTCGCAGTAGCGGGTTTCCCGCCCCCGAATCCCGCATCTGGATCGGCGATTCGATGGGCGAACTGGCCGCTTACTACGCGGCTGCCGATCTGGCCTTTGTCGGCGGGAGCCTGCTGCCCCTCGGCGGACAGAATCTGATCGAGGCCGCCGCCTGCGGCTGCCCCGTCGTCATCGGCCCGCACACCTTCAATTTCGCCCAGGCGACGGCCGACGCCGTTGCCGCCGGCGCCGCTCGCCAGCTCGACGCAGCCGAGGAACTCGGGGCGGCAGTGGCTGAACTCCTGGATGACCCGGCGGCTTTGGCCACCATGGCAACCGCCGCCTCCTCGTTCGCGGCAACCCATCGGGGAGCCACCCAGCGCACCCTGGCGCTTATCGAGCGCTGGCGGGATCGAGAAGGCCGTTGGCCTGAACCAGATCGTCTTCCGCCAGGGCGCCCACCGAGGCCTTGAGCTTCAACTGGGCCATGAGGGTATCGAGGGCGGCCTTGGCGAAATCGCGGCGGGTCTGATAGACCTGATTCTCGGCGTTCAGTACGTCGATGTTGATGCGCACGCCGACTTCGTAGCCCAGCTTGTTCGACTCCAGGGCCGACTGGGAGGACAGTTTGGCCGCGGCCAGGGCTCGGAGCTGGGCCAGGCCGTTCACCACGCCCAGGAAGTTCTGGCGTGCCGAAAGGACTGCCGCTCGCCGTGCCGCTTCAAGGGAAGCCTGGGCCGCCGCCCGATTGGCGACCGCCTCGCGATCGCGGGACATGACCAGACCGCCCTGAAAGAGGGGAAGCGACAGTTGGAGCCCGATACTCTGGAAATCGGTTTCCAGCGGAGTCGGCGGCACGCCGGACGATACCGCCCGATTGCGTCCGGCGTTGGCCACCAGGTCGAGGGTCGGATAATGTCCGGCCCGCTGCTTGGACACCTCCAGATCGGCGATTTCGGCGTTGGCCTGCTGGATCTGGACCGTGAAGCTGCCGTTCTCCGCCGCCTCGACCCAGCGATTCATCTCCGCCGGCACCGGCGGGAGCAGCTTGGCGTCGGGCTTGACCTGGGCCAGCGCCCCCGGCTCGCGGCCGATGATGGACTGCAGCGCCCGCCGCCGGACCTCCAGCTCGCTCTGGGCACCGATTTCCTGGGCTACGGCCAGGTCGTAGCGCGCCTGGGCCTCATGGGTGTCGGTGATGGTGCTGGTCCCTACTTCGAAATTCTTCTTGGCCGCCTCCAACTGCTGCGCAATGGCTGCCTTGTTGGCCTCCAGGGCCCTGAGATTCTCTTCGGCATAGAGCACGTCGAAGTAGGCTTGGGCCACCCGCAGAATCAGATCCTGGCGTGCCTGTTGCAGCTGCGCTTCGGCGAGGGCGGCCTGATGCCGGCCCTGACCGTATTGCACCCAGTTCTGCCAGCGAAAGAGCGGCTGACTCAGGGTCGCCGAGTAGCTGTTGCTGTTGTAGTGGGGTTTGACGGTCGCGGTTTGGCCGATTCTGAGTTCATTTTCATTCCAGACCGTGTTCCCGGAAAGCGTGAGGCTGGGCAACAAACCGGCCAACCCCTGGGCCTGCTTTTCCCGGCCGGCATCGGCCGAGGCCCGGGCGCCGGCGAAAGACGGATCGTTGTCGACCGCTTCCCGATAGATCTGGAGGAGATCGGCCGCTCCGGCCGACCCGACGGCGAGCAGGCTCAGCAGAAGGAATCCGACCGCCCTCATGGTCAGTATCGACGCATGGCCGGATCGACTTGCTGGGCCCAACGATCCACACCGCCGTCCAGATTGAGCACCTGGGAAAATCCGTTGCGTTCCAGAAACAGCGCCACCTGCAGACTGCGGCCCCCGTGGTGACACACCACCACTGTCTCCTGGGCCGGATCGAGTTCCCCCAGACGGGCCGGCACCTCGCGCATGGGAATGAGCTGGGCGCCGGCGAGGTGGCAGGTCTCGAATTCCCAAGGTTCGCGTACATCCAGAAGCACCGGCGCGGCTCGCCCGGAATCGGCCAGCCAGTCCGCGAGATCCTTCGGAGCCAGCTGCTTCATCAGAACGCGAAGCCGCTCTTGGCCGGAGCCTTGAGCAGCGGGGCAACCGTCTCGAACAGATTGACCGTGTTATAGACGCCCGGTGCGGTACAGGTCACCAATTGGGCTTCCATGACCGGCGCTTCGCCCACGATGGCGGCGAGGCGGCCGCCGACCCGCAGTTGCTTGAGCAGCGTTTCGGGAATTTCGGCAAGCGCCCCCGAGACGACGATGACGTCGTAGGGCCCGCGGTGGGACCAACCCTGTGCACCATCGCCGGTTTCGACGGCAACGTTGGTGACGCCGGCCCTCTCGAGGTTGCGCCGCGCGCCATCGGCCAATTCGGGATTGATTTCGACGGTCACCACGTGCTCGCCGCGCGCCGCGAGGAGGGCGGCCATATAGCCTGAACCGGAGCCGATTTCCAAGATCTTGTCGGTCTTCCGTACTCCCAATTCTTGCAGGAGCCTGGCCTCGATCTTGGGTGCCAGCATGGCCTGGCCCTGGCCGATGGGAATTTCCATGTCGGCGAAGGCGAGCGCCCGATAGGCCTCGGGAACGAAATCCTCGCGCTTGACGACGAAAAGAAGATCGAGAACCGTCGGATCCAGGACCTCCCAGGGCCGAATCTGTTGTTCGATCATGTTGAAGCGTGCTTGCTCGATATTCATGGTGCTCTCCGCACGAGATATATTAGACGAAACTAATATTACAGGGGTGGGAAACGGGGATTATAGCCCAGGTGCGGCCAGCCCTCCCCGCAGCATCTCCAGGTACATTTCCAGATAGGCCCGCGGCTCTTGTTCGGCCAGGCAACAGTGGGCGAGGGAATGGCGCCAGACCACGAGCATCAGCATGGGGGCAATGAGGACATCGACACAGGCGCCCACTTCCAGGGCCCGGAATTCACCCCTGGCCATTCCCCGCTCCAGGGCAGCGGCGAAAACCTTGCGGCCGCGCCGGACGACATTTTCGTAATAGAAGTGGGCCACCTCGGGGAAATTGCGCGCCTCGGCGATCATCAGTTTGGGAATCCCCGAGTAACGCGTCTCCCCGACCATGGACCACCAGCGTTCGACCAGGGCGCGAATCAGGTCGAACGCCGAACCTTCGTGACCCGCCAGCAGGGCTTCGAGTTCGGCCAGCGCCGGAATCAATCCGTCCTGGATGACGGCCTTGAACAAGGCTTCCTTGCCGGCGAAATAGAGATACAAGGTCCCTTTCGATACTCCGGCGCGAGTGGCGATGTCTTCCAGGCGCGTCGCTGCGAATCCCTTCTCGACGAAGAGGTCCAGCGCCGCTTCCAGGAGTTCGTTGGGGCGGTCTTCCTTGCGGCGTTTGCGGGGGAGTAGCGCTGCGGACATGGGCGGTTAATGACCGAACGGTCAGCAACCTACCATCGCCACCGGAAGAGGGTCAACGGCTTTCCTTGATCAGGCGGCCGCTTGCCGACTGAATGGGCCGGGCGTTATTGCGATAGAGCCTGGAGAAGATGGCGACCTGGTCGGCGGATACCTGGATCGGCTGCTTCAGGACCAGCCAGAGCACCCCTTCGCTACACGGCGGAGTCGTCAGCGAGCCCATGTAGGTGAAGTAATTTCGATTCTCCGGCAAGAGCCCGTTGAGATCGATGGACTGGGCAACGCTCATTTCCAGATTGCGCTCGAGCGGGAGGTTATTCCAGAGAGTCTGGACGAAGGGATGCTCGCTGCCTTTTTCCATCAGGATGGCCACCACGGCCAATTTGCCGTCGTCTGCCCGATGGACCAGGTGGGCGACCATGTCGAAACTGCGTCCGTTGACCTTCTCCTCGGCCGGTTTGTGGAAGTGGAACTGGACCAGTTCATAGGTTTTGCCGCTGACGGAAATCGCCCCGCCGTATTGCGCCACCTGGACGGTGTGGCCGTTATCGACGATGCGGAAGGCGGAAGGTTTGTAGTCGAATTTGATCGGCTCCAGATCGACGCGGATGCCCTCGCGGATGTCGATCGGGGATTGGCGCTGACCGGTGCCGCAGAGGACGTTCTTGGGATCGAGCGCAGCCCAGTGTTCCGGCCCTCCATCGCCTTCGTAGCTCCAGTGGAGGTCATGGGGGGATGCGACCTGGGCGCTTGCTTGGCGGCTGCGCACGGCGACTACGCGCGCCTTGGGCGCGGATTCCACGTGGGCAGCCGGCTGCGGGGCCGGGGCCGGGGCCGGCGTCGGCGCGGCGGGCTCGGCAGCCGGTGCAGGTTTGGCATGCCCCGGGGTCGGCCCTGGCCGCGGCATCGTTTTAACCGCCGGCGGAGGCGATTTCTTCACCGATTCCGCGGCTTCCGCCTTGGCCACTTCTTTCTTGAGCATCTCCTCGTTGGCCTTCTTCAACTGGCCAGCCGCCTCATTGGCCTTTTCGGCCACTTCCCGGGCGTCGCTCTTGGTCGGCCGGCACACTTCGCGCAGGACCTTGTCATCGACGGTCCCGCTGCGCACCGGCAGTTCGGAGGACTTAGGCTCCTCTTCGCGGAGGATTTCGCCGTCGCTCTTCTTGAACGCGCGCTTCAGCGTTGCCGCATTGCGCGACACGCAGTCGTACCGGGTGGTCGCCTCGATGATGCGATAGGCACTGCCCGAACTCGGATCGACGATGTCCTTTTCCAACACCAGGCGCCCGACCGCGGTGATCTTTCCGCCCTCGTCGCGCTTGATGGTCGTTCGGTCGATCTCGATACGCTTGCCTGCCTCCGACGAAATCACCTGCCAGGTGGGCGCGGCGAAAACTGACGCCGGCAAGAGCAGCGCCCAGACGACGAAGGCGTGACGGCTCATACGGATGTCCCTTTTCTTTTCTCTTTGGATTTCTCGTGCGATTCTACGCTTGCACGCCCTATTTCGGCCGTAATCCCGCCAAGCTTGAGCCGACGGACCGATTATTCGTCGCGTTGGCGCTGCAAAGACCGCACCGGCGACACCCCGCCCGGTGCCTTGCGTTGCACCACGCTTTCCAGTAACTTCCAACGCATCGTTAGGGGTGCCCGACCGGGCTGAGAGAGTCCCTTCGAACCTGACCGGGTCATGCCGTCGTAGGGAAACGAATCGCTCGCTCCTTGCCCGTCCTGCCCCCGCCGCTGCAAGGAGCCCCCATGAATGCCAAGGATCAATTCGTCGCCGCCCGCGCCCACGTGGACGAAGCGGCGATCCAGCCCCTCCCCAATTCCCGCAAGATCTACGTCGAGGGGTCGCGCCCGGACATTCGGGTGCCCTTGCGCGAAATTGCCCAGGCCGACACGCCCACCGCCTTCGGGGGCGAGAAGAACCCGCCCATCTATGTATACGATTGCTCCGGCCCCTATTCGGACCCGGCGGCCAAGATCGACATCCGCTCCGGCCTGCCCGCGCTGCGCGCCGGCTGGATCGCCGAGCGCGGCGACACCGAGGAACTCGCCGGGCTGACTTCGGACTTTGGCCGCACCCGCGCCCACGACAAGTCCCTGGACGAATTGCGCTTCCCCGGTCTCCACCGCAAGCCCCTGCGGGCGAAGTCCGGCGCAAACGTCACCCAGATGCACTACGCCCGCCGCGGCATCGTCACGCCCGAGATGGAATTCGTCGCCATCCGCGAGAACAACAATCGCCGCGCCTACGTCGAAGGCCTCAAGGCCTCCGGCCCCCAGGGCGAAAAGCTCGCGGCGCTTCTCTCCCGCCAGCACCGGGGACAGAACTTCGGCGCATCGATCCCGGAGGAAATCACCCCCGAGTTCGTCCGCAGCGAGATCGCCCGCGGCCGCGCCATCCTCCCCAACAACATCAATCACCCGGAAAGCGAGCCGATGATCATCGGCCGCAATTTCCTCACCAAGATCAACGCCAACATCGGCAACTCGGCGCTGGGCTCCAGCATCCAGGAAGAGGTCGAGAAGATGACCTGGGCGATCCGCTGGGGCGGCGATACGGTGATGGACCTGTCCACCGGCAAGAACATCCACGAGACGCGCGAGTGGATCATCCGCAACTCGCCGGTCCCCATCGGCACGGTGCCCATCTACCAGGCCCTGGAAAAGGTCAATGGCAAGGCCGAGGAACTGACCTGGGAAATCTTCCGCGACACCCTGATCGAACAGGCCGAGCAGGGCGTCGATTACTTCACCATCCATGCCGGCGTTTTGCTGCGCTACGTGCCCCTCACCGCCAACCGCATGACCGGCATCGTTTCACGCGGCGGGTCGATCATGGCCAAGTGGTGCCTGGCCCACCACAAAGAGAGTTTCCTCTATACCCACTTCGAGGACATCTGCGACATCATGAAGGCCTACGACGTGGCCTTCAGCCTTGGCGACGGGCTGCGCCCCGGGTCGATCTACGATGCCAACGACGAAGCCCAACTGGGCGAACTGAAGACCCTCGGCGAACTGACCGACATCGCCTGGAAGCACGACGTCCAGGTGATGATCGAAGGTCCTGGCCACGTTCCCATGCACTTGATCAAGGAGAACATGGACCTGCAGCTGGAATGGTGCAAGGAAGCCCCCTTCTACACCCTGGGTCCGCTTACCACCGACATCGCTCCCGGTTACGACCACATCACCAGCGGCATCGGCGCCGCCATGATCGGCTGGTACGGCACCG
>DAORDK010000096.1:0-11753 GCA_035345935.1 Rhodocyclaceae bacterium | reverse complement strand
GATTCGATGCAATTCCGATCATCGCCATGACCGCCAACGCCTTTGCGGAAGATCGGGAGCGCTGTCTGGCCGTCGGCATGAATGACTTTGTCGCCAAGCCCGTCGCACTGGAGGCGCTGTTCGCAACCCTGCTCAAATGCCTGTCGCAGCCTGCGCGAAAGTCGGAAGTACCCTCCCCGGTCTGGTCGCCGGAGTACAGCGTCGGCGTGGCAAGTCTCGACCGCCAGCACCGCAGGCTGCTGGGACTCTGCCAGGCGGCTGCGGCGATCACCGCGCAAGGGGAAGATTTCCGCAGCGCAATCCTGCCTATCCTGGAACAAATGCGCCATTATGCCCAGGAGCATTTCCGCACCGAGGAGGCACTGCTCGCGGAACGGGGCTACCCGGGCTTGGATGCCCAGAAGCTAGAGCATCAGGCCTACTCCGATGCCCTGGCAGAGTTCATCTTTTCGGCATCGCTCAAGATTCTCGATCCCGATTCAGTCGGCCAGTTCCTCACCGACTGGTGGCTGGAGCACATCTTGATATCCGATATGGCCTACAAGAAGTACTTGGGCGCGGACGAACCCCCTGAGCCCGGAACATCCTGCGGCGCCTAGACGCCGCAGCCGCCCGGAAATCCGACGCCCCCAACGGGCGCCATCACGCCGGAGCGGTCGTCAGATACTTCAGATACTCGCCATAACCGTGGAATACGGCCTTGTCGTCCACGAGGCCGGCATCGACGAACATTTGATGGACCTTGGGCAATTCGGAGAAGGCGACGCCAGGGAAATAGTGGTGGTAGATGTGCAGGGAGAAATTGAGGTTGGGCAGCACCAGTTTTTCCCACCATTTGAGTTTGATCAGCGGCGTGGTCTCGGTGACGAAACCGTTCTCGTTGTTGTACTCGTGCTCGCAGACGGCCCCCCAGCGGACGATGGCCTGCATGATGGTGAGCAGGGGGAGGAGCCAGTAGAGCAGCGCGAGGGGCCAGGTTCCGGTCGCAATCAAGACGGCAATGATGGCCAGGAGATAGACCGGGCGTACCCATTTCGGATTGATTCCGCGCCTCTGGAACTTGACCTGCCCGCCTTCGACGCGTTTTCCGCGCATGGTGGCGATCAGATTCAGGGCGAACAAGTCCTTCAGGAACAGCTTGAGGAGTTGGCCCCTGGACTTCGGGAAGGTCCAGTCGGGACCGGTCTTGCGCAGGTGATCCGGATCGTTCTTGCCGAAATAGTCCCGGTGGTGGGCCAGATGCACCTGTGCATAGCCCTCGACGGTGAGGATGACGAGCGGGTAGGCGCAGAAGAGATTGACGAGGAGGTCGCCGAATTTGTGTCGGTACCCTCCCAGATGCGTTTGATCGTGGACCAGCAGCCCGAGGATATTCATCCGGGTTGCGATGATCAGGATGGCAAGCAGGCTGGCCCACCACGCATCGATCCATTCGGCAAGAATGATCGAACCGAAGATGACGACCCAGGCCATGACCAGGGTGAAGGTGAAAGCGGCCGGCCTGGCGCCGTTGAGTTCTTGTACGCGCTTGACCAGATCGGTCGGCAGCGCATCTTTTTCGATGCGAATCGGGATGGGTAACACCGCCGGCTACTCCAGAACGTGATGTGCGAATTAGCAAATACGTCAACGGGCCGCCCCGTAGATTTGATTTGCATAGGGATTTTCCCGGAAGACCGTGCTTCCGGGTCGACCGAGCTGCCGGCTCGGCCAGGCCCAACTATATCGAATAAACCACGTGCAAGGAGCGCGAACAAGCAGCCGACTTCCGGATGCCCCGGAGCTCGCGGCGAACCCGGGATCAAGGGGCCGCCAGACCCGGATGAGCGCGGGGATCCCCCGCTCGATTAAACTCCTGGACAGGCTGTCGCGTTTGCAACAATGGGCGCTACGTCCGAACTCGCCTGCGAACACAATTCACTGATTTTTATGGATAAGGTCCTCTGGCACAGCGATTGCTGAACTGCTCCCGTAACGATTTCGAGGAGCGAGCATCGTGGAACTTCCAGTCATCAGCAGTAGCGCCCCGGTGGCCGAAGGCGGCGGTTGTGCATCGAGCGGCTGCGGTACCGCGCCAGACGCCCTTTCCCATCTGCCGGACCACATCCGCGCCAAGGTGCAGGACCATCCCTGCTATTCGGAAGAGGCGCACCACTACTTCGCCCGCATGCACGTGGCCGTGGCGCCGGCCTGCAACATCCAGTGCAATTACTGCAACCGCAAGTACGACTGTTCCAACGAATCCCGTCCCGGCGTCGTCTCCGAACTGCTGACGCCCGATCAGGCGATCAAGAAGGTGCTTGCCGTGGCGGCCGAAATCCCGCAGATGACGGTGCTCGGCATCGCCGGACCCGGAGACCCGTTGGCCAACCCGGACCGCACCTTCGAGACCTTCCGCCAGCTTTCCGAGAAGGCGCCGGACATCAAGCTCTGCGTGTCGACCAACGGCCTCTCGCTGCCCGAGCACGTGGACGAGATCGCCAAGCACAACATCGACCACGTGACGATCACCATCAACTGCGTCGATCCCGAGATCGGCGCCAAGATCTACCCGTGGATCTACTGGAAGAACAAGCGTCTGCGCGGCGTCGAGGCAGCGAAAATCCTCATCGAGCAGCAGCAGAAGGGCCTCGAGATGCTGACTTCCCGCGGCATCCTGGTGAAGGTCAATTCGGTCATGATCCCCGGAGTCAATGACGAGCACCTCAAGGAAGTCTCCCGGGTGGTCAAGGCCAAGGGCGCCTTCCTGCACAACGTCATGCCGCTCATTGCCGAGGCCGAGCACGGCACCTACTACGGCATCATGGAGCAGCGCGGCCCCACCGACGCCGAACTGCAGTCCCTGCAGGACGAGTGCGCCGGCGACATGTCGATGATGCGCCACTGCCGCCAGTGCCGTGCCGACGCCGTCGGCCTCCTGGGCGAAGATCGCGGCGACGAATTCACCATGGACAAGATCGACGTCATGGACGTCGATTACGAAGCCGCCATGGTCCGCCGCAAGGAAGTCCACGACTCGATCATCGAGAAGCTGGACGCCAAGCGCGGCATCGTCAAGCCCAAGGCCGAAGGCATTCCGGAAGGCTCCCGCCCGGTGCTGATGGCGGTGGCCGGCAAGAACGGCGTCGTCGCCGAGCACTTCGGCCACGCCAAGGAATTCCTCATCTACGAAGCTTCCCCCGCGGGGGTGCGCTTCATCAGCCACCGCAAGACCGAGCTCTATTGCGGCGGCGGGGATACCTGCGGCGAAGGCGACGAGGAACCGGATTCCCTCCTCGACCGCAACATCAAGGTCCTCGAAGGCTGCGAGGTCGTCCTCTGCTCCAAGATCGGCTACGAGCCCTGGGGCAAGCTGGAGGCCGCCGGCATCGCGCCCAACGGCGAGCACGCCATGGAACCGATCGAGGATGCCGTGATGGCGGTGTACAAGGAAATCGCGGCCACCGGCAGGCTACTGCCGCAAGCCGATTCTGCCCTGAAGGTGGCGTAAATGGCTCTCCAGATCACTCAATCCTGCGTCAATTGCTGGGCCTGTGTCGATGTCTGCCCCAACGACGCGATCTACGACGACCGCCCACACTTCATGATCGACGACATGAAGTGCACCGAGTGCCTCGGCGACCATGCCGAGCCCCAGTGCGCGGCCATCTGCCCGATCGAGATGGCCATCGCCGACGAATTGGGGGCCTTCCTGAATCCTCCGGGATCGCTCACCGGAATTCCCATTGAAAAGCTGAAGGAGTTCGGGTTGTGGCGGGAGGCGGCCTAGTGTGGCGGTAGTCACCTTCTACGAAAAACCGGGCTGCAAGGGGAATCTTCGCCAGAAGACCCTTCTTGCCGCCGCCGGCCACAGCGTTCAGGCCAAGAGCCTGAAGGCAGAGCCGTGGACAGCCGCGACGCTGCTCGCTTTCCTCGGCGCCCTGCCGATCTCCGAGTGGTTCAATCGCAGCGCCCCGGCGGTCAAGGCGGGCGAAATCGTACCGGAGGCCCTCGACTTCGAGAACGCCCTGTGCCTGCTCCTGGAAAACCCGCTCCTCATCCGCCGCCCCCTGATGCAGGTCGGCGAAACGCGCATGGTGGGCTTCGATGCGACCGCCGTCGACGCCTGGATCGGGCTCCGGGGCGTGGCGCTGCCGGAAGGCGATATCGAAGCCTGCGTGCACGGCCCGACGGGTCACGGCTCCTGCGGGAGCGCCGCCCATGAGGAAGTCGATCATGATGCCAGCGGGACTCACTGAAAGCGCCGTCGAACTGGCCCCTGGCGTCCATTGGGTCGGCGCCCTCGACCCGCATCTGCGCAATTTCGACATCATCCTCAAGACCGCCAACGGTACCAGCTACAACGCCTACGTCGTCCGCGGCGAGAACGGTGTCGCCATCATCGACACGGTCAAGGAAAACTTCTCCGAAACCTTTTTCCGGCGTCTGGAATCGGTGGCGGACTACGGGGAAATCACCACCATCGTCCTCAACCACCTGGAACCGGACCACAGCGGAGCCTTGCCGGAACTGCTGAAGCGCGCCCCCCAGGCCAAGGTCTATCTGTCCAGCCGGGCGCAGATGATGCTGAAGGCGCTGCTGAAACCCTCGGGCGAATCGGCTCCCGCATACATCCCGGTCACCACCGACGACACCGTGGACCTGGGTGGCCGGACCCTGCGCTTCCTGCACACGCCCTACCTGCACTGGCCCGACACCCAGTGCACCTACCTGGAGGAGGAGTCCTTCCTGTTCACCGGCGACATCTTCGGCTGCCACTTCTGCGATCCGAGGCTGTTCAACGACTCGGTGGGCGACTTCCGCTTTTCCTTCGAGTACTACTACGCCCACATCATGCGGCCCTTCCGGGAGAACGTGCTGGATGCGGTGGCCTTGATCGAGCCGCTGGACCTCAAGCTCATTGCCCCCGCCCACGGTCCCATTTTGCGCCACATGCCGCGGGATTATGTTCACCGCTACCGGGAACTGGCCACACCGCGATTGTTCAACGAGGCCCGCAGCGAGAAGACCCTGGTCGTCTTCTACATCTCGGCCTACGGCAATACCCGCCGCATGGCGGAAGCCCTGGCGACCGGCGCCGAGAGCATCCCCGGCGTGCGGGTCTCCCTTTACGATCTGGAAGGGGGCGAATCGGGCATCTTCACCGACCTCATCGAAGAAGCCGACGGCCTGGCCTTCGGCAGCCCCACGATCAACGCGGACGCGGTCAAGCCGATCTGGGACGTGCTGTCGTCGCTGACTTCCGTCAATGTCAAAGGCAAGCTGGGCGCCGCCTTCGGTTCCTACGGCTGGAGCGGCGAGGCGGTACGCCTCATCGAGGATCGCCTGCGGGGTCTGAAAATGCGTGTCCCCGTCGAGGGCTTGCGCGTCAAGCTGGTCCCCGATGCCACCGAACTCGATCACTGCCGCACCCTGGGCGAGACCCTCGCCCGCCACCTGACCGGCCAGATGGAAAGCCGCGAAATCACCATGGCCGCCTTGGCCTGAACAGGGAGAAACTGCTATGCCCAAAGCCAGAGTCACCTTCGAAGACATCGGCGTATCCGTCACCGTGCCCGCCGGCACCCGCCTCATCGAGGTTTCGGAAAAAGTCGGCGCCGGGATCACCTATGGCTGCCGGGAAGGCGAGTGCTGCACCTGCCTCACCAAGATCGTCTCCGGCGCTGAAAATCTCGCTCCCCCAAGCATCCTGGAAGATCAGGTGCTCAAGGACAACATGGCCCCGCGCAATCATCGGCTCGCCTGCCAAGCCCAGATTCTGAGCGGCGACATCGTGGTCAAGCCAGCCTGAACCGTACAAGACTTAAAGCACCCCACCCATCCATACAGAGAAATTCGACAACCCGACTCAATTGGAGAACGCCAAATGGCCCTCATCACTTTCAGCAGCCCCATGCACAAGGACAAGACGGTCTATGCCGTTGCCGGCAGCCACACCCAGACCATCCTGTCCCTTGCCAAGGAGCATCACATCCCCATCGATTTCGGTTGCCAGGAGGGCAACTGCGGTACATGCCTGGTCAAGGTCTCTTCGGTGGACGGCAAGCGCCGGCCCATGGGGGGACCCCTCAACGTCCGGGAAGTCGCCGCCCTGACGGAAATGGGGAAAATCACCAAGGCCGAAATCGAACAGATGTACGTCGACGACATCCCGCCGACCCAATGGCGCCTCGCCTGCCAGATGGTCGTCCGCGACGAGGACATCCTGGTCGAATACCCCAGCAAGTAAGCCATGAACGGCTCGGATCGTACCGCCCTTCGTGCCCTGGCCGTCGCCGAACTCCTGGCGACGCCCTGTGCTGCCGATGTGCAGGCCGATCCGAATCGTCCCCTGCTGGCCAGCATGCTGACCGGCAAATGGCGTGACGAGGGCTGCCTGCCGGCCGACCTGGGACTGGGCAGCGCTGAGTTCGGACGCATGTTGACCGAATACTTCCCCGGTGCACAACCTTCCGTTTCCCGTGCCGGACTGGATCGGGTGCCGGAATGGAGCGATCTGCAGAAGCTCCTGCTCGACCACCGGGCCGAAGAGCGGCATTCCGAACGCTGGATCGCCGACATCGTCGCCACTGCCTGTGCCGGTGCCGACCACCTCTGGCAGGATCTCGGACTGGCCAGCCGGGACGAACTCACCCGCCTGATGTGGGTGAATTTTCCCGCCCTCGCTCGGGCCAATTCGGGAGACATGAAGTGGAAGAAATTCCTCTATCGTCAGTTCTGCGCCCGCGAGGAGATCTACGTCTGCCCGGCCCCCTCCTGCGGCGTATGCAAGGACTACGCGAAATGCTTTGGGCCCGAAACCTGAACGCGGGAGCAAAGCCGGGACGTATCGCCACACCCCGCGAACGTTCCGCCATGGCCGACCAGGCCACCGCCGCATTCCTCGGGCTCGCCATCGGCGATGCGCTTGGCGCGACCGTCGAGTTCATGACTCCCCGGGAAATCCGTCAGGAGTTCGGCGTCCACTGCGAAATCGTCGGCGGCGGCTGGCTACGCCTCAAGCCGGGTCAGGTTACCGACGACACCACAATGTCCCTGGCCCTCGGCGAAGCGATCCTGGCGGAGGGGCGGGTGGACGCGAGAGCCGCCGCAGAGGCCTTCGATGCCTGGATGCGGGCCAAACCCGTGGATATCGGCAATACCGTCCGCCGCAACCTGATCACCTACCGTAAGACCGGCAACCCGGAGGCGCCCGCCTCGGAGCACGACGCGGGCAATGGCGCTGCCATGCGAATCCTGCCAGTTGCCCTCGCCACCCTTGGCCAGGGAAGAGAGGTCCTTGCCACGGCCTGCCGCGCTCAGGGCCACGTCACGCATCACAACATCCTCTCCGATGCGGCCTGCATCGCCCTGGCCGGCATGGTGCAGGACTTCGTGCGGGGCAAGTCCGTCGAAGACGTCGAACGCGCGAATGCGGCGCCTCTGGTGGCTGTGCACCCAGTCTTCGATTACACCGTGAAGCCACGCGACAACCCCAGCGGGTTCGTGGTCGAGACCATTCAGGCGGTGCTCCAAGCGCTTTTCGCCACGGAAACCTTCGAGGACTGCGTCGTGGACGTCGTCAATCGGGGCGGCGATGCCGACACCACCGGCGCCATCGCCGGCATGCTGGCCGGCGCCCGCTACGGACTGGATGCGATTCCGGTCCGCTGGCTGCGACGGCTCGACCGGGGAGTCGCCGAATCCTGCCGACTCCAGGCGGAAGCATTGCTTACGCTCTCCGCAAAGGGGCCAGCGCCGGAACGCATCAGAGGGGACTGAGTCAGCGACAGCCAGACCACGCATCGCCCCACGCCCATGCACGCACCCGCGATCCGCACCACAGCGGTGCCGGATCGCTTCATACCGTTTCAAAAGAATTACGACTATTCAATGCGTTGCGCACCCGCAAAGGGCGGCTTGTTTCTTGCTACTGACAATACACAGCGTCCGCGGGGAATTTCATGCTCGCAATCGTGTGCACTCAGGAAGAAGATCTGAAAGAAGGCGCGCGCCGGCAATTCGATGGCGTCGAACGTGTTTTCTACGGGGGCTACTGGATCAAGACCTATCCAGTGCCTGCCGACAACCTCCTGGCCAAGAAGAACCTCATCGAAGCCCTGGCCCGAAGGCTTTTCAACCATACCGAGCATGGCCTCAATGTCCCTGGCGCCCGCCTCAAGGAAGCGCGAACCGCTTACGAAGCCGAATCCGATCGGGCGCAGAAGCGCGTTCTCGGCGGCATGCTCGCGGGCGCCCTCTTCAATCGCGCCACGGACATCTTCCGTCGCCTGGTCGAACTCCAGGCGGAAGGCGTCGAAGTTCAGGAAGACTTTCCGCTGGTCCAGGAGTGTGGGCGCTGCCTGCTGGAAGCCATGGAACTCGGACGTCTGGTACTGCACCGCAGCGGTGAAGAAGGACTCGACGAACTCTGGGGAGAGCCCTTCCGCGCCTTTTCGGTTCCGCTGGAGACCTTTTACGAGTCCCGTTACATCAAGATCGCTCAGTGCATGCGCGATATCGACGCCATCGCCAAGACCATGATCGACCAGTTCTCGCGCATTCCCTGTTTTTCGGCGATCGAGAAGCCGATCCTGGCTTTCGCCTCCGCCGCCCGCATCAAGGCGGAAACGCTGCGCACCGATACGAATATCTTCGCCGTCTGGCCGCGCTTCGTCGTCGCCGGCGAAAGACTCGCGGCGTTCTCACCGACCACGCCCTTGCTCCTCGAACCCGGCGTTTCCACCCGTGTCGATTACAACCTGGCGGATGGAGAGGAACTTATCCGGCGCGGCCGCGACCTTATCTTTCACATTGCCCGCGCTCGCGTCTCTATGCCCAAGAGCACCCGGGATTTCGTCGCTCACTGCGAACATTATTTCAAGAACGGGCGGCTGCCTGAGCTGCCCACACCCCCACCCGCCTGAATCTCTGTCCAGGAGAATCAATCATGACCAACATCACCGGCGAATGCGAGCCTCAGCTGTCCACACCGCTGAATCAGTGGCTTGATTGTGTGTCCTTCGCGCTTATGGCGACGGAGCGCGTCGTTGCCCTGGCGCTATCCCTCACGCACAACAATCTGGCAGCGGCAGCCGCTGCCGCAAAGGAAACTCAGAACGTTCCCGACGTCGTGCAACAGTTCAGCGTGCAATGCCGGATCGCAGCCTCCATGGCCGAAATGGCCGCCTGCCAAGCACAGATGCTGCAAGAGCTGGCCGACGATCTGAACCGCGAACTCGCCTACTTCATCAGCGAAACGACCGCGGCAACCCGCCGCGCGCTGAAATAGACGCAGAGCACTTCAAGGCGAGCCAGCAGGAACCAGGAACCCCGCCTGCCCCTGGTCCTGCCCGTCCTTTCGCGCCCAAGCAGTGAGGCGTCACCGCAAATCCGGGGGCAGGCAATCCGAGAATTGCCGTCCAGGGAAAAGCACGCACGGAGCGCTACCGGGTGCGCCCTATCCGAGCTAGGCGGCCACCCGCCGTCGTTTTTCCTCCACCAACAACGCGTGCAGCATTTCCGAGGCGAGTCCATGCAGGACCAGCCGATAGCCTGCCGACCAGGTGGCGGGAATCACCATGGGGTGCTTGTTGTTGACCAGAATCAGGCCATCCGGCCGGTTGAGCACCTTGGCAGCGTAGACACCGATGGTCTCGTCGAGTTGCAGCGAATGCACCGAACGCCAGAAGTCGTTGTCGCTCAGAAAGAGTTGGTAGATCGGGGTGAAGATGTCAATGCAGGTCTGCAGGTCGATGACGTTGAGCCAGCCAGCATTCTGGGGCGCAATGGGAAAATGGCCGCCAGCGGAAATCATCGAAAAATCCAGCTCTTCCTTCGGCCGGATTTCCGCTATCCCCTGCCCGCGCAGCTTCAGATTGAGGCGGGTCACGAAGTTGAAGAGGTTGAGGTCGTGCTTGATGAACAGGTCGTCGACCAGATCGGGCAGGTCCACCGGCCGCAGGGGATTCATTTCCACGTCGCCGCCTTCGATGTTGGCGTTGAGAAAGCCGAGGTTTTCCGAACCTATCCAGAAGTGGCGCAGGATCAGCCAGTTGGCCTCCGGGGTGGCGAATATCGACAGCGCCCAGGCCAGAAATCGGTGCAATAGCCGCGATGAGGTCAGCCAGTTGGGAATGAAGGTTTTCAGCACCTGCAAGAGAACGATGGCCAGCCTGGCCAGCGGCCGCACGAACGGCAGCAGGAACTGGCGCGACACCGTATTGGAGTCGCGCAACCAGGCCTGTTTGACGGCGGGGGTCAGGGGTACCGAGCCGTCCAGCCATAGCGTCTGCCAGGGGTTGGGATCGGCCGGGTTGTGGGGGGCTTCCAGCGCAGGGTAAGGGCGCGGCAATTCGGTCTTGTCCATGGTCCGTCTTCCCTATTTGGCGAACTTCCACTGCTGCAGATAGAGTGCCGCGACGACCTCCGCGACTCTGACGATCTCCTGGGTGGCGCCCTCATCCACCCGCGCCACCAGTTTCACCGCTTCCAGCCAGCGCAGCATGTGGGCCTGATCGTTCGCGCCGTGATACTCGATGAATTTGAGCGCCGCAGAGTTCACCCCGAGATGCTCCCTGAGGCGGGGCAGAAGGGTAGGCACGATGCGCTGTCCGGTTCCTTCGATGATGTAAATGCCGCCCAGCAGTCCGACCGGGTCGGGCCGGGAAGCGTAGGCATGCATGAAAGCGTTGAGCGCCTCGCCGCCGGGGTTGCGCCTCAGGTTTTCGGCCGGGAAGATTCCCCCCGCATTGCGGTAGTCCTCATACAACACCTGCCAATCCAGCTGTTCCTCGCCTGCGTGAGTCTCGACCAGATTGGCGAGTTCGCGGAACGGCAAGCTCATGCTCGACGCTGCACGGCGCATCCACAGACTGCCTTCGCGCACCTGGGGAATCCAGCATTCCATCCAGGCCCGGTAATCGGCCCGGGTGATCGTGCCCTCCATGATGGCCCGTACCAGATCGGTACGGAATACCTGCGACCGATAATCGTGCCAGACCGCCATGAGTCCTTTGAGCATGTCGGCAACCCCGCCGACTTGACCATCGGGCGCAATGGGAGCGGGAGGCAGGATCTCCGGCGCGGGCGGGTGCTGCCGCGCGAGTTCCGCCGGGCAGTCCTTCGCGTGCACCGCTTCGAGCAGAAAATAGGCGACCGAGAATCGTCCCGATTCCGGTACGAAACCGAAGACCTGGTCGCCTGCCTTGAGCTGATCCGCCTTGGTCTTGAGGAACTCGTCCAGAATGATGAAGATGGATGCCGAGCCCGTATTGCCCTTGGTGGCGAGATTGGAAAACCATCTTTCTTCGGCGATCGCGATGCCGGCTTCTTCCATCAGCCTGGCCATCATGGGCCGGAAGCGTTCCGAAGAATAGTGGCAGAGGAACCAGGTGACCTTCCGGGGATCGAGGTGACCAGCCCGGATCAGGTCCGCATATTCGTGGAGCCCCAGGTCGAACAGGTTGGGCAGGATGCGGATGCTCTGGCGCAGGTCGAAAGCACCCGCCTTCTCAGCCTGGGCCAAGGTCGGGTAGTCCAGATAACCCGGAAGGGTATTGCCGACGGACTGTCCGACCTGCATGCAGGTCGGCATATCGCCCGAAAACGATTTCTGGTGTATCCACTTGAGCTTGAGGGAGACCCCCGTCGCCTTTGGCCGGTCGGCCAGCATGACCCCGCCGGCGCCATCCGACAGCATCCAGCGCAGGAAATCCTTCTCGAAGGCCAGTTCAGGGTGCATGTGTAAATCACGGCGGCGAGCGATCAATTCA
>DAORDK010000095.1:0-11775 GCA_035345935.1 Rhodocyclaceae bacterium | reverse complement strand
ACCAGGCCCTGGAAGAATTCCCGCACCAGGTCCACGTCGAACTGCCCCACCCAGGCCCGGGTGAATTCCACGTTGAAGTCGAGTCCCGGCCGCCCGGAGAGGTCGATCACCACACGGGACAAAGCCTCGTCCAGAGGCACATAGGCATGGCCGTAGCGGGTCAGTCCCTTCTTGTCGCCCCAGGCCTTTGCCAGGGCCTGTCCGACGGTGATGCCGATGTCCTCGACAGTATGATGGGCATCGATCTGGAGGTCGCCCTTGGCGTCGACCTCCAGATCGATCATGCCATGGCGGGCAATCTGGTCGAGCATGTGATCCAGAAAGGGAACCCCGGTCGCGAAACGGCCCCGGCCGGCGCCATCGAGGTCGAGGCGCACGGTGATCTGGGTCTCCAGGGTGTTGCGGGTGATTTCGGCTTGGCGCATGGGCAGCGAAGGCGATTGTGCAAAGCGGCATGATACCATTTCGCCCTCCCTCAGGTTCTTTGCGCCCCCATGAGTCGCTTCTGGAGTTCCGCCGTCCGCGGCCTCACCCCCTATATTCCCGGCGAGCAGCCCAAGATCGCCGACCTGGTCAAGCTCAACACAAACGAGAATCCCTATCCGCCTTCGCCCCGGGTGCTGGCTGCAATCCAGGCGGAATTGGGGACCGACGGCGCGCGCCTACGCCTCTATCCCGATCCTAACGGCGACGCCCTCAAGGCAGCGGTGGCCCGGGAATATGGGGTCGAAGCGAAGAACGTCTTCGTCGGAAACGGCTCGGACGAGGTCCTCGCCCACATCTTCCAGGGACTTCTGAAGCACGACGCGCCCATCCTGTTCCCGGACATCACCTACAGCTTCTACCCCGTGTATTGCGGCCTTTACGGCATAGCACATCGGGCCGTCCCGCTCACGGCCGATTTCGCCATCGACCCCGCGGACTATGGGCAGCCCAATGGCGGGATCATCTTCCCCAATCCCAACGCCCCCACCGGGCGTCTCCTGGTCCTCGATGCCGTCGATGCCCTGGCTGCCGGAAGCCCCGATTCGGTGGTCGTCGTTGACGAAGCCTATGTCGATTTCGGCGGCCAATCCGCAATTGCGCTCACCCGTCATCGCGACAACCTGCTCGTCGTCCATACCCTGTCGAAATCACGCTCCCTGGCAGGCTTGCGGGTAGGCTACGCGGTCGGCCATCCCGACCTGATCGAAGCGCTGGAACGCGTCAAGAACAGTTTCAATTCCTACCCCCTGGACCGCCTCGCCCTCGTCGGCGCCGTGGCCGCCCTGGAAGATCGCGAGTACTTCGACCGAACCCGTCGGGCCGTCATCGAGACCCGCGAGCAACTCGTCTCCGACTTGGCCAGACTAGGCTTCGAGGTGGTCCCCTCGGCTGCCAATTTTGTCTTCGCCCACCATCCGACCCGGGACGCCGCCGCTCTCGCCCAGGCCTTGCGGGAGCGCAGCATCATCGTCCGCCACTTTCGCCTGCCCAGGATCGACCAGCATTTGCGCATCACCGTGGGCACCGTCGGTGAGTGCAGACGCCTTGTGGATGCCCTGGCGGAAATCCTCAAGTGAACGAGGTGCTCTACGCCGCCTTGGCGGCCCAAATGGCCGATGCCCTGATCTACGCGGACCGGGAAGGCCGGATCCGGGTTTGGAATGCTGCCGCCGAAAACCTTTTCGGCTTCACCGCCGAAGCGGCCCTCGACCAGAGCCTGGAACTCATCATTCCGGAACACCTGCGCCCCGCTCACTGGGCGGGTTACCATCGGGCCCTGCAAGCAGGCCGTACGAGAGGCGCAGGCCGACCGACCCTGACCAAGGCCTTGACCGCGTCCGGCGAAACGATTTACGTGGAAATGACCTTTGCCGTGATATCCGATTCTGAAGGTCGTCCTCTCGGCTCCGTGGCGGTTGCCCGTCCCGCGAGGAAACCCGGAACCTAACCCGAACTTGAACTCGGCTCGCCGTGACTCCGTCCAATCAGGAAATCCTTCCGCCGCACCCATGAGCGCCAAGTCCGAAGATATCCGCTGGCTTCGTCCCGACGGTTCCGTCGTTTCCTGCACCGAGAAGATCAAGGTGCTGCGGGAAAATCTTGCCGAACTGCGCCAGGTGGCTCAGGACGCCTTTGAGGACGCGCTCCTGATGGAATGCGACGAAGCCCAGATCCGGGCCGTTTTCCAGGAAGTCATCTCCTCCCTGGAAAACCCCTACCGTTCCTGATCAGACCCAGCCCGCCAAACCCAAGCCTGCGCCGACAGCGATAAGCCAGAGGGGGTGGAGGCTGCTGCGCAGATTGACGGCTGCTGCGCCAGCGGCGAGGGCCCATCCCATCCCGGCAAGTCCCGCTCCACCCCCGATCAACGCAGCACCGGCGAAGACCAGCCCCACCGCCAGCGGCGCCACCCCCATCTGCACCGCCCGCTGCCAGCGGGCACCCTGGAAGCGTTCCCAGTGGGGAATCAGGAAATAGATGACGACGCTCATGGGCAGGCACATGGCGAGGGTGGCGACCAGGGCGCCCGCGAGGCCGGCGATCCGCCAACCGATGAGCGTCACCACCAGGCCATTGGGGCCGGGTGCCGCCTGGGCGATGGCGTAGAGATGGATGAAGGTCGCCTGATCCAGCCAATGCTCCTGTTCGACCACTACCCGCTGCATTTCAGGCAGTAGCGCAGTGGCGCCGCCAAAGGCGACGCAAAAGAGCAGGGCGAACCGCAGAAAAAGGTCAGCGAGCAGCGGCATCCTGCACCCGCCAGTAGGCCAGGGTTGCCGACAGCCCGAGCAGGGTCACCATAACCGACGGCAACGGCCAGCGCAGCAATGCGACGCCGATGAAAACCAGGACTGCGAAGGGCAGGAAGAAGGCCTTGTCGCGTACGGCGATACCCATGCGGATGGCGGTGGCGAAGAGGAGGCCGCAACCCACCGCCGCGATGCCCCGCAACATGCCCTGCACTACGGCCAAACTGCCAAAATGATCGTACAGCACGGCAAGCAAGAGGACGATGACGAGGGGCCCGCCCAGGAGCCCTCCCGCCGCCGCGCAAGCCCCAGACACCCCGTGATAGCGGGATCCGACCGCCACCGAAAGATTGATGACATTCGGCCCCGGCAAGAATTGGCAAAGACCCAGGAGGACATTGAATTCTTCCGCCGTCAGCCAGCGGCGCTCTTCCACCAACATGCGCCGGGCGAAGGGCAGGACGCCGCCAAAGCCGGAGAGGCCTACCGAAGAGAAGCCGAGGAACAGCGCCTTGAGGCTAGGGGCGGGAGCGCCCTCCCCCGCCATCAGGATTCCAGCCGGTATTCGGCAGATTTCGCGTGGGCCGGCAGCCCTTCGCCGTGGGCCAGGGTCGATGCGATCCGACCCAGGGTCTGCGCCCCGGCCCTGGACACTTTGATCAGGCTGGTACGTTTCTGGAAATCATAGACCCCCAGCGGTGACGAAAAGCGGGCACTCCCCGAAGTGGGCAGGACATGGTTGGGGCCCGCGCAGTAGTCGCCCAGGGACTCGGAGGTGTAGTGGCCGATGAAGATCGCCCCCGCGTGGTGGATGTGTTCGACCCAGGGATCGGGATCGGCCAGCGACAGTTCCAGGTGCTCCGGTGCTACCCGGTTGGCGATCGCAATCGCCTCCTGGAGATCGCGCACCAGGATGAAGGCGCCCCGGTTGGTGAGGGACGTCTCGATGACCGCCTTGCGCGGCATGGTGGGCAGGAGCTTGTCGATGCTGGCCTGGACGCGGTCGATAAAGGCCGCGTCGGTGCAGATGAGGATGGACTGGGCCAGTTCGTCGTGCTCGGCCTGGGAGAAGAGATCCATCGCCACCCAGTCGGCGTTGCCGGAACCGTCCGACACCACGAGGATTTCCGAGGGGCCGGCGACCATGTCGATACCGACGATGCCGAAGACGCGGCGCTTGGCGGTGGCCACGTAGGCATTCCCGGGGCCGACGATCTTGTCCACCTGCGGCACCCTGGCGGTACCGTAAGCGAGGGCCGCGACGGCCTGGGCGCCGCCAATGGCGAATACGCGGTCCACTCCGGCCAGACAGGCGGCGGCCAAGACCAATTGATTCTTCTCACCGTCCGGAGTGGGCACCACCATGATCAGTTCGCCGACACCTGCCACCTTGGCGGGAATGGCGTTCATCAGCACCGACGACGGATAGGCCGCCTTACCCCCGGGGACGTAGAGGCCGACGCGGTCCAGCGGGGTGACCATCATGCCCAGTCGAGTACCATCGGCTTCGCTATAGGTCCAGCCTTCCAGCTTCTGGCGCTCGTGGTAGGCGCGGATGCGCCCGGCGGCGGCCTCCAGGGCCGCGCGGCGCTCGGCGGGGAGACCGTCGAGGGCGGCCTGAAGTTCGGCCCGGCCCAGTTCGAGTTCGGCCGGTGAGGACACCGCGAGACGGTCAAATCGGTTGGTGTATTCGACCACGGCGGCATCGCCCCGAGCCTTCACGTCAGCGAGGATCGCGGCGACCGTGCGCTCGATGTGCTCGTCGGCGGCGGCCTCGAAAGCCAGGAGGGCATCGATGCGGGCGGTGAAATCGGCGTCGGCCGTGGACAGCCGCTTGATGGGGACAGTCATCTCATTGCTCCACCGCCCCGGCAAAGGCGTCGATAATGGGTTGCAAGGTTTCCCGCTTGACCTTGAGGGAGGCCTGATTGACCACCAGGCGGCTGGAGATGGGCATGATGTCCTCCACCGCCACCAGGTTGTTGGCCTTGAGCGTCCCGCCGGTGGACACCAGGTCCACGATGGCGTCGGCCAAACCCGCGAGGGGTGCGAGTTCCATGGAACCGTAGAGTTTGATCAGGTCCACATGGACGCCCTTGGCGGCGAAGTGTTCCCGCGCCGTCTTGATGTACTTGCTGGCCACCTTGAGGCGTGCCCCCTGGCGGACGGCTTTGTCGTAATCGAAACCGGCGGGAACGGCCACCATCATGCGGCACTTGGCGATCTTGAGATCCAGGGGCGCATAGAGGCCTTCCCCACCGTGCTCGATGAGGACGTCCTTGCCCGCCACGCCCAGATCGGCAGCGGCGTACTGGACGTAGGTGGGCACGTCGGTGGCGCGGACGATGACCACCCGCACCTCGGGCCGGTTGGTACCGATGATGAGTTTCCGGGAAGTTTCCGGGTTTTCCTCGGGGACAATCCCTGCCGCCGCAAGCAAAGGCAGGGTCTCGTCGAAGATGCGGCCCTTGGAAAGGGCGATGGTAATGCCGTTCACGGAATGATCTCGTGGTAAAAAGCGGATTTTACCGCAAAGGCCTTCTCTCCCCATGAGTGCCATCGTCTACGCCCTCGCCGCCAATGCCGGCATCGCCGTCTCGAAAGGGGCCGCCGCCCTATACACCGGTTCGTCCGCCATGATGGCCGAAGCCGTTCATAGCAGCGCCGATTGCGCCAACCAACTCCTGCTGCTCCTGGGACTCAAACAGGCCAAAAAGGAACCGACTGCCCAGCATCCCCTGGGATTTGGCAAGGCGACCTATTTCTGGTCCTTTGTCGTGGCCTTGATGCTTTTCTCCCTAGGCGGAGCTTTTTCGATGTATGAAGGCATCCACAAGCTTTCCCATCCCGAACCGATCGAGAACCCTTTGATCGCCATCATCGTCCTCGCCGTCGGGATCGTCCTGGAAGCCTGGTCGCTCAAAGGTTGCGTCGCCGAAATCCGGGAAAAGGCCGGCGACATGCCTCTCTGGCGCTATTTCAAGGAAAGCCGCGAAGCCGAGCTGATCGTGGTCATGGGCGAGGACATCGCCGCGCTGCTGGGACTGGCGTTCGCCCTGGGCGCCATCAGCCTGGCCGTGGTAACCGGCAATCCGATGTTCGACGCCATCGGCAGCATCGCCGTGGGAATCCTGCTGGTGGTGGTGGCGATCGGAGTCGGCTTCCAGGTCCAGAGCCTGCTGATCGGGGAGAGTGCCGCGCCGGATACCGTCGAGCGCATGCGCACGTGGCTGGGGGCCCGCAAAGAGATTGCCGAACTCTACAATCTCATGAGCCTGCAAATGGGCAGCTACATTTTTGTCGCGATCAAGGCCCGCATGACCGAAGAGGGTGAAGCCCTTCAACTGGTGGAAGACGTCAATCGCGTCCAGGACGACCTCAAGGCGGCGTTTCCCGAGATTCGTTGGGTGTTCTTCGAGCCGGACGACAAGCGGGAGGGCTGAACCCTCTGCAAGTGGCCGTAGGGCGGCGTTGCCCTGCGCCGAAAGCCGGCGCTCTAGTGCGCTCGCTTGACGCAAGCGCCCAGCCGCGCCAGCTTTTCTTCAATCCGTTCGTAGCCGCGGTCTAGATGGTAGATGCGGTCGATGACCGTTTCGCCTTCGGCGACCAAGCCGGCGATGACCAGGGAGGCGGAGGCGCGTAGGTCGGTGGCCATGACGGTGGCGCCTTCTAGCCGTGGGACGCCGCGCACGATGGCATTGCTTCCCTCGATCTGGATGTCGGCGCCCAGACGCATCAACTCGACGGCGTGCATGAAGCGGTTTTCGAAAATGGTTTCCCGTATGGTGGCAACGCCATCGGCAACGGCGTTGATCGCCATGAACTGGGCCTGCATGTCGGTGGGGAAGGCCGGGTAGGGTGCGGTACGCAGACTGACGGCCTTCAGCCGCTGCGGGGCCTTGAGGTGGATGGCGTCCCGTTCGGTGACCACCTCGCAGCCGGCATCCATCAACTTGTCGATCACCGTATCCAGGTAGGCGCCATTGGTGCGCAGGAGGCGCACTTCGCCTCCGGTCGCGGCAGCCGCGCAAAGGTAGGTTCCGGTCTCGATGCGGTCGGGCATGATGGCATGGTCGGCGCCCGAGAGTCGCTCGACGCCGCGAATGCGAATGACGTCGGTGCCCGCGCCCGATATCCGCGCGCCCATGCTGATCAAGCAATTGGCTAGGTCGACGACTTCCGGCTCCCGGGCTGCGTTTTCGATGATCGTCTCGCCGTCCGCGAGGCAGGCTGCCATCATCAGATTTTCAGTGCCCGTCACCGTCACCATGTCGGTGCAGATGCGAGCGCCCTTCAGGCGGGTGGCCTTGGCGTGGACATAGCCCTGCTCAACCTTGACTTCGGCCCCCATAGCCTGGAGGCCTTTGATGTGTTGATCGACCGGCCGGGCGCCGATGGCGCAGCCGCCAGGAAGCGAAACCCTGGCCTCGCCGCAACGGGCGACCAGGGGACCGAGGACCAGGATCGACGCCCGCATGGTCTTGACCATCTCGTAGGACGCCAGGGGGTTGTTCAGGCCGGCGCCGTCAAGGACCAGTTCGTCGGAAGCTTCGAGGGTCACGCCGACACCCATCTGGCCAAGAAGGCGCAGCATGGTGGCGATATCGTTCAAGTGGGGCACGTTGGTGAGCCGCAGAGCCTGGTCGCTGAGCAGGGAGGCACAGAGAATCGGCAGGGCCGCATTCTTCGCCCCGGAAATGGCGACCTCGCCCGCAAGGGGGACGCCCCCCTTCAACAGAAGTTTATCCATGGCTGGCGTTCCATTCTTCCGGCGTGTAGGTCTTGAAGGACAAGGCGTGGAGCTCGCCCGAATCGAGACGTTCGCGCAGGGTCTGGTAAACCCGCTGTTGGCGCTGGACGCGATTCTTGCCCGCGAATTCCGCGCTGACGACCACCGCCTCAAAATGGTGGCCATCGCCGTCCACGGCAAGGTGCGCGCAGGGAAGCCCTGCTTGGATAAGTTGTTTGATCTGCTCGGGGAGCATCATGGCTTAAGCCCTCAGTTTCCAGCCGCGTCTGAGGAGCCCGAGGGTGAGCCCCGAAACCGCCGCAAAGCTGGCAACGACCACGGCCAGGCTCCGGAGCGGCGGTACGTCGGAGACGCCGAAGAAGCCGTAGCGGAAGCCGTCGATCATGTAAAAGATAGGATTGTAATGGGAGACGCTCTGCCAGATGTCGGGCAAAGAATGAATCGAATAAAAGACGCCCGAGAGCATGGTGAGCGGCATCACCAGAAAATTCTGGAAGGCTGCCAATTGGTCGAACTTTTCCGCCCATATCCCGGCGATCACCCCCAGGGCGCCGAGGACGCCGCCGCCCACCAGGGCGAAGGCCAGAATCCAGAGCGGCGCCTCGATTCTGATCGGCGCGAACCAGGCAGTCGCCGCCAGGACTCCAACCGCCACCACCAGCCCCCGGGCTACGGAAGCCAGGACGTAGGCAGCGAAAAAAGCCCCGTAGGAGATGGGTGGCAGCAGCACGAAGACAATGGACCCGGTGACCTTGGACTGAATCAGGCTCGAAGACGAATTGGCGAAGGCGTTCTGGAGCACTTGCATCATGACGAGGCCGGGCACCAGGAAGCCGGTGTAGCGGATGCCATGGATTGCCACATGCTCGTCGAGGACATGGCCGAAGATGAGCAGGTAGAGGAGCGCCGTCAGTACCGGGGCGGCGAGGGTCTGGAAGCCTACCTTCCAGAAGCGCAGCACCTCTTTGCTGAACAGGGTCCAAAAGCTAATCACCTTTCATCACCCGCACAAACACATCCTCCAGCGACGCTCCGGGATGGGCGCCCATCAGCCTGGCCGTGGTATCCAAGGCGACGATACGCCCCTGTTTCATGAGGGCAATCCGACCGCACAAGGCCTCGGCCTCCTCCAGGTAATGGGTGGTGAGGATGATGGTGTGGCCCTCGCCGTTGAGCCGCCGGACGAATTGCCAAAGGCCTTGGCGAAGTTCCACATCGACGCCGGCGGTGGGTTCGTCGAGCACGATCACCGGCGGCTTGTGCACCAGCGCCTGAGCCACCAGGACCCGCCGCTTCATCCCTCCGGACAGACGTCGCATATTGACCTCGGCCTTTGAGGTCAAGTCGAGATTGGCCAGGATTTCGTCTATCCAGTCGTCGTTGCCGCGGATGCCGAAATAGCCCGACTGGATGCGCAGGGTTTCGCGCACGGTAAAAAAAGGGTCGAACACCAACTCCTGGGGAACGACCCCGAGTAGACGCCGCGCCTCGCGGTAATCCCGGCCGACATCGCGCCCAAGTACGGAAAGCTGACCCGAATCGGGACGAGCCAAGCCGGCCAGGCAGGAAATCAGCGTAGTCTTCCCGGCGCCGTTGGGCCCCAGCAGACCAAAGAATTCTCCCTCGGCGATGTCTAGAGAAACCCCGGCAAGGGCAGTCAGGGAACCGAAGCGTTTGACGACGTCGACGAGGGATACCGCGGCAGGCACGACGCGAACCGGCCGGTCAGGCGAGGGGCAGAATGCCGTCGAGGTCGTAGAGGCCGACAAGGGCCCGGACACCGGGCGGAGCGTTGCGGAACGACACGCAACCGCCACGCGTCTGGGCGGTGCGCAGCCATCCCATGAGTACGGCTAGGGAAGAAGAATCCGCCTCCGGTACGCCGCCAAGGTCGATGACGGCAAATGAGCCGTCAATAGCATCCTCTCCCGCCGCGAACAGTGCGCGGGCATTGTCCATCACCATGGGAACGGTCACCCGCCAACCGCCCGCGTGGCGCTCGATCATTTCTTCTCCGCTTTGGCCGCGTCGAGAGCCTGGTTCTTGGCGGCGAGGGATTGGGTCAATCCGTCGATACCGCCATTGCGGATCTCCTGCCCAAATTGGTCCCGGTAATTGGTGACCAGGCTGATGCCTGCGACGACTACGTCATAGACCTTCCAGCCGCTGTCGAGTTTTTCCAGGTTGTAATCGAGCTGAATCGGCTTGTTCCCAGCCTGATGGACTTCCGTGCGGACCAGGGCATCGGTGGCGCCGGCAGGCAGGGTGAAAGGTTTGAACTTGATGGTCTCGTTGCGATAGGCAGTGAGGGAATTGGAATAGGTGCGCACCAGCAGGGTCTTGAATTCCTGGGTGAGCCGCTCCTGCTGTTGCGGTGTCGCCCGACGCCATTCCTTGCCGACAGCCAGAGCGGTCATATGGGGAAAGTTGAAATTGGGCAGCACCTTGGCCTCGACCAGGTCGACGACTTTGCGGGCGTTGCCGTTCTGGATTTCCTTGTCCTTGCGGACGATTTCCAGAACCTCGTCGGTTACCCGGCGGACCAGGGCATCGGGAGTCTCCTGGGCAAAAACGGGCAATGAAAGCAGCAGCAGGCAAAAGCCAAGAAAACGTCTCATACGGGTAACGCTCGGGGAAAAGGCGAATTATTCTTCGGGCAGGCGCGGTGGATTGCCATCAAAAATCTGGCTGCGACGTCGCTGCAGATAAGCATCCCGGATGTAGGCGTACTTGTCCAGGGCGGCTTCCTCGACCACCTTGTCCGCGGGGAGAAGGCTGGCACGAACGTCTACGAAGCGAACGAAATAGGCCGAATTTCGCACTGCAACGTCGTCAATTGCCCACTGGACCGGATCTGCGAAGGTATCGACGACGAAGCCACCCGTATCCCGCAAGGTACGCGGTCCGATGATGGGCCAGAACAGGTAGCCGCCATCACCCACGCCCCAGCGGGCCAAAGTCTGGCCAAAATCTTCGTCGTGTTTCTCGAAACCCATTTCGCTGGCAACGTCGAACAGTCCGAAAATCCCCAGGGTGGAATTGATCAGCAGGCGGGCGATATCGTTGGCGCCATCGCCGACTTTGCCCTGCAGGCCGTTATTGACGCCTATCCAGAGATCACCCACGTTACCGAAGAAATTACCGATCCCGGCCTTCACCGGCATCGGAACCGCCGCGTCATAACCCTGGGCGACGGGCTTGGCCACTTTGTCGATGCCTTCATTGACCGCGAACATGGCGCGGTTGAACCCTTCATAAGGATCCCGGGGATTGGTGCTCGCGCACCCGGACAACCCGAGCGCCAGAACACCGGCGGCCAGAATGCCACCCATTCGGACAACACTACCCTTCTCGCCCATCACCATCATTGCGCTTCCTGTTTTTCCGCCGCCTTGTTGAAAAGGAACTGGCTGATCATCTTTTCCAATACCACCGCCGACTGGGTCTTCAAGACCGCGTCGCCCGGATTGAGCATCTTCTCGTCACCACCGGGCTCGAGGCCCACGTACTGCTCACCCAGGAGGCCAGACGTATATATCGCGCCGAAAGTATCCTTGGGGAAACGATAACGTTGGTCGATCTTCAGGGTCACCACCGCTTCGTAGGTCTGGCTATCGAAGCGAATATCGTCGATACGCCCCACCACGACACCCGCACTCTTGACCGGCCCCCGCACTTTCAGCCCTCCGATGTTATCAAACTTGGCAGTGAGGACGTAGCTTTCGGACAAATGGGCTGTGGAAAGATTCCCCACTTTCAGCGATAAAAACAACAGGGCTCCGATGCCGATGGCAACAAAAACGCCGACCCAGAGGTCGAGGAGGGTGCGATTCATGAAGTTCCCCGGAACATGAAGGAAGTCAGGACGAAATCGAGGGCCAGGATGGCCAGGGCCGAGGTCACGACGGTACGCGTGATGGCGCGGGATACGCCCTCCGCCGTGGGAACCGAATCGTAACCTTCGAAAACGGCGATCAGGGAGACAGCCACCCCGAAAACCACGCTCTTGATCACACCGTTCAGCACGTCGTAGCGAAAATCCACCGCCGCCTGCATCTGGGACCAAAAAGCACCGTCGTCCACACCGATCAACACTACGCCGATCAACCAGCCGCCCAGAACGCCCATGGCAGAGAAGAGCGCCGCCAGGAGGGGCATGGCAATGACCCCTCCCCAGAAGCGCGGCGCCACCACCCGGGCGATGGGATTCACGGCCATCATGTCCATCGCCTTCAATTGTTCGGTGGCCTTCATCAGGCCGATTTCCGCCGTCACCGATGACCCGGCCCG